>CALMQI010000333.1 GCA_937871935.1 uncultured Burkholderiales bacterium
TCTTGCGGTAAGCGTCGCTCAGCGATGTTAAGCTTGGCCATAAGTTTGACGCGCGAAATCAAAGCGGCTTGCAGTTTGCGCGGCGGCGCATCGAAGCGCTTGTGACAGCGCGGGCAGATCCGGAACTCTCGGGGCTTCTTGTCGATCGTCTTCTTCTTGCCGCAATGCGGGCAGGTGACGGAGGCGTATTCGATCACCGTCACCGGGGCGCCGGCGAGCGCCGCTTCGAGGCAGGCGGTGCCCGAGGCGCAGAGCGCCAGATGAGAGCCTGCGATCGCCGCAAAGCGATCCCCGATCACTCGCTCGACCGGCAAGCCGGCAGCCGCGATCGCCGCTTCGAACAGCTCGGACGGCAGGTTGGGGGCCTGGATCAGCAGCACCTCGATGGCGAGCTTCTCCCCCAGGAGGCGGGCCGCGGCGACAGCGCCGTCGGCTTCTCGCGTGATGGCCACGGCAGCTCCTGCCACGCAGCCGGCGGCAGCGACCGACACCACGCCGGCTGTGGCGGCCGCGGCTGGCAACCCACGTGACCACTGCGGCGGCCGGCATCTGATCGCGCTGCATCGGTGCATGGTGCGCGAGTGCGAGAAGGCCGCGTTCCAGGACCATCCGCAGTGCCAGAAGTTGCGCGCTATCGAAGAGCGCACTCGCCGCACGGCCAACGCCTCGTGAAGCGCGACTGAAGCGTCGCTTGGCGTGCGGGTCGCGCGCGGGACACGCGGGTTCGACACGATGCGGGGTGCGCCTGCTTTCGGGTACACAGCCGGGATTGCCCTGCCGCCCCTGCAATGCCCGACGCTCACCGGCCTCACCACAAGATCTGGCCCGCGCGACTGCCGCGCGACCTCGTGCTGCCGCAGACCTCGCTGTGGTTCAACCTCGAGGTCAGCGCCGTTCGTTATCCGGACAAGGCCGCCTATCGCTTCGTCGGCCGTCCGCTGAGCTTCGCGCAGCTGCATGCGCAGGCTCTCGCGCTGGCCGGCTGGTTGCAGGCGCAGGGCATCGAACGCGGCGATCGCGTCATCGTGTTCATGCAGAACTGCCCGCAGTACGTGGTCGCGGTGCAGGCCATCCTGCGTGCCGACGCGGTGGTGGTGCCGGTGAACCCGATGAACAAGGCCGACGAGTTCGGCCACTACATCGTCGACTCCGGCGCCAGGGTGGTCATCACCACGGCCGACCTGGCCGGCATCGTCGCGCAGGCCGACGCAGCGCTGCCGGACGGCCCGCGGCTGCGGCGGCTGCTCGTCACCGCGTTCGCCGACGCGTTGCCCGAGGGCGAGCCCGATCCGGCCGAGCGGCCGGCTGCGCCGGTATGGCAATGGCTCACCGCCGAGCACGCGGTGCCGCCGCAGGCCACACGCTGGCGCGACGCGCTCGGCGCCGGCCACGCGCCGCAGCCACATCGCGCCGGTCCTGACGACCTGGCGGTGCTGCCCTACACCTCGGGTACCACCGGGCTGCCGAAGGGCTGCATGCACACCCATCGCACGCTGATGCACAACGTGGTCGGCGGTGGCCTGTGGGGACACGGCAGCGCCGAGTCGGTGTCGCTCGCGGTGGTGCCGATGTTCCACATCACCGGCTTCGTGTACTCGGTGCTCGCCAGCGTGGCCAGCGGCGCCACCGCGGTGATCGTGCCGCGCTGGGACCGCGAGCTGGTCGGCCGGCTGATCTCGCGCCACCGCGTGTCGCACTGGACCTGCATTCCGACGATGATCATCGACCTGTTCGGCAGCCCCCACTACGCGAGTTTCGACCTGTCGAGCCTGCGCTATGTGTCGGGCGGCGGCGCGGCGATGCCGCGGGCGGTGGCCGAGCGGCTGCAGCGCGAGTTCGGCATCACCTTCGCCGAAGGCTACGGCCTGACCGAGACGGCCGCACCCACGCATGCCAACCTGCCCGAGCGGGCCAAGCTGCAGTGCCTGGGCATTCCGATCTTCGGCACCGACTCGCGCATCGTCGATCCCGACACCGGGCGCGAGCTGCCGCAGGGCGAGACCGGCGAGATCGTGTCGCATGGCCCGATGATCTTCAAGGGCTACTGGGGCCACCCCGAGGCGACGAAGGCCGCATTCATCGAGCTCGACGGCAAGCCGTTCTTCCGTACCGGCGACCTGGGCCACATGGACGACGAGGGCTACTTCTTCATCACCGATCGCCTGAAACGCATGATCAACGCCAGTGGCTTCAAGGTGTGGCCGGCCGAGGTGGAGGCGCTGCTGTACCGCCACCCGGCGGTGCAGGAGGCCTGCATCATCGCCGCCAAGGATGCCTACCGCGGCGAGACAGTGAAGGCGGTGGTCGTGCTGCGCGAATCGGCCCGGGGATCGACGAGCGAGCAGCAGATCATCGACTGGTCGCGCGAGCACATGGCGGCCTACAAGGTGCCGCGGCTGGTGCAGTTCGTCGACGCGCTGCCGAAGTCCGGCTCGGGCAAGGTGATGTGGCGGCTGCTGCAGGAGCGCGAAGCGCAAGCACCGTCAGAAGCTTGAGCCGGGCTGCTGCAGGAAGGCCGTCTCCTCGGCGCTCGATGCACGGCCGAGCAGCGCGTTGCGATGCGGGAAGCGGCCGAAGCGAACGATGATCTCGTGGTGCCGCTCGGCCCAGGGCAGCAGGTCGGCCAGCGCCGGCTCGTCGCGGCCGAGCTGGGTGAACAGGCGGATCGATTCGTCCTGGCACGCAAGGTCTTCCGCATGCTCGAACGGCAGGTAGACGAACTGCCGCCGCACGCCTGGCATCGCCCGGTCCGCGCCGCTGGCGACCAGCGCGCGCGCGGCGGCCAGCGCCAGCGTGTCGCCGGCAAAGGCCCGTGCGCTGCCGCGGAAGACGTTGCGCGTGAACTGGTCGAGCACGACGATCTGCGCCACCGCAGGGGCCGGATGCGCCGCCCAGCCGGCCAGATCGCCGGCCAGCGCCTGCTCGATCAGCGCGCCGAACCGCGTGCGGATCTGCGCGTCGAAGGCGTCGTCCTTGCGGAACCACTCGGCCCGGGTGCGGTGGTACTCGGGCTCGCCCGGCGCGCGGAACCAGAAGTCGAGAACGGCTTGCGCAAGGTGATTCATTGAGGTGATTCTTCAACTGCTACAAGCGGACGCCGTGGATCCGGCTTCGCCGGTCCGCTGGCGTCGCCCCCCGGGGGGAGGCGACCGAAGGTCGCTCCGGGGGGAGTCACTTCAGCCGCTGCCACAGAAAGCTGAACTCGAGCGCCATCATGTCGGCGCGTTGCGCATTGTCGGCAGCGCCGCCGTGACCGCCCTCGATGTTCTCGTAGTAGGTCACGTCGTGACCTTGCTCGATCATGCGGGCAGCCATCTTGCGGGCGTGACCCGGATGCACGCGATCGTCGCGCGTGCTGGTGATCAGCAGCACCGGCGGCAGCAGCGTGCCGGGGCGCACGTTCTGGTACGGGCTGTAGCGCGCGATCCAGGCCCATTGCTCCGGCTGGTCGGGGTCGCCGTACTCTGCCATCCACGACGCGCCGGCCAGCAGCCGGTGATAGCGTTGCATGTCGAGCAACGGCACCTGGCACACCACCGCACCGAACAGCTCGGGCCGCTGCAGCATCACCGCGCCGACCAGCAGGCCGCCGTTGCTGCCGCCCTGGATGCCGAGATGGCGCGCGCGGGTGATGCGTTGTGCGATCAGGTCCTCGGCAACGGCGGCGAAGTCGTCGTAGCTGGCCTGCTTGTGCGCCAGCGTGGCGGCCTGGTGCCAGGCGGGGCCGAATTCGCCGCCGCCGCGGATGTTGGCCACCACCAGTACGCCGCCGCTGCGAAACCATGCGCAGCCGTAGGCGCCCGAGTACCAGGGCTGCAGCGATTGTTCGAAGCCGCCGTAGCCGTACAGCAACGTCGGGTTGGCGCCGTCGTTGGTGGCGCCGGCCGGCCAGACCACGAAGTAGGGCACCCGCGTGCCGTCGCGCGAGGTGGCAAAGCGCTGCTCGACGCGCATGCCGTCGGCCTCGAAGAACGCGGGTCGCGATTTCAGCCGCTCGTGCGCGTCGCTGCCGACGTGGGCGAGCAGCAGCGAGTCGGGCGTCAGGAAGTCCGCATACGAAAGCCAGTAGGCGTCGGCCAGCGGGTCGTCATCGCCGACCAGCGGATCGTGCAGCGCGGCGATCGAGATCGTGCCGGGATACGGCGCCGTGACAACGCGCCGCGTGCCGTCGGGGCGCCACTCCTCGAGACGGCTCGCCACGTTGTCGAGCACGTTGAGCACCAGCGCATGCCGTGTCGCGGCGAAGCCGGCGAGCGAGCGCGTGGCGGTCGGCTCGAACACCGCCTGTAGCTCGCGCTGCCCCGCGAGATACGGGGGCGCATCGGCCGCCAGCAGGCTGCCCTTGGCGAACCTGCGGCCCGCCACCGGCCAGTCGCTGCGCAGTTCGAGCAACACGCGGTCGCGCCAGAAGTGCAGCGAGGCGTCGTCGGGCTTGTCGATCGGCAGCAAGCTGCCGTCGCGCCAGAGCCAGCTCTTGTCGGTGTAGAAGTCGATCGAGCGGCCGATCAGCGTGCGCTCGAAGCCAGGCGTGCGGTCGACGCTGAACCAGGCCGACACGTCGGCGCGGTCGGCCTCGAACAGCGTCTCGGCCTGCGCCAGCAGCTGGCCGCGCCGCCAGCGCTTGACGATGCGCGGGTAGCCCGAGTCCGTGAGCGAGCCAGGTCCGAAGTCGGTGCCGACCAGCACAGTGTCGGCATCGAGCCACTCGACCTGGCTCTTCGCCTCGGGCAGCTGAAAGCCGCCGTCGACGAAGCGGCGGGTATCGAGATCGAACTCGCGCACGACCTTGGCGTCGGCGCCGCCGCGCGACAGGCTGACCAGGCAGCGCGGGGACGTGGGATCGAAGCAGCTGGCTCCGGCCCAGACCCAGTTGACCGACTCCTCGCGCCCGAGCGCGTCGACATCGAGCCGCACTTCCCAGGCGACGTCGGCCTGGCGGTATTGCGCCAGCGTCGTGCGTCGCCACAGGCCACGCGGATGCTCGGCGTCCTGCCAGAAGTTGTACAGCGCAGCGCCGCGGCGAACGACCTGCGGGATGCGCTCGCGCGAATCGAGCACCGCGCGGATGCCGTCGCGTATCGCGGTGAACGCGCAATGCGCCTCGAGCGTGCGGCGCGCCGCTGCGTTGCGTGCGCGTACCCAGGCCAGCGGCGCGTCGGCCTCGACGTCCTCGAGCCACAGATACGGGTCGTCGTCGCTCTCTGGCGTCACGGTTTCTTTTCGGCCAGCGCCTTCAGGTTGGCGAGGCCGCCTTCGAAGTCCTTGCCGACCATGTTGTCGGCGAACAAGGTCATCCAGCGCAACAGCGGGTTGCTGCCCATGTTGCCATTCATCGTCCAGCTCACCGTGGTGCCGCTGCCGTCGGGGACGAAGCTGAGGTCACCGGTCGAGGTGGTGCCGAAATCCGGAAAGAACAGCTCGAAGGCGACGCGACGGTCGGGCTCCGCAGCCGTGAAAGTCATGCGGCCGTCGCCTTCGCTGGCGCTCTTCCAGGCCCAGCCGGCACCGGCACCGCTCGGCGGACCGAAGTACTCGATCGTCATCGACGGGTCGCGCCGGTTCCACACCGTCCATTGCTTCCACGGCCGCGGGTCGGCGACCAGTGCGTACACCGTGGCCGGCGGTGCGTCGACGCGCACCGAGCGTGTCACCTTGAACGTCGGGCTCAGGGCATAACCGCCGAGCCACAGGATCAGCACCAGGCCGAGCACGATGCCGAGGATCCACTTGACGATGCGCATCGCCGTTCTCCGGACAAGCCGTCGCATCTTCGACGGCCGCGCAGTCTGCGACAGCATGTCCCCTGCGGCAAGCGGGGCTACCCGGCCCGCGGCACCGGATTCACAATGGCATCATGCGCGCTCTTGATGCCGGCCGAGGCCGCACCACACCCGACCCCAACTGCATGGACCAAGCCGTCAACCCGCTGCTCGCGCCCTGGGACGGGCCTTTCGGGCTGCCGCCGTTCGGCAGCATCCGGCCGGGCCAGTTCCGCGCGGCGTTCGAGCAGGCGATGGCGCAGCACCGCAGCGAGCTTGCGCAGATCGGCAACCAGTCCGCGCAGCCGGCCTTCGACAACACGCTGGCCGCCTTCGACGCCTCGGGCCGGGCGCTGTCGCGCATCGAGGCGCTGTTCCACAACCTCACCGCGTCGGCCACCAACGAGGAGCTGCAGGCGGTGCAGCGCGAGATGGCGGCACCGCTGGCGGCGCACTGGAGCGCGGTCTACATGGACGCCGCACTGTTCGAGCGCATTGATCAGCTCCACGCCAACCGTGCAGCGTTGCCTTGGACCGCCGAGCAGCACCGTCTGCTCGAGCGCGTGCACCTCGACTTCGTGCGCGCCGGCGCCTGCCTGCGCGGTGCCGACCGCGAGCGTTATGCCCAGTTGATGCAGCGCCAGGCCGAGCTGACCACTGCCTTCGCACAGAACGTGCTGCACGACGAGGCAAGCTTCGTGCTGCCACTGCGCAACGAGGCCGACCTGGCCGGGCTGCCCGAGTTCGTGCGTGCGGCGGCGCGGCAGGCCGCGCTCGAGAGAGCGCACGAGTGTGCCCATGTCATCACGCCGGCGCGTTCGCTGGTGGTGCCGTTCCTCACCTTCAGCGAACAGCGCGAGTTGCGCGAAGCGGCCTGGCGAGCTTGGATCTCGCGTGGCGAGCACGACGGCGCCAACGACAACCGGCCGATCGCGCGCGAGATTCTTGCGCTGCGCCGCGAGCAGGCGGCGCTGCACGGTTATGCGAGCTACGCCGACTACGCGCTGGCCGACACGATGGCGCGCGACCAGGCGCAGGTGTGGCGGCTGCTCGACGAGGTGTGGCAGCGCGCCAAGCCGGCGTTCGAGCGCGAGCGTTTGATGCTCGACGCGGTGCGCCGTACGCACGGTGTGGCCGGCGACATCGAGCCGTGGGACTGGCGCTATTGGGCCGAGCAGGTGCGCCGCGAGCACTACGCGCTCGACGATGCCGAGCTGAAGTCGTTTTTCGCGCTGCCCAACATGGTGCTGGCGGCGTTCGACTGCGCTTCGCGCCTGTTCGGGCTGCGCTTCGAGATTCGCGACGACCTGCCGGCCTACCACCCCGACGTACGCGCCTACGAGGTCAGCGACCGCGACGGCCGCACGCTCGGTCTGTTTCTGCAGGACAACTTCGCGCGCGCCGGCAAGCGCAGCGGTGCCTGGATGAGCGCGCTGCGTTGGCAGCACCGCAACGGCTTCGCGGCGCAGCCGGTGATCGTGAACAACAACAACTTCGCGCGTGGCGAAGCCGGCACGCCGACGCTGCTGTCGCTCGACGACGTGCGCACGCTGTTCCACGAGTTCGGCCACGGACTGCACGGGCTGCTGTCCGATGTCGGCTACGAGCGCCTGTCGGGCACGCAGGTGCTGCGCGACTTCGTCGAATTGCCGTCGCAGCTGTTCGAGCACTGGGTGGGCGAACCCGAGGTGCTGCGCACGCATGCCCGCCACTGGCAGACCGGCGAGCCGATATCCGACGCCCTGATCGAGCGCATCGACGCGACGCGCCGCTTCGGTCAGGCCTACGAGACGGTGCGCTACACCGCCAGCGCGCTGGTCGACATGGCGGCACATGCGAGCCCCGAGCCCATCGACGACGTGGTGGCCTTCGAGCAGCGCGTGTTGGCCTCGCGCGGCCTGCCCGTGGCGGCGGGGCTCAATCACCGGCTGCCGCACTTCCAGCACCTGTTCGCCGGTTCGGGCTACGCGGCGGGCTACTACGTGTACCTGTGGGCCGAGGTGCTCGATGCCGACGCGTTCGACGCCTTCGTCGAAGCCGGTGACCCGTTCGATGCACGGGTGGCCGAGCGCCTGCGGCGCTGGATCTACGCGAGCGGCGACAGTGTCGAGCCCGGCGCTGCCTACCAGGCGTTTCGCGGCCGCGCGCCGAGCATCGAGCCGATGCTGCGCGACAAGGGGCTGATCGACGGTTGATGGCGCGCGTCGGCCCGCGCAGCGGCCTCAGGCAGGCGTCTTGCCGAACAGCGAGTCGAGCGCGCTCATGAAGACGCGAAAGTCGAGCGGCTTGGTCCAGTAGTCGGCGAAGCCCGCGCTCAGCGCGGTCTGGATGTCGTCGGGCATCGCGTTGGCCGACAGCGCGATGCACGGGATCGCCGCCGTCGCCGGATCGGCACGCAAGCGCCTCAGCACCTCCATGCCGTCGATGTCGGGCAACTGCATGTCGAGCAGGATCAGGTTCGGCCGCATGCGGCGCGCGCTGTCGATGCCGCTGCAGCCGTCAGGCGCCTCGTCGAGCACCAGGTCGCGGCGCTGGGTGAGCAGTTCGCGCACGATCAGCGCATTGACCGGGTTGTCCTCGATGTAGAGCACCCGTGCGCCGTGCGCCCGCGGCGTCGGCGCTACCGCTGCGGCGTCGGCCATCGCGGCGGCCGTCGGCTCGGGCGCCAGCACCACACCGACCGGCAATCGCACCTCGAAGCAGCTGCCGACGCCGGCCTCGCTGCGCACCGATACCGCGCCGCCCATGCGCTCGACGTTGATCTTCACGATGGCCAGGCCGATGCCGGTGCCCTCGATGCCTTCGCGCTCGGCGCCGAGGCGATTGAAGGGTTCGAACACGTGCGCCAGCTGCTGCGGGGTCAGCCCGCGCCCGGTGTCGTGCACCTCGAGCACGACCATCGCGCCGTCGGCGTGCGCCTCGATGCGCACCTGGCCACCACGGCGGTTGTACTTGACCGCGTTGGTCAGCAGGTTCAGCACGATCTGCCGCAGCCGCGTCGGATCGGCCTGCACCGCATGCGCCAGCGCGGCGCGCTCGATGCGCACGTCGAGGCTCGCGGCCTGCGCCGCCACCATCGGCAGCACGGCGTCGACCTCGGCATCGAGTGCCAGGCAGCGGCTGTCCAGACGCAATTCGCCGGCGTCGAGGCTCGACAGATCGAGCACGTCGTCGACCAGCGCCAGCAGATGCTGGCCGGCGGCGCGGATGTGGCCGACACGCTCGCGCGTGTCGCCCGCCGTCGGCAATGCCGGGTCGGCCAGCAGCAGTTGCGCAAAGCCGATCACCGCGTGCAGCGGCGTGCGCAGTTCGTGGCTCATGCGCGCGAGGAACTGCGACTTGGCCTGGCTCTCGCGCAGTGCGACCTGCCGCGCCTGCCTGGCCTGCTCGGCGCCGCGGGCCTCGGTGACGTCCCAGTTCACGCCCAGACGGCGGATTTCCTGCCCCTGCTCGTCCAATATCGGCGTCGAGCGCGAGGCGAGCCAGCGCCAGCTGCCGTCGGGCCAGCGCACCCGGAACTCCACGCTCGACGGCCGATTGGTCGGCGAAATTGCGCCGAACGTGCGACGCAGCGACTCGAGATCATCGGGGTGCACCAGGGCCAGCCGTTCGGCATACGGCGGCGCCTGCTTGCCCCTGGGTTCGAGACCGCGCAGGCGCCACATCTGCTCGTCCCACACGCCTTCGCCGGTGCGCGAGTCGGTCTCCCAGATGCCGACGCCGACCGAACCTGCGGCCAGCGACATGCGGGTGTGCGCCTCGCGCAGCGCCAGCTGCTCGGTGCGGTGGTCGGTCACGTCGACCATGGTGCCGATCATGCGAATCGAAGCACCCTCGCGCAGTGCACGGGCGCGCACCGACAGCTCCCGCACGGCGCCGTCGGTGCGCACGATATGCATCTCGGCGCGTGTCACGTCGTCGGCCGCCTCGGCGACCAGCCGCTCCATGCCGCGGTTGAGCTCGTCGCGCTGGCCCGGTGCGACAAAGGTGTCCAGGTAGGCCGGCCAGCCCGGCGCCGGCGCGTCGGGCGGCAGGCCGTGCACCGCATACATCTGGGCGTTCCAGTGCGCCACGCCGCTGGTGACGTCGAATGACCACACACCGACGCCGGCCGCCGTGGTGGCCATGTCCAGGCGTCGCGTCAGCTCCTGCAGCCGGCGCTGTTCGCTCAACCGCTCGGTGAGGTCCATCGCCACACCGACAAAGCCGACCGGCGTGCCGGTCTCGTCGCGCTGGGTGACGCGCCGCGTCAGGATGTCGAGCCAACGGCCATCGGCGTGGCGATAACGAGCCTCCATGTCGACCGGCTCGTCGCTCTTCAGCGCGCGCTCGAGCGCCGCCCGTACCTGCGGCTGGTCGTCCGGGTGAATCATCGAGCGCACCTCGTCGAGCGTCAGCCCGTCGGGCTGCGGGTCGAGGCCGAGGATGCGCCAGCCCTGGTCGTTGTAGTAGAGGCGATTGCTGCGCAGGTCGTGGCGCCAGATCGCGATGCGGCCGAGCTCGACCGCCAGCGTCAACTGGCTTTGCGTGTCGCTGACCGAATGCGCGAGGTGCCAGACGTCGGTGTCGTCGGTGATCACGCCCTGCACGCGCGCGGGGCGCCCGTCGTCGCCGATCTTCACGCGCCACTGCGAATGCAGCTGTCGTGTCGTACCGTTGGCGCCGGCAATGCGATAGTGCAGGTCGTAGGTACCGGCACGCGCCAGCGACTCGATGAAGGCGCGCCGCACACGCTCGCGGTCCTGCGGCACGATGAAACGGCTGGCTTCGTCGAAGCTCGGCGTCGGCTGGTTGGCGCCGATGCCGAACAGTCGGTGCAGGTGCTGGTCCCAGTGACCGTCGAGCGTGCGCACGTCGCGCTCGAACAGGCCGACGCGGCCGAACTCCTGCGCCAGGCCGAGCATTTCGCCGACATGCTCCGCGCGGATGCGCCAGGACTGCTCCGCCTGCCGATCGAGCAAAGTCAGGCACAGCCCGGGCGGCCACGGCCTGCAATGCGCGCTGACCGGCAGCGCGGCGTCGCCGGCCTGTCGCAGGTCGATCTCGAGCGGGCCGCCGACGCCGGAACCCGACGCCTGCGCCTGGCGGCAGGCCGCATCGAGCGCCGCGGCATGTCGGCCCGATGCGCACAAGTCGCCGACGGCGCGACCGACGATGTCGGCCACCGACCGCCCGGTCAGCGGCGTGAAGGCGGCGTTGGCAGCGGTCACGAGGCCCTGCGCATCGACCAGCACGATCGCAGCGGCAACGGCGTCCAGCGTTTGTGGTGGGCGATTCATCGGGCAAGACCGCGCAGCGAGTCTAGCGGGAATGCGCTCACACAGGGCGCGCGCAGCCGCCCGCACAATGCGTATCGCCTTCACTCGAACGGCCCGCGGCATGCGGGTCTCACCTCGCATGGGCATCGTGACCTATCGCGCCACCGTGCAGGGCGCCGTTGCCGCTGTCGAAGCCGCCGTCGGCGGCGCGGTGCCTCGCGGCGGCGTGCTGCTGCGCTTGGAGTCGATGAAGATGGAATTCCCGGTCGAGGCCGAAGGCGCCGGCGTGGTGCACGCGCTGCACGTGAAGGTCGGCGATGCGGTCGAGATCGGCGACGCGCTGGTCGACGTGATGCCGGGCCAGATCCGCGGCGGTGCGACGGCCGCCGCTGCGCCCGCCAAGTCCGCGGCCGGCCCGTCGGCCGTGCTGCTGGCTCGGCGCGCACTGCTGGCCGACGCCGCCCGGCCCGACATGGTGGCGTCGCGCCATGCCCAGGGCCGGCGCACGGCGCGCGAGAACCTCGCGGCGCTGTTCGACGACGGCAGCTTCGTCGAGTACGGTGGTTTCGCGGTCGCCGCCCAGCGCAGCCGTCGCGCACTCGACGACCTGCAGCGCCACACGCCGGCCGACGGCCTGATCACCGGCGTCGGCCTGGTCGACGCGGCGGCATTCGGCGAGGAGCGCGCGCGCTGCGCGGCGATAGCCTACGACTACTCGGTGCTGGCCGGCACGCAGGGTGCGTTCAACCACATGAAGTCCGACCGCCTGCTCGAGCGGGCCGCCGATCACCGGCTGCCGTTCGTGCTGTTCGCCGAAGGCGGCGGCGGCCGGCCCGGCGACGTCGACTGGCCGGTGGTGGCGGGGCTGGACGTCACCACCTTCCACCGCCTGGCTGCGCTGTCGGGCGTGGTGCCGCGCATCGGCATCGTCGAGGGTTATTGCTTCGCCGGCAACGCGGCGCTGCTCGGCAGCTGCGATCTCGTGGTCGCCACGCGGGGATCGAGCATCGGCATGGGCGGGCCGGCGATGATCGAGGGCGGCGGCCTCGGCGTCGTGGCGCCCGGCGACGTCGGCCCGGCCGCCACCCTGGCGCAGGCCGGCGCGATCGACGTACTCGTCGACGACGAACGCCAGGCCGTCGCGCTGACGCGCCGCTTGCTGGCCTGGTACCGCGGCGCGCTGCCCGATGCCGGCGCGGCCGACCAGGGCGCCTTGCGCGACGCCATTCCGGCCGGCCGGCAAGCCGTGTTCGACCCGCGCGCCATCGTGCGCACGCTGGCCGACCATGACAGCACGATCGAGCTGCGCGCCGAATACGGCATTGGCGTCGTCACGCTGCTGGCGCGCCTGGGTGGACACCCGGTGGCGATCGCCGCGACCAACCCGCGCCACCTGGGCGGCGCCCTCGACGTGCAGGCCTGCGACAAGCTGGCGCGCTTCATGCAACTCGCCGACGCGGCCGGCTGGCCGCTGGTGACGCTGGTCGATACGCCCGGCTTCATGGTCGGTCCGGCGATCGAGGCGCAGGGCATGATGCGCCACGCCGGGCGCCTGTTCGTCACTGCGGCGTCGTTGCGCGTGCCGGTGGTGTCGGTGGTGCTGCGACGCGGCTTCGGCCTCGGTGCGATGGCAATGACGGCAGGGCACTTTCACGCCCCCGTGGCCACCGCCGCCTGGCCGGCGGCCGAGTTCGGCCCGATGGGGCTGGAGGGTGCGGTGCGGCTCGGTTTCCGCAAGGAGCTCGCCGCCGCGCCCGAGGGCGAACGGCAGGCGCTGTTCGAGCGGCTGCTCGGCCAGGCGCGCGAGCGCGGCCAGGCCCTCAACATGGCCAGCCACCTGGAAATCGACGATGTGATCGATCCGGCCGAGACACGCGGCTGGCTGCTGCGCGTGCTGGCCGCCACGCGGCAGCGCGCGCTGCCGCCGCGCCGACCCTTCGTCGACACCTGGTAAGTGCGGGCAAGGGCGGTGCTGCTCGCCGTGCTCACGTGATGCGGTTACGCTTGGCCCCCCGCATCTTCCACCGCAGGACAGCCCGATGTTCACCACCGCCGTTGCCGGAAGCCTGCCCAAGCCCGCGTGGCTGGCCGAGACCCACAAGTTGTGGCCACGCTGGCGCGAGGAAGGCGCGGCGCTGCAGCAGGCCAAGCTCGACGCGACGCTGGTCTGGATCAAGGCGCAGGAGGACGCGGGCCTGGACGTCATCGGCGACGGCGAGCAGAGCCGGCAGCACTTCGTGCACGGCTTTCTCGAGCAGGTGGACGGCATCGACTTCGAGCACAAGGTCGAGATGGGCATCCGCGCCGACCGCTACAAGGCGATGGTGCCGCAGGTGGTGGCCGCGGTGCGCCTGAAGGGCCGCGTGCATCAGGCCGAGGCGCGCTTCCTGCGCGCCCACACGACGCGCAAGATCAAGTTCACGCTGCCCGGCCCGATGACGATCGTCGACACCGTGGCCGACCGCTTCTACGGCAACCGCGAGAAGCTGGCGTTGGCCTTCGCCGAACTGCTGAACCAGGAGGCAAAGGCGCTGCAGGCCGACGGCGTGGACGTGATCCAGTTCGACGAGCCGGCCTTCAATGTCTACCCAGAGGAGGTCAACACCTGGGGCGTGCGCGCGCTGGAGCGCGCGGCGCAGGGCCTCGCCTGCAAGACGGCCGTGCACATCTGCTACGGCTACGGCATCCAGGCCAACATCGACTGGAAGAAGTCGCTGGGCGACCAGTGGCGCCAGTACGAGCAGGTGTTCCCCGCGCTCGCCAGGAGCCGCATCGACCAGGTGTCGCTCGAATGCCTGCACTCGCACGTGCCGCCCGACCTGATGGCGCTGCTGAAGGGCAAGGAGGTGATGGTCGGTGTGATCGACGTGGCCAGCGACGAGATCGAGACGCCCGAGACCGTGGCCCAGACGATCGAGACCGCGCTGCGTTTCGTGCCGGCAAACCGGCTCATCGCCTGCACCAACTGCGGCATGGCGCCGATGGATCGCGACGTCGCACTGGCCAAGATCGAGGCGCTGGTCAAGGGCGCGGCGTTGGCGCGTGCGCGCCAGGCGGCACGCCCCGCGTGACCGGCGTGCTGGATCCACCGCTGACGCCGGCCTCGGGGGTCGACGCAGCGCTGCGGCGCGACGGTCAGGCGGTGCTGTCGGCCGCGACGCTGGTCGAGCTGTGCGGGCTCGAAGCCAGCGCGTTCGACGGCTGGCTGCCGTACTGGGACGCGCTGCCACCGGACCTGCACTTGCGCGATGGCGGGCGCTATCGACGGCGCCGCCACAGCTGCTTCGTCGTCGAGGGCGACCGGGTCACGCTGGCGCCGCACCGGCCGCACTGGCAGCCGGTGGAATACAACGCGTTGCATGGTGGCATCGAGCGGCACTTCGAGCCGATGCCGCCGGCCTGGATCGCCGACCCGGCGTGGCCACGCCTGCTCGTCGGCCTGGCACGGCGGGCGAGCGCGCTGCGCGGCGCCCAGCCGTGGTTCGTCGAGGCGCATCCGTTTCGCATCGACACCACCGACGGCATCGGCCGACCCACGCCCGAGGGCGCGCATCGCGACGGTGTCGACCTGGTCGCCGTGCTGCTGGTGGCGCGCCTCAATGTCAAGGGCGGCGAGACGCGCGTGTTCGCTGCCGACGGACCGGCAGGTTTGCGCTTCACGCTGGCCGAGCCGTTCAGCGCACTGCTGCTCGACGATGCGCGCGTCATCCACGAGTCGACGCCGATCCAGCCGGTGAACGCGGGTGGCCCGGCCCACCGCGACACCTTGGTGCTGACCTTCCGCGCCGGTGGGTTCCAGGGGCCGGCTATGCTGCGCGCATGAGCTTTGCTATCGAGTTCGACGATGTGCGCGCCGCCGTCGACCGGCTGGCCGGCGTGGCGCACCGCACCCCGGTGCTGACTTCGCGCTCGGCCGACGCGCGTTGCGGCGGCCAGGTCTTCTTCAAGTGCGAGAACCTGCAGCGCATGGGCGCGTTCAAGTTCCGCGGCGCCTACAACGCGCTGGCGCAGTTCGACGCCGCGCAGCGCCGCGCCGGCGTGATCGCCTTCTCGTCGGGCAACCATGCGCAGGCGATCGCGCTGTCGGCGAGGCTGCTCGGCATGCCGTCGGTGATCGTGATGCCGAGCGACGCGCCGCCGATCAAGCTGGCCGCGACGCGGGCCTATCAGCAGGACCAGCCGGGCAGCGAGGTGGTGCTGTACGACCGTTATGCTGAGGATCGCGAGGCGATCGGCCGGCGCATCGCGCAGTCGCGCGGCATGACGCTGATTCCGCCCTACGACCACCCGCACGTGATGGCCGGACAGGGGACTGCGGCGCTCGAGCTGATCGAGCAGGTCGGGCCGCTCGATGCGCTGGTGGTCTGCGTCGGTGGTGGTGGCCTGGTCTCGGGCTGCGCCGTCGCTGCGACGCACCTGCTGCCCGGCATCGCGGTGCATGGCGTCGAACCCGCCGCCGGCAACGACACGCAGCAGAGCCTGGCGCGCGGCGAGATCGTCAGGATCGAAGTGCCGCAAACCATCGCCGACGGCGCGCAGACGCAGGCCAGCGGCGCGCTGACGTTTCCGATCATCCGCGCGCTGGTGCGCAGCGTCGTCACGGTGACCGACCCGCAACTGGTGGCGACGATGCGCTTCATGGCCGAACGCATGAAGCTGGTGGTGGAGCCCACCGGCTGCCTGGCCGCCGCGGCCGTGCTGGAGGGCGCGCTCGATGTGCGCGGCCGGCGCGTCGGCGTGATCCTCAGTGGCGGCAACGTCGACCGCGTGAAGTACGCGCACTGGCTGGCTGGCGAGGAGGCCGCATGAGCGAAGCGACGACAGCGCCGAAGACCGATGCGGCCGAAGCCGACAAGCGCCAGCGCGAGGCGGTCGACGCGCTGCTCAAGCGCCCGGCGGTGGTCAGGCCCGGTGCGGTCACGCTGGCCGACGGCCGCCGGCTCGAGTACGAGTTGCGCGCCGACTTTCTGCCAGTCACCCGCGGCGGGGTCGACGCGCAGCGCGGCGAGCCTGAGGGCGCAGTGATGTGCGTGGCCTATCTCGCCAAGCCGGTCGGGCCAAGGCCACTTTGCTTCGCCTTCAACGGTGGGCCCGGCTCGGCGTCGGTGTGGCTGCACCTGGGCGCGCTAGGCCCGAAGCGGGTGCCGATCCACGACGACGGCACGATGCCGCCGCCGCCCTATGTGGTGCAGGACAACCCGCTGACCTGGCTGGAGCACTTCGACCTGGTGTTCATCGACCCGCCGCACACCGGCTACTCGCTGGCGGTGGGCGACGACGCGCGCAAGCGCCTGTTCACGGTCGACGGCGACGCCGAGGCGCTGACCGAGGTGGTGCGCCTGTGGCTGACGCGGCACGGCCGCTTCGGCTCGACGCTGTACCTGGCCGGCGAGAGTTACGGCACCACGCGCGGCGCGGCGATCGCCGACCGCCTGCACGGTGCCGGCGTCGCGCTGGCCGGCTTGATCCTGGTGTCGTGTGCGATGGATCTGCAGTCGCTGGTGTTCGCGCCGGCCAACGACCTGCCGTATGCCCTCTTCGTGCCGGCGTTCGCCAACGTGGCGCAGTTCCACGGCAAGCTGGCCGGCCCGCTTGCCAAGTCCGGCGAGGCGGCGCGCGCGGCGGCCGAGGCCTTCGTCGCCGAGGACTATCTCGCCGCGCTGCACGCCGGCGCTCGGCTCGACGGTCGTGCGCGCAGCCGCATCGAGAAGCGCCTGGCCGAGCTGACCGGCCTGCCGCGCGCGCTGGTGCAGGAGAAGAACCTGCGCATCAGCGATGCGACCTTCTTCTTCGAGCTGCTGCGCGACGTCGGTCGTATCGTCGGCCGGCTGGAAGCGCGTGTCACCGGGCCGATGGCGGCCAGCCGCACGCGCGAGTGGGAGTTCGACCCCGGCATCGAGTCGCTGAACGCGCCGTACACGATGGCCGCGATGGCGTACTTCAACGAGATCGGCCTGACCAGCGAGGCGCGCTACGAGGTGCTGAACCTCGAGGTCAACAAGGCCTGGAACTGGAACCGCGGTGAGGCCAAGGGCAATTCGTTCGCCAGCACCAGCGCCGAACTGGCGCGGGCGCTGCGCCGCAACCCGCACTTGCGCGTGCTGGCGGCCAGCGGCCGCTACGACCTCGGCACGCCGTACAGCGCGAGTGACTGGTCGCTCGCGCAACTCGATGCGCCGGCCGACGTGCTGGCCCGCGTGACGCACCGCTACTACGACGCGGGCCACATGATGTACACGCGTGGCGCCGACCTGCAGCAGATGAAGGTCGACCTGGCCGCCTGGCTGGGCGCCTGATACTTCGGAAGGAGCCGCACCGGTGCATGTCGGCGTGTTGACGGGCGGAGGTGATTGCCCGGGCCTGAACGCCGTGATCCGGGCCGTCACGCTGGCGCTGGTTCGGGAGTGCGGGGCGCGCGTCACCGGCATCGAGCGCGGCTTCGAAGGCCTGCTGCACAACCGTACGCGGCCGCTCGCGCCGGCCGATGTCGACGGCATCCTGGCGCAGGGTGGCACCATCCTCGGCACGCAGAACCGCTGCAATCCGTTTCGTGACGACACCGCCGACGGCGCCGATCGTTCGGCGCAGGCGATGCAGACGGTGCGCGCCCTCGGCCTGGACGCGATGATCGTGATCGGCGGCGACGGCACGATGGAGATCGCGCATCGCTTCGCCCGGCTGGGGATGGCCATCGTCGGCGTGCCGAAGACGATCGACAACGATCTGTGCCACAACGAGCGCAGCTTCGGCTTCGACAGTGCCGTGGCGGTGGTCGCGGACGCGCTCGACCGGCTGGCCACCACCGCGCGCAGCCACGGCCGCGTGATGATCGCCGAGACGATGGGGCGCCACGCCGGCTGGATCGCGCTCGAAGGCGGACTGGCGGGCGCGGCCGACCTGATCGTCATACCGGAACTGCCCTACGAGATCGAGGCAATGGCCGAGCAGGCGCGTGAGCGGCTGGCCGACAAGGGTTATGCGCTGCTGTGCGTGGCCGAGGGTGCGCACGAGCCCGGAGGCGAGGCCCTCGTGCAATCGTCGCTGGCGGGCGAAGCGCCGCGCCTGGGCGGCGTGGCGCACCACCTGGAGCGCGAACTGGCGTCACGGCTCGATCGCGAGGTGCGCGCCACCGTGCTCGGCCATCTGCAGCGCGGCGGTACGCCCACGCCGTTCGACCGCGTGCTCGCCACGCAACTCGGCTTCGAGGCCGCGCAGCGCGTGCGACGTGGCAAGTTCGGCTGCATGGTGAGCCTGCAGGAGGGGCACTTCCGCAGCGTGCCGCTGACGGATGTGGCCGGACGGTATCGGTCCGTCGCGCTCGACCACCCGCTGCTGCGCGCAGCGGCCGGCCTGGGCATTGGTTTCGGTACCGCGGCGCGCTGACGCCCCGGCCGACTCACGAGCGGCTGCGATTGCCTTCGCGCACGGCCTCGCGCCGCTGCTCGATCTCGTCGGCGCGCACGCAGCGGTTGAGATGATGGCCTTGTAGCGCTCGAGCATGCCGGGCCGCCACCGGATCGCCGGCGGCGGCTGGCGTGGGCTGGCCCAGGCCGCCGCGGCCGGCACCGATCTCCTTGAGGTCGAAGCCCGCGCAGAAGGCGCGCCCCGCACCGGTGAGGATGATCACCCGCACCTGCGACTTGGCCGCGGTCTCGTCGATCGTCGCCGCCAGGTGGTCGAGCAGATCGCGCGACAGGGCGTTGAGCACCTGCGGTCGGTTGAGTGTGATCAGCGCGAGGCCTTGCGCATCGACCTCGCGCAACACGACGGGTTCGGTCATGGAGGCCAACTCCTCAGCTCAGGATCTCGACGCGGTTGCGGCCGTTGCGCTTGGCATGGTAGAGCGCCGCGTCGGCGCCGTGCACCAGTGTGGCGGCGCCGCCGCCGGCCATCGGCACGATCGAGGCGACGCCGATCGACACGGTGATCGGCGGTCCGTCGGCCAGGATCGCGCGGTAGTCGGCGGCCGCGATCGCGCGGCGGATCGTCTCGGCAATGTCGAGCGCGCCGGAGGCGGCGGTGCCGGGCAGCACCACCGCGAACTCCTCGCCGCCATAACGGGCCGCCAGGTCGCCGGCGCGGCGCACGTTGCGCTCGATCACGCCGGCCACCGCCGACAGGTAGGCGTCGCCGATCTGGTGGCCGTGGCGATCGTTCAGCGGCTTGAAGTGGTCGATGTCGATCATCAGCAGCGCCAACGGCGCACCGTCGCGCAGCGCGCGGAACCACTCCTTGCGCAGCGTGGTGTCGAACTGGCGCCGGTTGGCCAACCCGGTCAGCGCATCGGTGGAGGCCAACGCGCTCAGCTCGGCGTTGGCCTGACCGAGCGCCAGTTCGGCGCGCTTGCGCTGCTCGGCGTCACGCAGCGTAACCAGAAAGTCGCCGAGCCCGTTGCCCGGCGGCAGCGGCGCCACGCGGGCCTCGATCCACAGCGTGCCGCCATCGTGGCGCTGCAGGCGGAACAGTTCGCCCGAGCTCGGTCCGCGCTTGTGGGCATGCATGAAGTGGCGTGCGATGAAGGCGGCGCGATCCTCCGGCACCAGCAGCTCGGCCAGCGTGCGGCCGTGCAGTTCGTCGGGCGCCACACCGAGCATCAGCGCGGCGGCCTGCGACGCGAAGCGCACCGCCAGATCGGCGTCGACCGCGACGATCAGGTCGCTGGCGTGCTCGGCGAGCAGACGGAATCGCGTGCGCGCCTCGGCGTTGCGCCGTTCGGCCTCGGCATCGGGCACCAGCACGATGCGCCGGCCGTCGTTGAGGTTCATCGACACCGTGCGCGGCGCTTCGCCGAGCGCATCGTGCCGGCGCGCCCGGCTGTCGATGAGCAGGCGGCCTTCGCCGTCGGTCAGATTCAGCGTGATGCCGAAGCCGGCAAGCAGCTGGGCGAGGGTCTGCAACTCCGCGTCTGTCAAGTCAAACCTCTGATCGCTGGCCAGCGGAATCCCCTCGCCTGCATCCCCCTGCCTTGGGACGCATCGTAGCCGCTTGCGCACCGCGCGGGTGTCAAGCCGTGTCGGGCTCGGGCGCCAACATCGTGTCGCTCAGAACGGTGCCGGCGACTCGAAGACGCAGCGCGCGCCGTGCCGCGGGTGGTCGAACGCCAGGCGCGTCGCGTGCAACAGCAGCCGCGGCGCCAGATCCGCCGTCTCGCCGCCATAGAGGGCGTCACCGAGGATCGGGTGGCCGATCGATGCCAGGTGCACGCGCAACTGATGCGTGCGCCCGGTTTCCGGTACCAGCCGGAGCCGTGTGCGGCCGGTGTCGACATGCCGGGCGCGGACCTGCCAGCGGGTGCACGCCGGCTTGCCGCGCACGAGGTCGACGCACTGGCGCGGCCGGCGCGGCCAGTCGGCGATCAGCGGCGCCTCGATGCGGCCCTCGTCATCGGCAACGAGGCCGTGCACGATCGCTTCGTATCCCTTGTCGACCTGGCGCGTCGCGAAGGCGATGCTGAGCCGGCGTTGCACGGCGGCGTCGCGAGCCAGCACCATCAGGCCCGAGGTGGCTTGGTCGAGTCGATGCACGACCAGTGCGTCCGCGTGTGTCGTCGCGACGCGGGACCAGGCGCAATCGGCGTCCAGCCGACCGGGCACTGCGAGCAGGCCCGGCGGCTTGTGGATCACGATGATCGCGTCGTCGGCAAACACGATGGCCGGCGCAGCCTGGCCCGATCGGGCGAGCGGCGCAGCAAGCGGCGTGGCGGGCTCGATCTCCGGAGGGGCTTGCCGCATGGCATCGTCGTTCTGAGTAGGCCGGACACCGGACACACTACCTCATCTACAGCCGCCCGGGAAACGACTGCCTGCGGTGTGCACTTGACGACAGGCGACGAGCCGCTGCACACTGCGCCCCTCTCATCCCACCCATCCCACAGGAGGCCGATATGACACAGCGAGATCTTGTCCCTTCGCTCGGCCCCTGCGCGAGCGGCGCCTGCTGAACAGCGCCCGCACGGCGGCATAGACGACCGCTGTCGCGATCGATGACGGCGCTCGACGCGCCGTCGCCTGCCATCCGCCTGACGCCCTGGCGCGCGGCCGACCCGAGAACGCCACGTTCCGCGCGCACCTCGTGTGCGCAGCGGTGTCGTGCGCGGGCCGTGACGGCCCGCGCGGTCGAATTGCGGATGCTCAATACCCATGGACGTGCTTTCCCCCACGGACGCGCTGATCGGCCTCGGCCTGACGGCGCCGATGTTTCAACAACTGCTGACCCGCGAACGCTACGCGGGTGAATCGCCGATGCGTGTCGTCGAGGTGCGACGTGATCTCGTCTGCCTGCACGACGGCGTGCGCGAGGTACAGGCACGCGTGCCGCCTTCGCTCGTCGAGCGGCTGGACAACGACGACGTCGCCGTCGGCGACTGGGTGCTCGCCGACGAACCGGCGCCCGGCTCCTGGCGGGTGGTCGAGCGCATTGCGCCGCTGACGCAGATCGCCCGCCGCACCAACGACGGGCGCGGCGCTGCCCGGCGCCAGGTGCTGGTGAGCAACGTCGACACCACGCTGCTGGTGATGGGCCTGGACCATGACTACAACCTGCGCCGGCTCGAGCGTTATCTCGCGTTGGCGCGACTGGCCGGCGTGTCGGCGGTGGTCGTGCTGACCAAGGCCGACCTGGTGGACGATGCGCTGCGCGAACGCCGCTGCGAGCAGACGCGAGCAGTGATCGGCGATGCCACGCCGTTGCTCGCGGTGGATGCACGCGATCCGACGGTCGCACGACAGCTCGCGCCCTGGCTGGCACGCGGCCAGTCGCTGGTGCTGCTCGGCTCCAGCGGCGCTGGCAAGAGCACGCTGACCAATACGCTGTGCGACGCGCCGCTGCAGGACACCGGCCCCATCCGCGTCGACGACGGCCGCGGCCGCCACACGACGACCACGCGCACCTTGCGGCGCACGACCAGCGGCGCCTGCCTGATCGACACGCCCGGCTTGCGCGCCCTGCGGCTGGACATCGACGACGAGCAGTCGCTCAACGTGGCGTTCGACGATGTGGCCGCGGCCGCGCAGCGCTGCCGCTTCCGCGACTGCCGCCACCGCGAAGAACCCGGCTGCGCCGTGCGCGAGTCGTTGCCCGCCGAACGCGTGCGCAACTTCCACAAGCTGCAGCGCGAGGCCCGGCGCGACACGATGAACGCGCTGCAACAGCGCGAGCAGCGCCGCGAGTGGAAAGCCCGCGGCCGCGAGGGCACGATGAGGGCCCGAGCGAAGCGGGGTTGAAGCGCCGAGCGCGGCATACGCGCTTCGGTCCACCCCAGTCGCACCGCGGATCCGGCTTCGCCGGTCCGCCGGTGCGGCCCCCTGGGGGGAGGCGGCCGCCAGGCCGCTACGGGGGGGTCAATAATTCAAGCCCATCGCCTCGCGCACATCCTTCATCGTCGCCTTGGCCACCGTGCGCGCACGTTCGGTGCCCATCTCGACGATCCAGTGCACCTTCTTCGGGTCGGCCGTGAAGGAGGCCGCGCGCTCGCGCCAGGGCTTCTGCTCGGCGATCACCGCGTCGATCACCGGTTGCTTGCAATCGAGGCAGCCGATGCCGGCGCTCTTGCAGCCCTGGACGACCCAGTCGCGCGTCGCGTCGTTGCTGTAGACCTTGTGGAAGTCCCACACCGGGCATTTCTCCGGGTCGCCGGGGTCGGTGCGGCGCACGCGGGCAGGGTCGGTGGTCATGCCGCGGATCTTCTTCGTCACATCGGCCGGCTCGTCGCGCATCAGCACGGCATTGCCGTAGCTCTTGCTCATCTTGCTGCCGTCCAGCCCCGGCAGGCGCAGCACTTCGGTGTGCAGCGCCTGCGGTTCGGTGAGGATGGTCTTGCCGCCGCCGCGCAGGTGGCCACGCAGCAGTTCGGACTCGTCGCTGCCCCAGCCTTCGACGGCGGCCGCGGCGCGCTGGATCAGCGCCTCGCCCTTGCCCCAGGCCTCGGCCGAGCCGGTCTCGCCGAAAGTCTTGCGCTGCTTCTCGTAGTAGCGCTGGTCGTCCTTGGGCAGTCGCGCCAGCGCCGCCGCCACCTTGGCCTCGAAGCCGCCCGAGCGGCCATACAGATGGTTGAAGCGCCGCGCCACCTCGCGGGTAAGCTCCACGTGCGAGGCCTGATCCTCGCCCACCGGCACGTAGTTGGCCCTGTAGATCAGGATGTCGGCCGCCTGCAGCAGCGGGTAGCCGAGGAAGCCGTAGGTCGCGAGGTCGCGGTCCTTCAGCTTGTCGATCTGGTCCTTGTAGGTCGGCACGCGCTCGAGCCAGCCCAGCGGGGTGCCCATGGCCAGCAGCGTGAACAACTCGCCGTGCTCGGGCAGGCGGCTCTGGATGAAGATGGTCGAGCGCTCGGGGTCCAGGCCGGCGGCGAGCCAGTCGATCACCATGTCGTAGACCGTCTTCTCGATCACCTCGCGGTCTTCGTAGTGCGTGGTCAACGCGTGCCAGTCGGCGACGAAATAGAAGCAGTCATGGTCATCCTGCAGGCGCACCCAGTTCTTCAGCGCGCCGTGATAGTGGCCGAGGTGCAGCGCGCCGGTAGGGCGCATGCCGGAGAGGACGCGGGGACGCATGATTCAGTGCACTCGCGAACGAGTCGTGGAAGAGGAGGGCGCGATTCTCGCAGACGTACACTCTCGCGCCGCCATGAAACGCATCGTGATCCTGATCTCCGGCCGCGGCTCCAACATGGAGGCGATCGTGCACGCCTGCCGCGCGCACACCTGGCCGGCGCGAGTGGTCGCGGTGGTCGCCAATACCCCGCAGGCAGCGGGTCTGGCTTTCGCCGCCGGGCAGGGCATCACGACTGCTGTGGTGGACCACAAGGTCTGTGGCACGCGCGATGCGTTCGACGACGCTCTGGCCGCCGAGATCGATCGCCACGCGCCGGACCTGGTGGTGCTGGCCGGCTTCATGCGCATCCTGGGGGCCGCGTTCGTGCGGCACTACGAAGGGCGCTTGCTCAACATCCATCCCTCGTTGCTGCCGGCATTCCCGGGCCTGCACACGCACCGTCGCGCGCTCGCCGCCGGTTGCCAGGTCAGCGGCGCGACGGTGCACTTCGTGACCGCCGAGCTCGACCACGGGCCGATCGTGATGCAGTCGGTGGTGCCGGTGCAGCCAGGCGACACCGAGGACAGTCTTGCGGCACGCGTGCTCGAGACCGAGCACCGCATCTACCCGCGCGCCGTGCAGTGGTTCGTCAACGGGCGGCTGCGCGTCGAGAACGGTCGCGTGCGCCAGCTCGACGGCGAGTCGCAGTTGTTGCAGTAGCGGCGGGCGACAACGCGCCGCCATGGCATCCGCCACGCTGCTCGACCGCTGCACCGAGCTGCTGAAGCTGGTGCTGCGCTTCGAGGCGCCGGCCGACGCCGCGGTGTCGACGTTCTTCCGCCAGCATCGCCACCTCGGGCCGCGCGAACGCCATGCGGTGGCGGAAACGATCTACGCCGTGTTGCGACAGCGCCTGAGCCTGCAGCACTTGGCGCAGGGCGGCAGCGGCGCGCTCGAGCGGCGGTTGGCGACCGTCGGCTGGCAGGGCGAAGAGCGTGCGCTGCAGTCGTCGCTGTCGGACACCGAGCGGGCGTGGCTCGATCGCGTGCGGGCGATCGATCCGCTCACGCTGACCGGCGCGCTGCGCCACAACCTGCCCGACTGGCTGGCCGCGGCGCTTCGCACGCAGCACGACGACGCCTCGTTCGATGCGCTGGCGCAGGCGTTGCTCGCCCCGGCATCGCTGGACCTGCGGGTCAATGTACTGAAGGCACGCCGCGACGAGGTGCGCCAGGCGCTGCACGAGGCCGGTGTGGAAGCCACCGATACGCCGTATTCGCCGTGGGGACTGCGGGTCACCGGGCGGCCGGCCGTGAATCAGCTCGATGAGTACAGGGCAGGCGCCTTCGAGGTGCAGGACGAGGGCAGCCAATTGCTCGCCCTGCTGACCGAAGCGCGGCGCGGGGAGCTGGTGGTCGACTTCTGCGCGGGTGCCGGCGGCAAGACGCTGGCGCTCGGCGCGATGATGCGCAACACCGGGCGCTTGTATGCGTTCGACACCTCCGGCCACCGGCTCGATGCGATGCGCGAGCGCCTCGCGCGCAGCGGCCTGTCCACGGTGCACCCGCTGCAAATCGCCCACGAGCGCGACGAACGGGTCGGCCGACTGACCGGCAAGATCGACCGCGTGCTGGTCGATGCGCCGTGTTCGGGTCTGGGCACGCTGCGGCGCAACCCTGACCTCAAGTGGCGGCAGAGCGCGCAGTCGCTGGCCGGGTTGTGCGAGCGCCAGACGACCATCCTCGCCAGCGCGGCGCGGCTGGTCAAGCCGGGCGGGCGGCTGGTCTACGCGACCTGCAGCCTGCTGGCAGCTGAGAATGACGAGCAGGCAGACGCGTTCGCACTCGCCCATCGCGACTTCCAGTTGGTCGACGCCGCCGAGGTGCTGGCCCGCCAGCATGTCGCTGCAGCCGCGACCTTGACCGACAGCGGCCGCCTGCGCCTGTGGCCGCACCGACATGCAACCGACGGTTTCTTCGCGGCTATCTGGCAGCGAGACGGTTGAGGCCGGCGCGTGACCGATCGGCGGCATCCGGGAAAGGCCGGGCAAATCTGCGCGGATCAAGCGCTTGGCAAGTTGTAACCGTCACCTACAATAGGGCTGCCGCCATTGGGGTGGCATGAAGGCTTGACCAATGAATGACTTGTCGTGGGTGTGGGACTGGACCGTGCGCTTCTTCAGCGACGGACTGCTGGCCCAGGCCACTGGGTGGCACATCGTGCTCTTCACGCTGGTGACGACGCACCTGACCATCGCGTCGGTGACGATCTTCCTGCACCGCGCGCAAGCCCATCGCGCGCTCGACCTGCACGCGATTCCGTCGCACTTCTTCCGCTTCTGGCTCTGGCTCACCACCGGCATGGTGACCAAGGAGTGGGTGTCGATCCACCGCAAGCACCACGCCAAGTGCGAGACGCCCGATGACCCCCACAGCCCGGTGACACGGGGCATCAAGACCGTGCTGCTGCAGGGCAGCGAGCTCTATCGCCTGGAGGCGAAGAATCAGGAGACGCTCTCCAAGTACGGCCACCACACGCCCGACGACTGGATTGAGCGCCACCTGTACAGCCGCCACACGGTGCTCGGCGTGACGTTGCTGGCGATCATCGACATCGGACTGTTCGGCGCCATCGGCCTGACGATCTGGGCGATCCAGATGCTGTGGATCCCGATCACCGCGGCCGGCATCATCAACGGCATCGGCCACTTCTGGGGTTACCGCAACTTCGAGGCGTCCGACGCGTCGACCAACGTGCTGCCCTGGGGCATCATCATTGGCGGCGAGGAGTTGCACAACAACCACCACACCTATCCGACCTCGGCCAAGCTGTCGGTCAAGCCGTTCGAGTTCGACATCGGCTGGCTCTACATCCGCGTGCTGCAATCGCTGGGGCTGGCGACGGTACGCAAGACGCCGCCCAAACTGGCGCTCGGTGCAATCCGCGCCGAGGCCGACTCGCGCACACTCGAGGCGCTGATCGCCCACCGCTACGAGGTGATGGCGCATTACGCCAGCCAGCTGCGCCAGGCCTGCGGCGCCGAGCTGACGCGCTTGCGCGAGCAGGGCATGGCTCACGGCGCGCGCCTGGCCGACATGCGGCTGGCGCGGCGCTGGCTGCACCGCGACGACGACAAGATTCCGTCCGACGTGAAGCCGCACCTGGCCCTCGCGATGGACCAGCATCCCAAGCTCGCCAAGCTGGTGGCCATGCGCGAGGAGCTGCGGCTGCTGTGGACGCGCACCAACGTCTCCGCGCCGCAGCTGGTGGCCGACTTGCAGGCCTGGTGCCGCAAGGCCGAGGAGAGCGGCATCGCGATGCTGCAGGAGTTCGCGCTGCGGCTGAAGGCAGCGCAGGCCTGAACCACCCGTTCGGCCAAAGAAAAGGGCCGCTGCAAGCGGCCCACCAAGACATTCAGGGGTCGCGCGCGCGACCCCGATTTCATTGTTATTTGAGTTTGGTTTCCTTGTACATCACGTGCTTGCGCGCCTTGGGATCGAACTTCATGAATTCGAGCTTGTCGGGCGTGGTCTTCTTGTTCTTGTTGGTCGTGTAGAAGTGGCCGGTTCCAGCGGTGGATTCCAGCTTGATCTTTTCGCGTGCGCCTTTGGCCATGTCGGACTCCTCGGTTTCAGAGCTCGCCGCGCTTGCGCAGGTCGGCCACGATCTGCTCGATGCCGACCTTGTCGATCAGGCGCAGCGCTGCATTGGTGACGCGCAAGCGCACCCAGCGGTTCTCGCTCTCCAGCCAGAAGCGGCGGTACTGCAAATTCGGCAGCCACCGGCGCTTGGTCTTGTTGTTGGCGTGGGAGACGTTGTTTCCCACCATCGGGCCCTTGCCCGTGACTTGACAGACGCGTGCCATGACGCTGCTCCGTGTGAACGTTGATCGCTGCCGAAATCGGCAAAGACAATGATTATAGCCCGACGCGTCGCCTCGACCGTCCGTCACGAGCCCGTCCACCGAGAGGCGGTGCCTCCCGGTGTCGGGATCCTTCACTGCTCGAGGAAGCGCTGGGCGTCCAACGCGGCCATGCAGCCGGTGCCGGCCGAGGTGATGGCCTGGCGGTAGACGTGGTCCTGCACGTCGCCGGCGGCGAACACGCCCTTCACGCTCGTGGCGGTGGCGAGGCCCTCGCGTCCGCCGCGCGTGACGATATAGCCGTTTTCCATCTCGAGCTGGCCCGCGAACAGCTCGGTGTTGGGCGTATGGCCGATGGCGACGAAGAATCCCGTGACGGCGATGTCCTGCGCCCCACCCGATTTCAGCCCGCGCACGCGCACGCCGGTGACGCCGGAAGCATCGCCGAGCACCTCCTCGACCGCGGCGTCGAGCACCAGCGCGATCTTCTTCTCGCGCACCCGCTGCATCAGCTTGTCCACCATGATCTTCTCGGCCCGGAACTTGTCGCGGCGATGGACCAGGGTCACGTGCCGGCAGAGGTTGGCCAGGTAGAGCGCTTCTTCCACCGCGGTGTTGCCGCCGCCGACCACCGCCACGTCCTTTCCCTTGTAGAAGAAGCCGTCGCAGGTGGCGCAGGCGGAGACGCCTTTGCCGTAGAGCGCCTTCTCGGACGGCAAGCCTAGGCGGCGGGCCGAGGCGCCCGTGGCAACGATGACGGTTTCGGTTTCGTACGCCTTGCCGTTTTCCGTCATGACCTTGTAGGGCCGAGCGGAAAAATCCACGGCGACGGCCGTTTCCTCGACGACGCGCGTGCCGAACCTCTCGGCCTGCGCGCGCAGCTTGCCTGCTTCGAGCAGCGAGCCGACATAGTCGGTGGAGGTGACCTCGCACCAGCGGCGCGCGGCGGCCAGGCTGGCGTTGCCGTTGCCGGCGGCGACATCGAGCACGGTGCTGCCGGCGCGCAGGTCGAGCGCCTCGCAGAGGCTCTCACCCACGACCTGCAGCGTGGTGCCGACAACGGCGTAGTTGCCGGTCGACCAGGCGCCCTTCTGGCGCATCTTGACGGCGGTGAAATCGACGGAGGTATCGAGGACATCGAGCATGGGGTCGGTCTCTTTCGGAAAGTAGGGGCGATCGGCGCTCCACTGCGGACGCGCATAGCCTTGGACTTCGGTTGAATGCATCCGGCCAGTCTGACCGGCGCCGCCTCAGTGCGGAAGACTCCGCAGGAGGGGTTTCGCTCTAACCCGGGTGAGTGTCCGCCTATGACCGAGGCTTTCGGCGGGAGAACCAGGCGCGAATCGTGGTCCCCTTGCCGGGAACGGACCTGAGGCTGATGTGCCCCCCCTGTTCCTTGACCCGGGCCTTCATGATGACGAGCCCTAGGCCGCCGCTCGCGCGGGGCCTCCGTAGGACCGCCGCCATGAATATCGATGTGAACCAGGCACACAAACCCGAAGGCAAGATTCGCCTGCACGGGCCCGACGCCTTCGCCGCCATGAAAGCGCAGATCAACGCGTTCCTCGTCAATCGCGCCAACAGTCCCGACCAGGTGTTCGGGGACTCGGCGACCTCCGTCAACACCGGCGGCTTCTACATGGCGCGCACTCCGAGCGCCGAACAGGTCGCGGCCGTGAAGCTCGGGGACGCACTGGACTTCTACCGTAAGCGCTTCGCAAACGCCGCGGACTTCACGTTCTTCTTCTCGGGGAACTTCCAGACGGACGCCATCCTCCCGTCGCTGTCGCGCTATCTCGGCAGCCTGCCCTCGACCGGCAAGCGCACGTCGAACCTCGTCGCCAAGGGTCCGCGCTTTCCGAACGGCATCACCCAGGTCGAAGTGAGGAAGGGCAGCGAGCCCAAGGGGAGCGTGCGCATCACTTTCTTCACACGCGCCGCCATCGAGGAACTGGACCAGCATCGCGCCAATTCGGCGGCCAGTATCCTGTCCGACCACCTACGCAGCACGATGCGCGAGCTGCTGGGCGGCACCTACAGTGTCGGGGCGCGCTTCCAGCACCAGACTCCGCTCGATGGTTACAGTACGATGACCATCACGTTCGGATGTGATCCGGCGCGCGCCGATACGCTGATCGCGGCCGCGCTTTCCGAGGTGAAGAAGCTCGCCGACGGCGGCCCGACTGCGGAGGACGTCAGCAAAGAACAGGAAGTCCAGCGCCGCGAGCTCGAGACCAGCATGAAGCAGAACGGCTTCTGGACGGGTTCGATGCAGAGCGTCAGCCTGATGGGCTGGGATCCGCTGCGCATCGCGAAGCGTCGCGAGCGCATCGACCTGCTGACGCCGGCACTGTTGCAGGGCTCGATCAAGAAGTACTTCCCGGCCGACCACTACTCGGTCATGCGGCTCTCACCCGAGACCGCGAAGGCGACGCCGTAGTTCGTGAGTAGGGCTGCAGCCCCCGGCGGATCCACTCGCCGGGGGCTGCGTCGTTTCAGCGTGCGGCGGGCGCTTCGAAGCGCGCGAGTACGATGCCGTCCGCACGCGTCACGACGCGCCAGCGTGGATCGCTGGCGCGCGCCGAGGATCACACGCCACCAACTTCATGACACAGACGTCATCACAATCGGCCGACACCGGC
>CALMQI010000334.1 GCA_937871935.1 uncultured Burkholderiales bacterium
CCGAGCGAACGCGCCGAGGAGGACTTCGCCGCTGAGATCGAGGCCGATCTCGAGGTCGAGGCCGAAGTCGAGGTCGTCGAGGTTGCCAAGGAAGAGAAGGCCAAGCCGCTGCGCATGAAGGTCAGCCGCGCCAAGGAGCGCGCGCTGATGCGTGAGTTCGGTCTCGACGAGACCATGCTCACCGAGGAAGAGGTCGCCAAGCGCCGCCAGGAGTTGAAGACGCTCATCAAGATGGGCAAGACGCGCGGCTTCCTCACGCACCAGGAGATCAACGACCACCTGCCCGAGAAGCTGGTCGACAACGAGATCATCGAGGCCATCGTCTCGATGCTCAACGACATGGGCATCGCGGTCTACGAGCAGGCGCCGGACGCGGCGACGCTGCTGATTGCCGGCGGTACCACGACCACCGCCACCGAGGAGGAAGCCGAAGAAGCCGCCGAGGCCGCGCTGTCGACGGTGGATTCCGAATTCGGCCGCACCACCGACCCGGTACGCATGTACATGCGCGAGATGGGCTCGGTGGAGTTGCTCACGCGCGAGGGCGAGATCGAGATCGCCAAGCGCATCGAAGGTGGCCTGCAGGCCATGATGCAGGCGATCTCCGCCTCGCCGACCACGATCGCCGAGATCCTGTCGATGGCCGACCGCCTGGCGGCCGGCGAGATGCAGATCTCCGAGGGGGTCGATGGCTTCGTCTCCGACGACGAAGCCGACGACTACGTCGCCGAGGAGGACTTCGACGAATTCGACGAGGAAGACGACGACGACGGCAACGGCGGCAGCAAGGCGCTGACCAAGAAGCTCGAGGAAATGAAGACGCAGGCGCTGGAGAAGTTCGCCACCCTGCGCGGGCACTTCGAGCGCATGCGCCGCGCCTTCGAGAAGGACGGCTACAAGTCGCCGTCGTACAACAAGGCGCAGTCATCGATCACCGAAGACCTGATGACGATCCGATTCACGGTGAAGACGATTGAGCGGCTGTCCGACATCCTGCGCTCGCAGGTCGACGACGTGCGCCGCTTCGAGCGCGAGATCCGCAAGATCGTCGTCGACCGCTGCGGCATGCCGCAGGACCACTTCATCCGCACCTTCCCGTCGAACTCGCTGAACCTCAAGTGGGCCGAGAAGGAGATCGCGCTGGCCAGGCCCTACGCGGCGATCATGACGCGCAACCTGCCAGCCATCCAGGAGTTGCAGCAGAAACTGATCGACCTGCAGGCGCGCGCCGTCGTGCCGCTGGAGGACCTGAAGGAGATCAACCGCAAGATGAACGCGGGCGAGAAGGCCAGCCGCGACGCCAAGAAGGAGATGATCGAGGCCAACCTGCGTCTGGTCATCTCGATCGCGAAGAAGTACACCAACCGCGGCCTGCAGTTTCTCGACCTGATCCAGGAAGGCAACATCGGCCTGATGAAGGCGGTGGACAAGTTCGAATACCGCCGCGGCTACAAGTTCTCGACCTACGCGACATGGTGGATCCGCCAGGCCATCACGAGGAGCATCGCCGACCAGGCTCGCACGATCCGCATTCCGGTGCACATGATCGAGACGATCAACAAGATGAACCGCCTGTCGCGCCAGCACCTGCAGGAGTTCGGCTTCGAGCCCGATGCACCGACGCTGGCCGAGAAGATGGAGATCCCCGAGGACAAGATCCGCAAGATCATGAAGATCGCCAAGGAGCCGATCTCCATGGAGACGCCGATCGGCGACGACGACGATTCGCACCTGGGCGACTTCATCGAGGACACCAACAACGTGGCGCCGGTCGATGCCGCGATGCAGGCGGGTCTGCGCGACGTGGTGAAGGACATCCTCGACAGCCTGACGCCGCGCGAGGCCAAGGTGCTGCGCATGCGCTTCGGCATCGAGATGAGCACCGATCACACGCTCGAGGAAGTCGGCAAGCAGTTTGACGTCACCCGTGAACGCATCCGCCAGATCGAGGCCAAGGCGATCCGCAAGCTCAAGCACCCCAGTCGCTCGGACAAGCTGCGCACGTATCTGGACAACCTCTAAGGTTGGCCGGATGCGTCGCCCGCTTCAGCGGGCTGCCGCGCAGCGGCAACGCAGTTTGCGGCGGAGCCACAGGCTCAGCGCGTGCCTCGACCGGCTTCAACGGTTGAGACGTGCGAGTTAAACTGCGCTCGCCATGACGCGGATCTCCGAGCGCACCGTCCTGTTCGCCGACCTGCGCGGCAGCACCGCGCTGTACGAGACACTTGGCAACGCCGAGGCCACCTCGGTCGTCACCCACACGGTGACGGTAATGGCCCGCACCATACCGGCCTGCAACGGACAGCTGATCAAGACGCTCGGCGACGGCCTGATGGCCGTCTTCGACGACTCGGTGTCCGGCCTGCGCTCGGCCGGCATGATGCACGAGGAACTCGAACATCTCGTATCGCGCGGGCGCGAGCACGGCGCGTCGCCAGGGCTGCGCGCATTGCGTCTGCAGGTAGCGCTGGCGCGCGGCGAGGTCGTCGAGATGGGCGGCGACTGCTTCGGCGACGCGGTCAACGTGGCGGCACGTCTGCTCGACCACGCCGGCGACAACGAGACGCTGATCACCGGGGGCGTGCTGAGCGACCTGCCGGCGGACCAGCGTGCGCGCTTTCGCAGCCTCGACTGGATGCATCTGCGCGGCCGTGCCGAGCCGGTGCAGGTGCACGTGCTTGGCGGCCGGCGCCAGGCCGACGCGGCACCGGCCACCCAGTTCGGCCCGATCGAGCCCTCGCCGGACCCCGAGGGCATTCGCCTGGCCTGGCACGACATGGTGCGCGTCTACGCCGCCGAGCATCTGCCGATCACGCTCGGCCGCAGCCCGCAGGCTACCTTCCGGCTGGAGGACTCCAAGGTGTCGCGCTCGCACGCGCGCATCGACTGGACCGGCGGTACCTTCCACCTGGTCGACCTGAGCTACAACGGCACCTACGTGCGCTTCGGCACCTCCGACGAAGTGATCAGCCTGCGCCGCGGCAGCTGCACGCTGCACGGCCACGGCGTCATCGGCCTCGGCGGCGCGCCCACCGACGCCAACGCGCCGACGCTGCGCTTCGACGTGCTGTCGATCGTCGATACGGTGCCGCACCTGGTATGACGCCGGCGCGAGCTGGATGAGCTTCGCCGCCGAGCCCGCGCACGAGCACGGCCGGCCCGAGCGCACGGCCGTGCTGCTGGTCAATCTGGGCACGCCGGATGCACCCACCGCATCGGCGGTACGGCGCTACCTGGCCGAGTTCCTGTCCGATCCGCGTGTGGTCGAGATTCCGCGCGTGGCGTGGTGGCCGATCCTGCACGGCGTGATCCTGCGGGTCCGGCCTGCCAAGTCGGCCGCCAAGTACGCCACGATCTGGACGCCCGAGGGCTCGCCGCTGCTGCACTGGACGCGGCGGCAGGCCACGCTGCTGGCCGGCTACCTGGGCGAACGCGGCTTTCCAGTGCCGGTGCGGGCGGCCATGCGCTACGGACAGCCCTCGGTGGCGCAGGCGCTCGACGCTCTGCGAGCCGACGGCGTCACGCGCATCCTGGTGCTGCCGATGTATCCGCAGTACGCGGCGGCCACTACCGCCAGCACCGTCGATGCGGTGGCGCAATGGACACTGCGTACCCGTCGCGTGCCCGAGTTGCGCACGGTGATGCAGTACCACGACGACGACGGCTACATCGGCGCACTCGCTGCCAGCGTGCTGGCACACTGGCAACGCGAAGGCCGCGGCAGCATGCTGGTGATGAGCTTCCACGGCCTGCCGGCGCGCTCGCTGCAGCTCGGTGACCCCTACTTCTGCCAATGCCAGAAGACGGCGCGCCTGCTGGCGCAACGACTGAGTCTCGCGAACGGCGCCTACCGCGTGACGTTCCAGAGCCGCTTCGGCAAGGCCCGCTGGCTCGAGCCCTACACCGAGCCGACGCTGCGCGAACTCGCGCGCCAGGGCTATGCCCGCGTCGACGTGATCTGCCCCGGCTTTCCCGCCGATTGCCTGGAGACGCTGGAAGAGATCGCTGTCGAAGGCCGTGCCGCGTTTCTCGGCGCCGGCGGGCAGGAGTTCCACGCGATCCCAGGCCTCAACGATCGCCACGAATGGATCGCCGCACTGGCCGACATTGCCATCCGCCACTTGCAGGGCTGGCCCGTCGCGCCGGAGCCGCCGGCGCGCCTGCAGGCACAGGCCGATCGAGCGCGCGCCGCCGGCGCCGCGCGTTAGGCCTTCTTGCGGCCGAACAAGCGGACCAGCCGCGGCAGCACCAGCACGGCCACCACCAGCGCCAGCAGCACCGCCGACATCGGGCGTTCGACGAAGACGCTCCAGCGCCCTTCGCCGATCGACAACGCGTTGCGCATCTGCGCCTCGGCCAGCGGTCCGAGGATCATGCCGACGATGACCGGCGCGGTCGGGAAGTCGAAGCGCCGCATGACCACGCCGACGAGCCCGATGCCGAACATGAGAAAGAGATCGAAGCTGCTCTGCCGCATGCCGTAGACGCCGACGGTGGCGAAGATCAGGATGCCGGCGTACAACTGCGGCCGCGGGATCTTCAGCAGCTTGACCCACAGGCCGACCAGCGGCAGGTTGAGGATCAGCAGCATCACGTTGCCGATATAGAGCGAGGCGATCAACGCCCACACCAGCGCCGACGAGGTCTGGAACAGCTGCGGCCCGGCCTGGATGCCGTAGTTCTGGAACGCATTGAGCAGGATCGCTGCCGTCACCGAGGTCGGGATGCCCAGCGTGAGCAACGGCACCAGCGTGGCCGTCACCGCGGCGTTGTTGGCCGCTTCCGGTCCGGCCACACCCTCGATCGCGCCGGTGGTGCCGAACTCCTGCGGGTACTTGCTCAGCTTGCGCTCGGCGGCATAACTCAGGAAGGTCGGGATCTCCGAGCCGCCTGCCGGCACCGTGCCGAACGGAAAACCGATGAAGGTACCGCGCAGCCAGGCCGGCCACGAGCGCCGCCACTCCGCCGCCGTCATGTGCACCTTGCCGGCGCGGTTGAGCGTCGCGACGCTGCGGCCCTCGTAGAGCGCGTTGTACAGCGTCTCGCCGACCGCGAACAGGCCGACGGCGACCAGCACGACCTCGATGCCATCCATGAACTCCGGCACGCCGCCGGTGTAGCGCACCTGCCCGGTGATCTGGTCGAGCCCGACCAGGCCGATGGCCAGACCGATGAAGAGCGCCGTCATGCCGCGCAGCGTGCTCTGGCCCAGCACCGCGCTGACGGTCGTGAAGGCCAGCAGCATCAGCATGAAGTACTCGGGCGGCCCCAGCTTGACGGCGAACTCGGCCACCACCGGCGCGAACAGCGTGACCAGCACGGTGGCGATCGTGCCGGCGACGAACGAGCCGATCGCCGACGTCGCCAGCGCCGCGCCGGCGCGGCCGCTCTTGGCCATCTTGAAGCCCTCGAGCGCGGTCACCATGGTGCCTGTCTCGCCCGGCGTGTTGAGCAGGATCGACGTCGTCGAGCCACCGTACATGGCGCCGTAGTAGATGCCGGCGAAGAAGATCATCGACGCGGTTGGCTCCACCTGCGTCGTGATCGGCAGCAGCATCGCCACCGTCACCGCCGGGCCCAGGCCCGGCAGCACGCCGATGGCCGTGCCCACTGCGCAGCCGACGAAGGCCCACAGCAGGTTGATCGGTGTACCGGCGGTCGCGAAGCCCGCCAGCAGTTGTGCTCCGATGTCGCCCATGCTCGCCTGCGCCTACAGCCAGCCGCTGCTGGTCAGGCCCGGCAGGTTGATCGCCAGTACCTTGGTGAACATCCAGTACACCGGCGCCGCGATCGCGAGCCCGGTAGCCGCATCGGCCAGCACACGTGGCAGGCCGCCGGCGGCCTTGCCTTCCGACGCTCGCAGGCCGCGCACCGCGAGCACGAAGCACAGCGAGCAGCTGAGGATGAAGCCGATGGTCGTGATCAGCGCCGCGTTGGCCAGCACGCCGGCCGCCACCCAGGCAAGCGCCGGCCAGTCGCCGCGCTCGGCACCCGAGGGCGTCTCGAGCAGGCGGAAACCTCCGCTCATCGCCTGCCACAGCAGCAGCGCACCGCAGAGCACCAACACAACGGCGACGAGCCAGGGCAGGAAATTCGGCCCGACGCCGGCATAACCCGCGGTGGAGGGAATCGCCAGCGCACCCCAGGCGATCAGCAGGCCGATCAGCAGCGTGGCGCAACCGATGACGGCCTGCTGCCGGTTGCCGCGGGGCGGGTGGGTGGTCATGCCGTCTCCTCCACGTTGTAGCGGGCCGGCTCGGCCCTGCCGGCCCCTGTCATGACCGGGCCGTGCGCCCGGTCAGACCATACCGGCCTTCACCATCGTGGCACGCAGGCTGGCGAATTCACGATCGACGAAGTCGTCGAACTCCTTGCCCGTCAGCACCGCAGGCGTCCAGTTGTTCTTCTCCAGCGCCTCGGCCCAGGCCTTGGTCTTCATCGCCTTGACGATCATGTCGGTCAACGCCTTGCGTTGCTCGGCCGTGATGCCGGGACCGCCGTAGACACCGCGCCAGTTGCCGATCTCGACGTTGTAGCCCTGTTCCTTCATCGTCGGCACGTTGATGCCCTTGAGTCGTGCGCTTGAGGTCACCGCGATGGCCTTCATCTTGCCACTGTCGATGTACTGCTGGAACTCGCTGTAGCCGCTGCCGCCGACCGTGACGTTGCCGCCCAGGATCGCCGCCACCGCCTCGCCGCCCCCCCGGAAAGCGACGTAGTTGATCTTCGCAGCGTCGACACCGACCTCGCGGGCCAGCATTGCCGCGGCGATGTGCTCGGTGGATCCGCGCGAGCCGCCGCCCCATTTGACGCTGCCCGGATCCTTCTTCAGCTGGTCGACCACGTCCTTCATCGTCTTCAGCGGCGAATTGGCGGGCAGCACGAAGACGTTGTACTCGCTGGTCAGGCGAGCAATCGGCGTCGCCTGCGACAGGCTCACCGGCGGCTTGCCGGTGATGATGCCGCCGAGCATCACCGCGCCCATGACCATGAGTGCATTGCCGTCGCCCTTGGCGGCATTGACGAACTGCGCCAGGCCGATCGCACCGGCGGCGCCGCCCTTGTTGTCGTAGCTGATCGAAGACGCCACGCCGGCATCTTGCAGCGCCTTGCCGAGCGCCCGGCCGGTGCCGTCCCAGCCACCGCCCGGGTTGGCCGGGATCATCATCTTCAGGTTGGCGCTGGCGCGCGCCGTCAGTGGCAGTGCACCGGCGGCGGCCAGTGCGGCCAGGGATCTCAGGAACATATCGCGACGCATGGTCTGTCCTCTCGATGTCGGAACCAGGATGCCGCATCATCGCGGACGGCGCTGTCATTCGGCTGTCGGTCGTATTAGGACAATCGCTAGGTTGGCTGGGGTGCGAGCTTGAAACTGCTCCTGATCGAAGACGATGCGGCGATGCGCACGACACTCGAGCGCAGCTTCGCGCGCCGCGGCGACACGGTGGTCAGCTGTGCCGACGGCCAGCGTGCGCTCGACCGCTGGCACGCCAGCCAGCCCGACGTGGTGCTGCTCGATCTCAGCCTGCCCGGCCGCGACGGGCTGAGCGTGCTCGAACAGGCGCGCACCGAGGGTCTGTCGACACCGGTGTTGATCATCACCGCGCGCGGCACGGTAGGTGACCGCGTGCTGGGATTGAACACCGGTGCCGACGACTACCTGGCCAAACCCTTTGACCTCGACGAGCTCGAGGCGCGCGTGCGTGCCCTGGCGCGCCGCGGCCTGCCGCCGGCGGACACCTCCGCCCGCTATGGTTGCCTGCGCATCGACCTCGAGCAAGGCGCCGTCTACTGCCGCGAGACGACGTTCGAGCTGCCGCCGCGCGAGACGGCGCTGCTGCGCGCGTTGATGCACAAGCCCGGCCATGCAGTCGCCAAGGAGCGGCTGTTCGAGCTGGTGTTCGCCGGCGAGCACGACGTGCAGGTCGAGGCGATCGAGGTGGTGGCGTACCGACTGCGCAAGCGGCTGGCCGCCACCGACGTGCAGCTTGTGACGCTGCGTGGCCTCGGTTATCTGCTGAAGAGCAGCGCCTGAGGCGCATGGCGCCGCAGCCGCTCTCGTTGCGCCGGCAGCTGCTGATCGGCATCCTGCTGCCGGTGTTCGTCATCGTGCTGATCAACACGGTGAGCCTGTACCGCCAGGCGCTGCTTGCGGCCGACACGGCCTACGATCGCACGCTGCTGGCCTCGGCCAAGTCGATCGGCGAACTGCTCGAACTGGTCGCCGCCGACGGCGGCGTGCATGTGAAGGCGAACCTGCCCTACTCGGCGCTCGAGCCGTTCGAGGCCGACAACCGCAGCCGCATGTACTACCGGATCAGCGGATTCGACGGCGAGATGGTCTCCGGCTTCGCCGACCTGCCGCCGTGGCGCGGTCAGTTGCCCGCCCAGGGTCAGTACGCCGCACTGGTCGACTTCTACGACGACCGCTATCTCGACGAGCCGGTGCGAGTGGCCGTGCTGCTGCAACCGGTGGCCGGCATCGAGGGCCAGGGCATGGCGACCGTGCAGGTCGCCGAGACGCTGGAGCTGCGCGAGACGCTGGCCCGCCGGATTCTGCTCGACACGCTGTGGCGCCAGGCCGTGCTGGTGGCCGTGATCGCCGCCGTCGTGGTCTGGGCTGTGCAGCGGGCAACCCGCCCGGTGCGCGAGGTGAGCCGCACGCTGGGCGAACGTGCCGAGGGCGACCTGACGCCGCTGGTCGCGCCGCGAGCACCGCGCGAGCTGCAGCCGCTGCTCGAAGGCATGAACCTCGTGATGGGCCGGCTGCGCCACTTGCTGGAGCATCAGAAGCGTTTCGTCCGCGACGCTGCGCATCAGCTGCGCACCCCGCTGGCGGTTCTGAAGGTGCAGACCCAATCCGCGATGCGCGGCGATGTCGCGCCCGCGCAGGCCTTGCAGGAGATCAATGCGACGATCGACCGCGCGACCCAGCTGGCCAACCAGATGCTGGCGCTCGCCAGGGTCGAGCAGCTGCGCACGCAACCCGCCGACGCTGCGCCGGTCGACTGGGGCGCGATCGCCCGCGGCGTGGCGCTCGACCTCTCGGCGCTGATCGCCGAGCGCGACATCGACTTCGAGCTCGACGTGCAGGCCGTGCCGGTGCGAGCTCACGAGTGGGCCCTGCGCGAGTTGACGCGCAACCTGCTGCACAACGCGATCCGCCATGGCGGCGACGGCCCACTTCTGGTACGGCTGCGGCCGGCCACTCCGTGGGCCGAGCTGGTTGTTGCCGACGGCGGTCCGGGAATCAGCAACGACCAGCGGCAGCGACTATTCGAGCCGTTCGCGGCGTCATCGGCGGCCGGCAGCAGCGGATTGGGGCTGGCCATCTGCCGCGAGATCGCCACCTCGCTCGGAGGCACACTCGAGCTGCGCAACCGCCTGGGCGACGGCAGGGTCGCCGGGCTCGACGCCATCGCACTGCTGCCGCTGGCCGACAATCGACCGTCATGAGCGACGGCGTCCGGCTCGACAAGTGGCTGTGGGCCGCACGGTTCTTCAAGACGCGCGGCCTGGCCGGCGAACAGATCGCGCTCGGCCGCGTGCTGGTCAATGGCCTGCCGGCCAAGGCTTCGCGCGAACTTCGCGTCGGCGACCGCATCACGCTGCGACGCGATGGCGCGTGGGTGGTCGACGTGCTGGCCGTGTCATCCCACCGCGGACCGGCGACGGTAGCGCGTACGCTGTACCAGGAGACGGCCGACAGCCGGGCCGAGCGCGAGCAGGCCGCGCAGGCGCGCCGCCTGGCGCCCGAGCCGTCGGCGACGCTGACCGAAGGCCGCCCGACCAAGCGCGACCGCCGCCAGCTGGCCGACTGGGACCGCTGGACCGCCCAGCTCGACGAGTGACCCTTGAAATGCAGAGCATCGCCCCAAGGTCGAAGCGAGACAGCCCTTCCCTGGTCCGACAATGAGCGTCCACGACAACAACCCCCAAGAACCTTATCTGTCCCCGGCCGATGCGCCGGCGGCCGCCGCAGCCGCTGCCGGCCCCGGCAATGCCAGTCTCGAACAACAGCTGGCCGAACTGCAGCTCAAGCACACCGAGGCGTCCGACGCCTATCTGCGGGCTAAGGCCGAGGTGGAGAACACCCGCCGGCGAGCTGAGGAAGAAGTCGCCAAGGCACGCAAGTTCGCCGTCGAATCGTTTGCCGAATCGCTGCTCCCGGTACGCGACAGCCTCGAGGCCGCGCTCGGCATCGCCAACGCCACGCCCGAGCAACTGCTGGAAGGCACGCATGCCACGCTGCGGCTGCTGGGTCAGGCACTCGAGCGCAACCGCGTGCTCGAAGTCAATCCGCCGGCGGGCACCAAGTTCGACCCGCACCAGCATCAGGCGATCTCGATGGTGCCGGCCGACCAGGAAGCCAACACCATCGTCGCGGTGCTGCAGAAGGGCTACCTGATTGCCGATCGCGTGCTGCGGCCGGCGCTGGTCACCGTGGCGGCGCCGAAATGAGCGCAGGCGTCGGCCGCCGCGCCCTTGAAACTCCACAGCTTATCCACACCTCCTCCACATCCTTTTCCAAGTCTCAGGAGCAATAGAACATGGGCAAGATCATTGGCATCGATTTGGGTACGACCAACTCGTGCGTCGCGATCATGGAGGGCAATACGACCAAGGTGATCGAGAACAGTGAGGGTGCACGCACCACACCGTCGATCATCGCCTACCAGGAAGACGGCGAGATCCTCGTCGGCGCCTCGGCCAAGCGGCAGGCGGTGACGAATCCGAGGAACACGCTGTACGCGGTGAAGCGCCTGATCGGCCGCAAGTTCACCGAAAAGGAAGTGCAGAAGGACATCGACCTGATGCCCTACGCCATCAAGGCCGCCGACAACGGCGACGCCTGGGTCGAGGTGCGCGGCAAGAAGCTGGCGCCGCCGCAGGTGAGCGCCGAGGTGCTGCGCAAGATGAAGAAGACCGCCGAGGACTACCTCGGCGAAGAGGTCACCGAAGCGGTGATCACGGTACCGGCGTACTTCAACGACAGCCAGCGCCAGGCGACCAAGGACGCCGGCCGCATCGCGGGGCTGGACGTCAAGCGCATCATCAACGAGCCGACCGCCGCCGCGCTGGCCTTCGGCCTGGACAAGCACGGCAAAGGCGACCGCAAGATCGCTGTGTATGACCTCGGCGGCGGCACCTTCGACATCTCGATCATCGAGATCGCCGATGTCGACGGCGAGAAACAGTTCGAGGTGCTGTCGACCAACGGCGACACGTTCCTCGGCGGCGAGGACTTCGACCAGCGCATCATTGATTACATCGTCACCGAGTTCAAGAAGGAGCAAGGTGTCGACCTGACGAAGGACGTGCTCGCGCTGCAGCGCCTGAAGGAGGCCGCCGAGAAGGCCAAGATCGAGCTGTCCAACAGCACGCAGACCGACGTCAACCTGCCCTACATCACGGCCGATGCGTCGGGCCCGAAGCACCTGAACATCAAGCTCACGCGCGCCAAGCTGGAAAGCCTGGTCGACGAGTTGATCGAACGCACGATCGAGCCCTGCCGCATCGCAATCAAGGATGCCGGCGTGAAGATCGGCGACATCAACGACGTGATCCTGGTCGGCGGCATGACGCGCATGCCCAAGGTGCAGGACAAGGTCCGGGAGTTCTTCGGCAAGGAAGCCCGCAAGGACGTCAACCCCGACGAGGCGGTGGCGGTCGGCGCAGCAATCCAGGGTCAGGTGCTGGGCGGCGAGCGCAAGGACGTGCTGCTGCTCGACGTGACCCCGCTGTCGCTGGGCATCGAGACGCTGGGCGGCGTGATGACCAAGATGATCAAGAAGAACACCACCATTCCGACCAAGTTCAGCCAGGTGTTCAGCACCGCCGACGACAACCAGCCGGCGGTGACGATCAAGGTCTTCCAGGGCGAGCGTGAGCTGGCTTCGGGCAACAAGAGCCTGGGCGAGTTCAACCTCGAGGGCATTCCGCCGGCGCCGCGCGGGCTGCCGCAAATCGAGGTTACGTTCGACATCGACGCCAACGGTATCCTGCACGTCGGCGCCAAGGACAAGGCCACGGGCAAGGAAAACAAGATCACCATCAAGGCGAACTCGGGCCTGAACGAGGCCGAGATCGAAAAGATGGTCAAGGACGCCGAGCTCAATGCCGCCGAGGACAAGAAGAAGCTCGAGATCGTGCAGGCGCGCAACAACGCCGATGCGATGGTGCACTCGGTGAAGAAGAGCCTGACCGAACACGGCGACAAGCTCGACGCCGGCGAGAAGGAAAGGATCGAGGCCGCGCTCAAGGACGTCGAAGAGGCGCTCAAGGGCGACGACAAGGCCGCGCTCGAGTCGCGCACCGAAGCGCTGATGGCCGCCAGCCAGAAGCTCGGCGAGAAGGTGTACGCCGACGCGCAGGCGGCGCAGGCCGCTGCAGGTGCAGCCGACGCGGGGGCAAATGCGGCCGGTGGTGACGGCGGTGCCAAGGCGCAATCAGCCAAACCGGCGGACGACAATGTGGTGGATGCCGAGTTCAAGGAAGTGAAGAAGTGACGCTACGGCACGCCCTCCCAGAGGGCGGCCGCACCCCGCGCCGCGTCCGACAGGCAGACTGCATCTGCCGGCCGGCGCGGCGGTTTCATTGGACTGACCGGACCTGACTGAGATGGCCACCAAGCGCGACTATTACGACATCCTCGGTGTGGCGAAGAACGCTACCGACGAGGACATCAAGAAGGCCTATCGCAAGCTGGCCATGAAGCACCACCCTGACCGCAACCAGGGTGACGATGCCAAGAAGTCGGAAGAGAAGTTCAAGGAAGCCAAGGAGGCCTACGAGATCCTCTCCGACGCCGAGAAGCGCGCCGCCTACGACCAGTACGGCCACGCCGGCATCGACCCCAACATGGCCGGCGGCTTTCGCGGCGGCCCGGGTGCCGAGGGCTTCGGCGGCTTCGCCGAGGCGTTCGGCGACATCTTCGGCGACATCTTCGGCGGCGCGGCCGGCGCCCGCATGTCCGGTCGGGTTGGCTCTGGTTGTGCGGAGATAGGGAATGAGGCGTTTTTCT
>CALMQI010000335.1 GCA_937871935.1 uncultured Burkholderiales bacterium
CCGCCATGCGGCGCCCACGATGCGTCGCCCGCAACCAGAGGAGACCGTCCGGTGACCCCAGCATCATTCGACTATCACGCGCCGCGATCCGTGGCCGATGCCGTCAAGCTGCTCGTCGACCTCGGCCCCGACGCCAAGCTGCTGGCCGGCGGGCACAGCCTGCTGCCGATGATGAAGCTGCGCTTCGCCGCACCCAGCGCGCTGATCGATCTCGGCAAGGTGGCCGGCCTGCGCGGCATCACACAGGCGGGCCAGGAGATCCACATCGGCGCGATGACGACCGAACATGCGCTGCTCACCTCGCCGCTGCTGGCCGAAAAGCTGCCGCTGCTGGTGGAGGCCGCGAGCTGGATCGCCGACCCGCAGGTGCGCTACAAGGGCACGATCGGCGGCGACATCAGCCACGGCGACCCGGGCAACGACCACCCCGCGGTGATGCTGGCACTCGACGCATCCTTCGTGCTGACCGGGCCCGGCGGCGAACGCACGCTCAAGGCCGACGGCTACTTCCTCGGCCTGTACTCCACGCAGGCCCGGCCCGACGAGATCCTGACGCAGATCCGCATCCCGATCCCGCCGGCGGGCAGCGGCTGGTGCTACAGCAAGTTCAAGCGCAAGACCGGTGACTTCGCCACCGCGGCAGCGGCGGTGCAGTTGCAGATGAAGGGCAGCACGGTGGCGCGCGCGTCGATTGCGCTGACCAACGTCGGCCCGACGCCGCTGAAGGCCTGCAAGGCCGAGGACTACCTGGTCGGCAAGCCGATCGACGACGCCACGCTGAACGAGGCCGCGCGGCTGGCGATGCAACCGTGCAGCCCGTCGCACTGCCAGCGCGGCAGCCCGGACTACAAGACCGTGATCGCCGGCGAGATGGTGCGCCGCGCGCTGCAGCAGGCGCATTCGCGCGCCAGGCCCTGACCCGCCGCCTCGAGGACAATGCCCATGGCCACCACCCACACTGTTTCGTTCAAGCTCAACGGCAAACCGGTCGACGTCACCGTCGAGGCGCGCGAGCTGCTGATCCACACGCTGCGCGAGCGCCTCGCCCATACCGGGCCGCACATCGGTTGCGAAACCACGCACTGCGGCGCCTGCACGGTCGATATCGACGGTATGTCGGTGAAGGCCTGCACGGTGCTGGCGGTGCAATGCGACGGCGCCGACATGCTGACGATCGAGGGGCTCGAGCAGGGCGGCGTGCTGCATGCCCTGCAACAGGCCTTCCACGAAGAGCACGGCCTGCAGTGCGGCTACTGCACCCCGGGCATGATCACGCGCGCCTACCGGCTGCTGAAGGAGAACCCCAACCCGAGCGAGCAGGAGATCCGCTACGGGCTGGCCGGCAACCTGTGTCGCTGCACCGGCTACCAGAACATCGTGAAGGCGGTGCAATCGGCGGCGCGCACGCTCGCCGCCGCCCAGCCGGCCACGGCCTGATCGCGCCGCGCACCCGCACGCACGCGCACCCCCGCGCCGCCACCCCCTCGAACACGACCGCAGACGGAGACTCCTCATGGGCAACATGTCCGACCTGAAGGAACGCGAAGACAAGCTGCAGGGCATGGGCACCTCGCTGCTGCGCAAGGAGGACGCCAAGTTCATCCGCGGCCAGGGCCGGTACGTCGACGACATCAAGCTGCCGGGCATGCTGTTCGGCGCCGTCGTGCGCAGCCCGTTCGCGCACGCGCGCATCAAGGGCATCGACAAGTCCAAGGCGCTCGCCGCGCCCGGCGTGGTGGCCGTGCTCACCGCCGACGACCTGAAGCCGGTCAAGCTGCACTGGATGCCCACGCTCGGCGGCGATGTGCAGGCGGTGCTGGCCGACAAGAAGGTGTGTTTCCAGTACCAGGAGGTGGCGATGGTGCTGGCCACCGACCGCTACGCGGCCTACGACGGTGCCGCGCTGGTGGAGGTGGACTACGACGAGCTGCCGGCGATCGTCGACCCGAAGAAGTCGATGGACAAGGACGCGGTGATCATCCGCGAGGACATCGCCGAAAAGACCGAAGTCGGCCACGGCCCGCGCACGCACCCGAACCACATCTTCACCTGGGAAGCCGGCAACAAGGCGGCGGCCGACGCGGCATTCGCCGGCGCCGAGGTCACCGTGCGCGAGGAGATCCTGAACCCGCGCGTGCACCCGTGCCCGCTGGAAACCTGCGGCTGCGTGGCCTCGTTCGACAAGGCCACCGGCCACCTCACGGTCTACATGACCACGCAGGCGCCGCACCTGGTGCGCACCGTGCTCGCCATGCTGTCGGGCATCGCCGAGAGCAAGATCCGCGTCGTCGGCGGCGACATCGGCGGCGGCTTCGGCAACAAGGTGCCGATCTACCCGGGCTATGTGGTGGCCATCGTCGCCTCCATCGTCACCGGCGTGCCGATCAAGTGGATCGAGTCGCGCATCGACAACATTTCCACCACCGGCTTCGCGCGCGACTATCACGGCGTGGGCGAACTCGCCGCCGACAAGGACGGCCGCATCAAGGGCCTGCGCTTCACCGCGCTGGCCGACCACGGTGCGTTCAACTCGCATGTCTCGGCCACCAAGCTGCCGGCCGGCCTGTTCTCCATCTGCACCGGCAGCTACGCGATCCCCAATGCCTATGCGCGCGTCGACGCGGTCTACACCAACAAGGCGCCGGGCGGCGTGGCCTATCGCTGCTCGCTGCGCGTGACCGAGGCGATCTACCTGATCGAACGCATGATGGACGTGCTGGCGCTCAAGGTGGGCGTCGACAAGGCCGAGATCCGGCGTCGCAACTTCGTGCGGCCCGAGCAGTTTCCGTACACCACGTCGTTCGGCTGGACGCTCGACTCGGGTGACTACCACACGGCGCTCGACAAGGTGCTGAAGGCGGTGGACTACGAAGGCCTGCGCAAGGAGCAGGCCGCCCGGCGCGTCGACCCCAAGAGCCCCACGCTGATGGGCATCGGCATCTCCACCTTCACCGAGATCGTCGGCGCCGGGCCGACCAAGGTGTGCGACATCCTCGGCATCGGCCTGTTCGACAGCTGCGAGATCCGCGTGCACCCCACCGGCGGCGTGATCGCGCGGCTGGGCACGATGACGCAAGGCCAGGGCCATGCCACGACCTACGCGCAGATCATCGCCACCGAGCTCGGCCTGCCGGCCAGCGACATCGTGGTCGAGGAAGGCGACACCGACAAGTCGCCGTACGGCGCCGGCACCTGGGGTTCGCGCTCAACGCCGGTGTCGGGCGCGGCCACCGCGATGGCCGCGCGCAAGATCAAGGACAAGGCCAAGAAGATCGCCGCCCATCTGCTCGAGGTGGGCGAAGGCGACCTCGAGTGGGAGATCGACCGCTTCAAGGTCAAGGGCAACCCCACGCAGGCCAAGACCATGAAGGAGATCTGCCTGGTTTCGCACACCGGCAACCTGCCAGCCGGCATGGAGCAGGGCCTGAACGCCGTCTCCTACTACGACCCGCCCAACCTGACCTTCCCGTTCGGCGCCTACCTGTGCGTGCTGGACATCGACAAGCACACCGGCGAGGTCAAGGTGCGCCGCTTCTATGCGCTCGACGACTGCGGCACGCGCATCAACCCGATGGTGATCGAAGGCCAGATCCACGGCGGGCTGACCGAGGCGTTTGCGGTCGCGATGGGCCAGCAGATCCCGTTCGACGACAGCGGCAACCACCTCGGCAACAGCCTGATGGATTACTTCCTGCCCACCGCGATGGAGACGCCGCACTGGGAGACCGACCACACGGTGACGCCGTGCCCGCACCATCCGATCGGCGCCAAGGGCGTGGCCGAGTCGCCGCACGTGGGCGGCATTCCCTGCTTCAGCAATGCGGTGATCGACGCCTTTGCGCACCTGGGCGTCACGCACATGGACATGCCGCACAACGCGTACCGCGTCTGGCAGCAGTGCCGGGCGCTCGGCATCGACAAGCGCTGAGGGGCTGAACGACTCGCCATGAAGGTCCAGCTCGAAAGGTCGTTCCCGATGCCGGCTTCGGCCGACACCACCTGGGCCCTGCTGCAGGACATCGAGGCCGTGGCCGGCTGCATGCCGGGTGCACGCATCACCGAGCACATCGACGCCACGCACTACAAGGGCACGGTGTCGATCAAGCTCGGGCCGGCCAACCTGTCGTTCCGCGGCGAGATCGAGGTCCGGGGGCTCGACGCCGCGGCGCGCTCGCTGCAGCTGTTCGCCAAGGGCACCGACACCACCGGCGGCTCGGCCGCGTCGATGGACCTGACCGCGCGCGTCGAGGCGATCGGCGCCACCGGCTGCACCCTGGTGGGCACCAGCGAGGTCTCGATGAGCGGCAAGGCCGCGGCGTTCGGCGGCCGCGTGATGGAGCCGGTGGCGGACCAGATCCTCGGCCAGTTCGCGGCCAATTTCGCGACCCAGGTGCAGGCGATGCAGGCGGCGGCCGCGCCGGCAGGCGACGCGCCGGCCACGATGGCCGCTGCCGCACCGGCCGCCGAAGCCGCGCCGCTCGACGGCCTGGCGCTGGTCTGGGCACTGATCAAGGGCTGGCTGCGTTCGCTGTTCGCGGCCCGGAAAGCATGAGCGCGCCGCGAGCGCTCGAGCTCGCCGAACTGCAGCAGGAGCTGGCACGCGCCGGCTACATCGCCGATCCGCCGCTGGCCGCAGCGCTGCTGCTGATGCACGACCTGCAACGCCCGTTGCTGCTCGAAGGCGACGCCGGCGTCGGCAAGACCGAGGTGGCCAAGGTGCTGGCGCAGACGCGCCAGGCGCGGCTGATCCGCCTGCAGTGCTACGAAGGGCTCGACGCGCACAGCGCGATGTACGAGTGGAACTACCAGCGCCAGCTGCTGGCGATCAAGCTGCTCGAGCACGACGAACGCGGCCTGCAGCAGAAGGAGCAGGACATCTTCTCCGAGCGCTACCTGCTCAAGCGCCCGCTGCTCGAGGCGATCACCGGCGACGCGCCGCCGGTGCTGCTGATCGACGAGATCGATCGCGCCGACGAGGCGTTCGAGGCCTATCTGCTCGAGTTGCTGTCGGACTTCCAGCTGTCGATCCCCGAACTCGGCACCGTGCACGCCACGCACCGGCCCTGGGTGGTGATCACCTCCAACGGCACGCGCGAACTGTCCGACGCGCTGCGGCGGCGCTGCCTGTACCACTACATCGACTACCCCGACTACGACAAGGAACTCGCGATCGTGCGCAAGAAAGCGCCCGACATCGCGCCCAGGCTGGCACAGCAGATCGTCAGCTTCGTGCAGGGCGTGCGCGGCATGGAGCTGCAGAAACGCCCGGGCATCGCCGAGACACTCGACTGGGCGGCCGCGCTGGTGCGGCTGGACATCACCACGCTCGACGTCGACGGTGCCGAGCGCATCGTGCAGACGCTGAGCGCGCTGATCAAGACGCGCGACGACCGCGCAGCGTTCCCGCGTGACGTGGTAGCAAGGCTGGCGGCCGCATGTTGATCTTCGACGCGCGCGCGGCCGATCGTCTGGCCGGCTTTCCGACCTTCCTGCGCGCCAATGGATTCGCGGTGGGCGGCGGCGATGCGGTGCCGGTGCTGCAGACCGCCGAGCGCGTGGGTGTGCTGGATCAGGACGTACTGCGCTGGAGCCTGCGCGCGCTGCTGTGCGGCCGCGGCGAGGAATGGCGGCGCTTCGACAGGCTGTTCGACGCCTGGTTCCTGCCCGCCAATCGATGGCAGAAGCCCGAGCGTCGCGACAGCGCGGCACATGGCCTGAGCGGTGCGCAGCCCGGGGGCGGCGCGTCGGGCCATGCCGACGACGACCTCGCGATCCATCCGCGCGACGCAGCGAGCCGCGACGAAGTGCTCTCGTCGGCTGATTTCCGCGCGCTGACCGAACGCGAGCACGCGCTCGACATCGAAGCGCTGATGCGCCGCCTGGCGCGGCAGCTGAAGCACATCCGCCTGCGCCGCGAGGCGCGCGCGCGGCACGGTCGGCGGCTCGATCTGCCGGGCACCATCCGCCGCAGCGTCGCCAGCGGCGGCACACCGTTGCAGCTGGCGTGGCGCGACCGCCGGCGCGTGCGGCCGCGCATCGTGCTGCTGATCGACGTCAGCCGCTCGATGGTGCTCTACAGCTTCTTCTACCTGCGGCTGGCGCGCGCGTTGAGCGCCGAGCTGGGCGACGTGGCGAGCTTCATCTTCCACACCCGCGTGACCGCGGTGTCGCAGGCGCTGCACGACCCCGACCCCTGGCGCGCACAGGAGCGGCTGCACCTGATCGCGCAGGGTTGGGCCGGTGGCACGCGCATCGGCGAGAGCCTGATGCAGTTCAACCGCGAGCACGCACCGCGCGTCGTGCACGCGCGTACCGTGGTGATCGTGATGAGCGACGGCTACGACACCGGCGAGCCGGCGTTGCTGTCGGCGGCGCTGGCGCAACTGAAGCGCCGCGCCCGCCGCATCGTCTGGCTGAACCCGCTGATGAACCAGCCGGGCTTCGCACCGGTCAGCCAGGGCATGCAGGCGGCGCTGCCGCACCTGGACCTGCTGGCACCGGGCGGCGACCTGGCCAGCCTGCGGGCGGTGCTGCCACGACTGGTCGACGCACTGCACTGATCGGAGATTCACATGGGCTGCCTTCTCAAGGCCAACGGCCTGTACAGCCGCAGCACGGTGGGCGCCGTGTTGCTCGCCGCCGGCGCGGGCTCGCGGCTGGGTGGGCGACCGAAGGCGTTGCTCGAACTCGGCGGCGTGCCGCTGGTGATGCGCCAACTGGTCGCGCTGTCGGGCGCCGGTGTCGACGAGTTGGTGATCGTGCTCGGCCACCATGCGCAGGCGATCGAGGCCGCGGTCGGCCAGTTCCCGATCACGATCGCGCGCAATCCGTCGCCCGATGATGGCCAAGCCTCTTCGGTGCGCATCGGCCTGAACGCGTTGTCGCCGCGTCTGGACGCCGTGATCGTCGCGCTGGCCGACCAGCCGATGATCGACTCGCAGGACATCGTCGCGCTGATCGCCGCTTTCAAGAAGCGCGGCGACGCGTCGATGGTGGTGCCGCGCGTGCGCAGCGTGGACAGCGACGAGGCGCTGCCCGGCAACCCGGTGATGTTCGACGCCGCGCTGCGCGAGCAGTGGCTGGCCGGCGAGGCCGACGCCGCCTGCCGCCAGTGGCGGCTCGCGCATCCCGAACGCGTGCACTGGTTCGACACCGACAACCGGCGCTACCGGCTCGACATCGATACGCCGCAAGACCTCGAGCGCTTCACCGCCGCGACCGGACACGTGCTCAGCTGGCCGGCAGCGCTGGCGCGCGAAACTAGCCCATGAAACCCACCGGGCACACGCACACCGCGTCGCCGCAACTGACCGCGGCGCGCGCCTGCGCGTGGGCGCTGCTGGTGGCGGGCTGGGTCGGCGTCGGCAGCTTCGCGATGGCCTTCGCGCCCAGCGTGGCCAGCGGCTTCGCACTGGTCGCGCTGTGGCTGCTCGCGCTCGGCGGTGCGGCCACGGTGGCCACGCGCGGCGGAGCGCCGCTGTGGCTGCGCGCACTGGCGCTGCTGGCCGCCGCCGCGTTCACCGTCGCCGTCACCTGCGCGCCGGTCTCCAGCGTTCCTTCGCTCACTTTGCCGACGTGCACCGCGAGCTCCGGGAGCGGCTTCAAAGTATCGGTGATCGTCACCTGTCCACCTGGCCAGGTGAGCGTTCCGCTGTCGCCGACTTGTC
>CALMQI010000336.1 GCA_937871935.1 uncultured Burkholderiales bacterium
TGCCGTAGTTGCGGCGGATGTAGTTGATGATGGCTTCGTCGAACTTGTCGCCGCCGACGCGCACGCTGCCTTTGTAGACCATGCCGCCCAGCGAGATGACGCCGACTTCGGTGGTACCGCCACCGATGTCGACCACCATCGAGCCCGACGCCTCGCTCACCGGCAGGCCGGCGCCGATGGCAGCGGCCATCGGCTCCTCGATCAGGTAGACCTCGCTGGCGCCGGCGCCGAGCGCCGACTCACGGATGGCGCGGCGCTCGACCTGGGTGGAGCCGCAGGGCACGCAGATGATGATGCGCGGGCTCGGCTTCATCATCGAGCGCGGGTGGACCATCTTGATGAACTGCTTGAGCATCTGCTCGGTGACGGTGAAGTCGGCGATCACGCCGTCCTTCATCGGGCGGATGGCCTCGATGTTGCCGGGCACCTTGCCGAGCATCGCCTTTGCCTCGGCGCCGACCGCCTGGATGGTCTTCTTGCCGTTGGGGCCGCCTTCGTGGCGGATCGCCACCACCGAGGGCTCGTCGAGCACGATCCCCTTGCCGCGTACGTAGATCAACGTGTTGGCCGTGCCGAGGTCGATGGCCAGGTCGGTGGAGAAGTAGCGGCGCAGGGATCCGAACATGAATGGACGATCAGGTCAGGCAAGCGGACGGGCGGTCGCTGCGTGTGTCGGGCGTAGCTGGCGCGCGCGGGGGGCTGTCGATGGCGGGCGATAATACCGCAACACCCCGGTGATTCTGGCGTTCGAAGATCCGCTTTTCGACGCATTCTCCACATGGCATTGACCTCGCAGGACGTGAGCCGCATTGCGTTGTTGGCGCGGCTGGAACTGAAGGCCGACGAAGAGCAGGCGATGCTCGGCCAGCTGAACAGCTTCTTCGGCATCGTCGAGCGCATGAGTGCGGTCGACACGCGCGGCGTCGAGCCGCTGTACACGCCGCTGTCGGCGGTGCAGCCGGTGCAGTTGCGCCTGCGCGACGATGTGGTGACCGAGCACGACGAGCGCGAATCCAACCAGCGCAGCGCACCCCAGGTGGAAGACGGGCTCTTCCTGGTGCCCAAGGTGATCGAGTGAGCGCGTCGGCGCCCGAGCGTCTGAGCGTGGCCGAACTCGGCCGCGCACTGGCCGAGCGGCAGTGGTCGAGCGTCGAGCTGACGAAACATCTGCTCGCACGGATCACGGCTCAACACGAGCTGGGTTGTTTCCTGCATGTCGACGAGGCGACCGCACTCGAAGCCGCGGCGGCCGCCGACGCACGGCGGGCCGCCGGCGACACCACGACGCTGCTCGGCGTGCCGGTGGCGCACAAGGACATCTTCGTCACCCGCGACGCGCCCACCACGGCCGGCTCGAAAATGCTGGCCGGATACCGCAGCCCGTTCGACGCCACCGTTGTCGCGCGCCTGCGCGAAGCGGGCATGGTGAGCCTGGGCAAGCTGAACTGCGACGAATTCGCCATGGGCTCGGCCAACGAGAACTCGGCCTACGCTCCCGTGCGCAACCCGTGGGACCGCTCGCGCGTGCCCGGCGGCTCGAGCGGCGGCTCGGCGGCGGCAGTGGCGGCCCGGCTGGTGCCGGCGGCCACCGGCACCGACACCGGCGGCTCGATCCGCCAGCCGGCGAGCTTCTCGGGTGTTACCGGCATCAAGCCGACCTACGGCGTGTGCTCGCGCTACGGCATGATCGCCTTCGCATCGAGCCTCGACCAGGCCGGCGTGCTGGCGCGTACCGCCGAGGACTGTGCCCTGCTGCTCGGCACGATGAGCGGCTTCGATGCGCGCGACGCCACCAGCGCCGAACGGCCGCCGCAGGACTACATGGCCAAGCTGCACCAGGCCCAGGTCGAGGGTTCAGCGGCGCGGCCCTTGAATGGTCTGCGCATCGGACTGCCGCGCGAGTTTTTCCCGGCCACGCTCGATCGCGACGTGCACGATGCCGTGCGGGGTGCGCTGGCCGAGATGGAGAAGCTCGGCGCTCGCTTGGTCGACGTGAGCCTGCCGCGCACCGAGCTGTCGATTCCCGTCTACTACATCATCGCGCCGGCAGAGGCGAGCTCGAACCTGTCGCGCTACGACGGCGTGCGCTATGGACACCGCGCCGCGCAGTACGACGACCTGCTCGACATGTACCGCAAGACGCGCGCCGAGGGTTTCGGCGCCGAGGTCAAGCGCCGCGTCATGATCGGCACCTATGTCTTGTCGCATGGCTACTACGACGCCTACTACCTGCAGGCGCAGAAGCTGCGCCGCATGATCGCCGACGACTTCCAGGCCACCTTTCGCGACTGCGACCTGCTGGCCGGGCCGGTGGCGCCGAGCGTGGCCTGGCGTCTCGGCGAGCAGGGCGACGACCCGGTCAAGGCCTATCTGGCAGACATCTTCACGCTGCCGGCCAGCCTGGCCGGACTGCCGGGCATGAGCGTGCCGGCCGGCCGTGGCGAGGGCGGCCTGCCGGTGGGCCTGCAGCTGATCGGCAACTATTTCGACGAGGCGCGCCTGCTGCGCGCCGCGCACGTGCTGCAGCAGGCGACCGACTGGCACCTCGCGGTGCCCGCGGGGGTCTGAGCGTGGTCACGACGGTCGCACTGGTGCGGGGCTACGAGGTCGTCATCGGCCTGGAGACGCACGCCCAGTTGTCCACGCGCAGCAAGGCGTTCTCGGGTGCCGATACCGCCTTCGGTGCACCCGCCAACACGCAGGCCTGCGCGGTCGACCTGGCGCTGCCGGGCACGCTGCCCGTGCTCAACCGGGCCGCCGTCGAGCGGGCGATCCGCTTCGGCCTTGCGGTGGGCGCCAAGGTGGCGCCACAGTCGATCTTCGCGCGCAAGAACTACTTCTACCCCGACCTGCCCAAGGGCTACCAGATCAGCCAGTACGAGACGCCGGTCGTGCAGGGCGGCAGCGTGGCGTTCCTGCTTGGCGGCCAGCGCCGCACGGTGCAGCTGACACGCGCCCATCTCGAAGAGGACGCCGGCAAGTCGCTGCACGAGGACTACCACGGCCGCACCGGCATCGACCTCAACCGCGCCGGCACGCCGCTGCTGGAGATCGTGACCGAGCCCGACATGCGATCCTCGGCGGAGGCGGTGGAGTACGCGCGTGCGCTGCATGCGCTGGTGGTGTGGCTGGGCATCTGCGACGGCAACATGCAGGAAGGCAGCTTCCGCTGCGACGCCAATGTGTCGGTGCGCAAGCCCGGCGGACCGCTGGGCACGCGACGCGAGATCAAGAACCTCAACTCGTTCCGCTTCATGCAGCAGGCGATCGACTTCGAGGTCGACTGGCAGATTGACCGCGTGGAGGACGGCCTGCGCATCGAGCAGGCCACCGTGCTGTTCGACCCCGACAGTGGCGAGACCCGCGCCATGCGCAGCAAGGAAGACGCCCAGGACTACCGCTATTTCCCCGACCCCGACCTGCCGCCGCTGGTGATCGCGGCAGAGTGGATCGATCGGGTCAAGGCCGAGATGCCCGAGCTGCCGGCTGCGATGGCCGCTCGGTTCCAGCGCGACGACGGGCTGTCGGCCGAGGACGCCGAACTGATGACGCAAAGCGTTGCGTTCGCCCGCTACTATGAGGCGGCTCGAGATGCGTGCCGGCAACCGAAACTGGTGGCGAATTGGCTGATGGGGGATATCTCGCGCCGACTGAACGCCGCTGCGTTGACCATTGAGTCGTGCCCGATTGCTCCCAATGAACTCGGCGAGCTGATCTCGCGCTTGAGCTCCGGGGCGATCTCTCGACCACAAGCCAGGCAGCTCTTTGAGCATCTCTGGCCTGAGAACATCACGGTCGGACTGTCCGGCGTTGAAGCTTCGGTTTCGCCGGGTCGCGTGAGCGCGGCCATCGAGCTGCTCGGCCTGCAGCAGATGACCGATTCTGACGCGCTCGAGGCCATCGTCGACAAAGTGCTCGCTGCCAACCCGAAGTCGATCGACGAGTTCAAGGCCGGCAAGGACAAGGCCTTCAACGCGCTGGTCGGCCAGGTCATGAAGGCCACCCAGGGCAAAGCCCATCCCGGACAGGTCAACGAGCTGCTGCGCCGCAAGCTGGGCGGGGGCTGAGCGGCGGTCTTCGTCGCCGGTCGGTCAGGGCGTGATCTGCAGCTTGCAGTGGTGCTCACGACCCCCTTCGAGGAGCGTCATGTCGCCCTTCTTGGCGATCAGTGTCAAGCCGGCCCTGCGGTTGACATAGTGTGCGTCGCGAGCGGACTTGATGCGCTGTAGCGTGTGCTGCTTGTCGTTCAGATGCAGCTGCGCCTTGCGCGGCGTGAAGTCGACCTTGATCTCGAGCACCTCAACACCGCACTTGTACATGGCCGGTCGCGCATGGGCGCTGGCGAATCCGACGGTCAGCAGCATCGCGATGACCGGCGCGCCCGCACTGCGCCAGCAGGCCGATGCATTCACCGCCGGGCGAGCTCCGCGCTGACCTGTACCGTCGAGCCCAGGGTGCCCGGCTGCGCACCGCCCCACAGGCGGCGCAGCCGATCGAGTTCGATGTCGAACAGCTTGTTGATACGCGCGATCTCGGCTTCCTGGTTCAGGATGGCCTCGCGCTGCGCCGACGTGGTGGCATCGTTGGCGTCGATCTGCTGCCTCAGCTTGGGCGGCAACTTCTTGCCCCTGTAGAACTCGGCCTCATCCAGCAACGGCTTGCGCTCGTCGCGCAGGTCCTGCAGCCGTTGTTCGGAACTCTTCATCGCGCGGCGCACGGCATCGAGCGCCGCCTCCCGAGCCTTGTTGTGAGCGGCCTCGTTGGGAAAGCGCGACTTCAGGTTGCGGTCCTTGCGAATCTCGTCGTTGAGCGCCGCACGGGCCTCCATCTGCTTGCGCTCCTGCGCCTCGCGCTCGGCACGTTCATCGGGCGTCATCACCGGCGGACGCTTGCCGCGCACAGACCCATCGCGGTTCAGGATCGTCTGCTCGCGGTCGTTGCACTCGACGATCGGGCGATCCGATGTACGACGCACGCCCTTGTCGTCGACGCAGACATAGATGCCATTGGTCGAGGCGCTTGCCGCCGAGGCAAGCAGCAGCGTCGCCAGCCTCATGCCCAGGGCGACGCCGGCCTTCGCGCTGTTGGAAGCGACTAGTCTCACGACACTCCGTACCGGTCTCGATAGGCCGCCACGCGCGCGGCGTGGGGGGCCAACGGGCTGTCGCCCGCCGACGAAAGATACTCCAACAGATCGTCCAAGGTGGCGATTGCGACCACGTCCATCCCCAATTCAGCCATGACGTACTGCACGGCGGAGCCCGGCTTGTCTGCTCCGCCCTCGGCGGCGCGTTCCTGCCGGTCCAGCGCGATGGCCACCGCCGCCGGTACAGCGCCGGCCGCGCGGATGAGCGCCACCGACTCGCGCACCGAGGTGCCGGCGGAGATCACGTCGTCGATGACCACAACGCGGCCGGCCAGCGGCGCGCCGACAAGCTGGCCCCCCTCGCCGTGATCCTTCGTCTCCTTGCGGTTGTAGGCGAACGGTACATTGCGGCCCAGCCGCGCCAGCTCGATTGCCACCGCGGCCGCGAGCACGATGCCTTTGTAGGCCGGGCCGAACAGCATGCCGAATTCGAGCTTCGAGTCGAGCAGCCGCCGTGCATAGAATGAGGCGAGCCGACCGAGTTTGGCGCCATCGTCGAAGCCGCCTGCGTTGAAGAAATACGGCGACAGACGACCGGCCTTGGTCTTGAATTCCCCGAACCGCAATACACCGGACTCGACCGCGAAGCGGACGAATTCCTGTGCCAGCGCGTCACGCGGGGGCGGGTTCTGCGTCATGGGGGCGGCACGTGGGATTTCGACTGGTCACGCTGAACTTGAACGGCATCCGCTCGGCGGCCAGCAAGGGCTTCGTCGACTGGGTCGAGCGGGCCGGTGCCGATTGTATGGGTGTGCAGGAGATCAAGGCCCAGGCCGACGATGTGGCCGGGCGTTTCGACCGCATCGGTTCCCTGCGCGGCCACTTCCACTTTGCGCAGAAGAAGGGCTACTCGGGCGTGGGCCTGTATGCGGGCAAGACGCCGAGCGACGTGATCGTCGGCCTACAGCATCCCGAGTTCGACGCCGAGGGCCGCTACGTCGAGGCCCGGTTCGACACGAGCAAGCGGCGATTCAGCGTGATCAGCTGCTACTTCCCGAGCGGCAGCTCGGGCGAGGAGCGGCAGCAGGCGAAGTTCCGCTTTCTCGAGGTGATGTATCCGCATCTGCTGGAACTGAAGGCACAGCGCGAGTTCGTCCTGGTTGGCGACGTCAACATCGCCCATCAGCAGATCGACCTGAAGAACTGGCGCGGCAACCAGAAGAACTCGGGCTTCCTGCCCGAGGAGCGCGCCTGGATGACGCGCCTGCTCGAAGACGCCGGCCTGGTCGACGTGTTCCGCCAGCTGAACGGCAAGGCGGAGCAGTACACCTGGTGGAGCAACCGCGGCCAGGCCTGGGCCAAGAACGTCGGCTGGCGACTGGACTACCACCTCGCCACACCGGGCATCGCGGCGAAGGCCCGCCGCGAATCGATCTTTCTCGCGCAGCGCTTCTCCGACCATGCCCCGGTGACAGTCGACTACGACTTCACGCTCTGAGTGACCGCGCGCTGGCGCCGCGCCAGGTCGCCACGTGAATCGGTCACTCGACCGCCGCCGCGCTCGGCGGCTAGCGCACTACCTGCCCGGGTAGGATGCCACTCATCATGCTGCGTTATCACACGGTCCCGGTCACACCCTTCCAGCAGAACAGCTCGATCGTCTGGTGCGACGAGACGATGGAAGGTGCGGTGATCGATCCCGGCGGCGACGTCGATGCCCTGCTGTCCGCCGCAGCGTCGCACGGCGTGACGCTGAAGCAGATCCTGCTCACGCACGCCCACATCGACCATGCCGGCGGCGCAGGCGCGTTGGCGCGGCAGCTTCGGCTGCCGATCATCGGGCCTCACGAGGGTGACCAGTTCTGGATCGACGGTCTGCCGCAGCAGAGCCGGATGTTCGGCTTCCCGCCCGCCGAGCCGTTCACGCCGACGCGCTGGCTGCACGACGGCGACCACGTCGGCGTCGGTCACAGCACGCTGCAGGTGCGGCATTGCCCCGGTCACACCCCCGGGCACGTGGTGTTTCACGACACCCAAGCGCAGCGCGCCTTCGTCGGCGACGTGCTGTTCGCCGGCTCGGTGGGTCGCACCGACTTCCCGGGCGGCGACTTCGACACGCTGGTCAGCTCGATCACGCGGCAACTGTGGCCGATGGGCGACGACACCGTGTTCATCCCGGGACACGGCCCTGAAAGCACGATCGGCCGCGAACGCCGCAGCAACCCTTTCGTCGGCGCGGCCTGACCTCAGCTGCCGGTCTGGCCGGACGCTGACGCCGCTGGCGCGGCCGGTGGCGGCGCGAAACGTCTTGGCGGTTTGGCCGCGGCCAGATAGACCGGCTCGACATTCGGCAGCCGCGCCTCGATGTCGCGGATGCGTGATTCGCCCGATGGGTGCGTCGACAACCACTGGGGCGGCGCGCCCTTGCTGGCTTCCAGCATCTTCTGCCACAGCGTGACGCCTGCGCGTGGGTTGTAGCCCGCCTTCGCGGACAGGATCAGCCCGAGCGCATCGGCCTCCGACTCGTCGTCGCGGCTGAATCGCAGCGTCAGCAGCTGGCCACCCAGGTCGCCGAGCACACGCCCGGCACTGCCAAAGCCGAACAGCGCCGCGCCGATCTCGATGGCACCGCGTGTGGCCATGGTCTTGCCGATGCGCTCGCGCGCATGCTCGAGCAACGCGTGCGACACCTCATGGCCCATGATCGCG
>CALMQI010000337.1 GCA_937871935.1 uncultured Burkholderiales bacterium
ATCCAGTTAGGCTCAACGATGAAGGGCGCGTACGGCTTCTGCAGGCCAGGCACCCATTGCTCATGTTGTCGAAGGCGCAGGTGGTGCGCGTCTACGCGCTCGAGACGGGTGGGCGCGGCACCTATGACATGCAGTCGGGCGTCGATCCGGAGCTCAAGAAGGGCAAGGCCATCTCCAGCGCCGTCGGCTATGCCCAGCTGCTGCATGGCAACTCCGTGAACGGGCTCGTCAACCACGGCGACCGCTGGCTGTGCGCGGCCGGCGGCCGCGGTGGACGTGGCAACGGCAAGTTCCTGTCGAACAAGCGGCGGGCGCCGTCGTTCGCCGAACAGGGCGAGCATGGCCAGGACTGCTGGCTCAAGTTGGAACTGAAGCTGATGGCCGACGTGGCCCTCGTTGGATTCCCGAATGTGGGCAAGAGCACCCTGATCAGTGTCATCAGCGCGGCCAAGCCAAAGATCGCCGACTACCCGTTCACCACGCTCGAACCCAATCTCGGAGTCGTCAAGATCGACGATCACACCGATTTCGTGGTCGCCGACATCCCCGGGTTGATCGAGGGGGCGAGCGAAGGCAAGGGCCTCGGGCATCAGTTCCTGCGGCACATCGAACGCGCCCGGGTGCTGTGCGTCATGCTGGATCTCGCCGCCGTCGACGAGGCCTCGCCAGAGGAGCAGGAACGCATCCTGCTGCACGAGCTCGGCGAGTATCGGCCAGAACTGCTCGAGCGTCCCCGCGTCGTCGTGGGCACCAAGGCAGACATCGCTGTTGCCGACTGGTCGGGCATCCGGCTCTCCGCCGTGACCGGCGACGGCGTGCGCGACCTCGTGGGCCGTCTGGCAGCACTGGTGCACGAGGCTCGCAACGACCAGCCTGCGAATGCCGGCCTGGTCATCATTCGCCCCGACGCCGAAGGTGGTCGCGTCGAGCGCGTCGGCGAGCACGAGTTCAGGCTGGTCGGCCGGCAGGTCGAACGCGTCGTGGCGCTCAACGACGTCACTACGCCCGAGGCGCTGTCGTACATCGACTTTCAGATGAAGCGCCTCGGCGTGCCGAGGATTCTGGCCCGCGCCGGCGCGCAGGATGGCGACATCATCTGGGTTGCCAGCTTCAGCTTCGAGTACCAGCAGGAGGCCTGAGTGCGGCTGGTAGCCAAGATCGGAACCTCGTCGATCACCGACTCCCTCGGAGTGATCGACGATGCGGTCGTCGATTCGGTGTGCGACCAGCTTGCGGGCCTCCGCGCCGCCGGCCACGAGGTCATCTTGGTGTCATCGGGTGCCGTCTCGGCCGGTGTGGCCGCGTTGGGCATGTCGGCCAGGCCAACTGACATGCCGACGTTGCAGGCCATCTCGGCTGCCGGGCAGAGCAGGCTGATGGGCACGTACAACCGGTCGCTGGCCCGGCATCAGTTGGTTGCGGCCCAGGTGCTGCTCGTACCGAACGACTTCGTCGATCGGCGGCAGTACCTGCACGCCCGCCAGACACTCCTGCGCCTGATCGAGCTCGGCCCCGGCCGCGGCACGCTGATGCACGACGCGCTGCGCGCCGCCCGCAAGGTGCCGGGGTTCATCGATGCCGCTACAGTGCACCTGGTCGAGATCAGCGCCCCCCTGCGCGAAACACAGCGGCACACGCTTGCCGGGTCCCCTGTGACTTGGCACGACGGCCTGGACGACGTGCCCGACGGCCCCGCCATCGTCATCGCCAACGAGTTCCTCGATGCCCTGCCGATCCGCCAGCTGGTGCACGCCGACAGCGCCTGGCGCGAGCGCGTGGTTACGGTGGACGCCTCCGGGGCGCTGGCGTTCGCCGCCGGCGAGGCGGTGGAGTTCGGCACCGACGCGCCG
>CALMQI010000338.1 GCA_937871935.1 uncultured Burkholderiales bacterium
TCTGATAAGCCCTTGATTTCATTGGTTTTCCTGTTCACTTTTTCAGGCGTATTGTGTCTGCCCCAATCACCGGAGACACAAGATGCAAAGCTGGCACACAACCTACCTTGGCCTGCGAGAGCTGCCAAGGGAAATCAGCACCTTCGAGCTTCAGTCGTTTTTCACGTACAGCCGTACTGAGCGCGAGCTCATCAACGCCCGCCGAAGCAACGCCCACAAGCTGGGTCTGGCACTGCACATAGGTTTCTTGCGCTTGAGCGGGCGCCTGCTGAATTCGGTGCGCATCGTTCCGACAACCCTGTGGCGCCATCTGGGTGACGAAATCGGCATCACTGCTGTTGAACTGGCATCCCTGCGAGCCCTGTATGTTCGCGGTCGAACCCTCTTTGACCATCAACAACTGGCCTGTGATGTCCTGGGGTTTCATTGGATGACGGAGCACCAACGTCGCGCCCTGGTACGCACCCTGCGCGATGAGGTGGCCCGCTGCGCCGATCGGGATCAATTGCTCGTATTCGCTCGGCGCTGGTTGTATCAAAGCAAGATCCTGATCCTGCGCGACCGTGACATCCGTGTCCTGGTCACAGCGGCGCTGGGACAACTCGAAGAAGAAACAGCCAAAACGATTGCGGCATCTGTGCTGCCCGAACAACTGGTGCGCTGGCGGGATGCCATGGCCGCATTGCGCCCGGATGGGCAAACCCAGCAGAGCTGGTTGTGGTCGGCACCGGCCAAACACTCAACCAAACAAATTGGCGAGGTGTTCGAGCGAATCGAACTGCTGTACGCCCTGAATGTCCACAAACACCTGGACGACCTGTCCGGTCTCATTGTGCGGCGCTATGCACGCCGCCTGGCTTCAAGGCCTCCCTCGGTGGGGGCCAGGATCAAAGAACCCGCTCGCACAGTGGAGGTTGGCTGCTTTTTACGGCACTGCCTGTTTACCAGCACAGACCAAGCTATCTTGATGGTTCAGCGGCGCGTTGCCGATCTTTGGCGCACGGTCGCAGCAGGTGTCACGGAGACGGTCAATTGGGCTGACCTGTACAAGACATTGCTGGCAGAGCTGGCTGGTTTGGTCGCCCAGGGTGAACTTCAAGACGCGGAGTTGCGGGCTCGAATTGTTGCCCTGCTCAGTGCCAGCCAGCAAGGCAAACCACCCAGCCGGGCCTCGGTGGTGCGTGAGCGTTTGTTTGACGCCATACGTCCCGTGCGCTCTTTGCTGGCCGAAATCACCAAGCTGCCCTGGCAGGCCAATAGCGAGCACCCGGTGACCACAGCCTTGGCCCAATTGACGAAACTGTACGCGGGCAAACTTCGCGAACTACCTGCTGATGTCAGCGCCCCTCGCTTGGGTTCGGTCTGGAGCGGCGCGATTGCGGGTGCCGACCGGGAGCGCGCGTTTCGGGCCTTGGAGGTGGCCACCCTGTTTTCATTGCGACGTGCCGTGCGCAACGGTTCGGTGTGGATTGAGCACAGCCTGAGCTTTCGTGGCCGCGCACGCCTGTTCTTCACTGATGCGCGCTGGCAGGAAGAAGCCAAACGGCACTATGCCCGACTGTCACTGCCAGCCAATGCATCCACACTTTTGAAGCCGTTGCTGGCCAAGGTACGCGCCGGCGTGGAGGCAGTGGCCGTCGCCGCGCGCAGCGGTGTGCTGCGCGTGGACGAAGAACTCCACCTTTCAGTATTGCCGGCAGAGGATGAAGATCCAGAGGTGATTAAGTTGAGGGCCAAACTTGACCTGAGGATCGGTGAGGTGCAACTCCCAGAAGTGATCCTGGCCGTTGACGCTCAGGTACGTTTCAGCTGGATCATGCTTGGCCGCGAGCCACGTTCGACAGAAGAGCTGCTGATGGTCTACGCCGGCATCATGGCCCACGGCACCAGTCTGACGGCGGCCGAATGCGCCCGTATGATTCCGCAGTTGTCTGCCACCAGCATCCGTCAGGCCATGCGTTGGGCCGGGGACGAGCGTCGCTTGAGTCAAGCCTGCCACGCGGTGCTGGAGTTCATGCAACGGCACCCCATTGCAGCGACATGGGGTCGCACGGACCTGGCGTCGTCCGACATGATGAGCATGGAAACCACCCAACGGGTGTGGCAGGCCCGACAGGATCCAAGACGCAACACGTCCTCGATTGGCATCTACTCCCATGTGCGTGACCGATGGGGGATCTTCTACGCGCAGCCTTTTGTGCTCAATGAGCGCCAGGCAGGGGTCGCCATTGAGGGTGTCGTGCGCCAAGAATCCATCGAGACCAGCCAGTTGGCGGTGGACACCCACGGCTACACCGACTTTGCCATGGCGTTGGCCCGGCTACTGGGGTTCGATCTATGCCCACGACTGAAGGAATTGAAGCAGCGTCATCTGTACGTGCCGCGTGGCACGATCATTCCACCGGAGATCGCAGCAGTTTGCGAGGCTACCGTCGATACCGCTTTGATTGAGAAGCACTGGGACACCTTGGTCCATTTGGCAGCCTCGGTGATGAGCGGCAACGCCAGCGCAGTTGCAGCGCTGGCCAGATTTGGATCGGCGGCGCGGGGAGACCCCATCTACGAAGCGGGTGTTCAGTTGGGGCGCTTGCTGCGAACTGCGTTCCTGGCCGACTACTTTGTCAAAGACGCCTTCAGGAATGAGCTGCGTCGGGTACTCAACCGGGGTGAGGCGGTCAATGCCTTGAAGCGGGCGATTTATACCGGCAGAGTGAGCCCGGCTCAGGCCAAGCGGGCCGAGGAAATGCAGGCGGTGGCTGACGCCTTGAGTCTGTTGGCCAACATCATCATGGCCTGGAACACAACCCAGATGCAGGCCGTTCTGGACCGCTGGGCCAACCGGCGTCAGGTCATCCCGGCGGAGCTCACGGGGAAAATTGCGCCGACGCGGCTGCAAGGTATCAATTTGAGGGGCGTATTCCGCTTTCCAGTGGAGCGTTATGCCAGTGAAATCCTGCCGTCACAGACCACGCCGAAAACCGGGACCGGCGGTTGAAACCGAGCACGCTTTTGCGCCCTCAAACGGCGATCAAAAAAATCAACAGGAAACCCAATGAAATCAATGGCTTGGCAGG
>CALMQI010000339.1 GCA_937871935.1 uncultured Burkholderiales bacterium
GCTGGCGCGCCCTTGATCACCAAGTCGGCGAAGTCTTCGCCGCCCACCGAAGCGATGCCCTGGCGCATCCAGTGCTTCAGATCCCGCTCCTCGTCGTCGTCCTCGAGCGCTTGGTACAGCTTGGTCGCCACGAAGATCATCGGCGCCATGAACGGCAGGCCAGTCAGGCCAGCGGTGGCGAACTGCATGCCCATCAGGTAAGCCAGCGAGCGCCGCGCTTCCGGGTCGCCGCGCTTGGCGTCGAGCAGGTTCTTCATCACCAGGAACACCATGCCCTGACCATACGAGCGAAACTGCCACAGGATGCGCCCGTAGCCGCCCAGGCTGCTGGGATGCATGAAGCGCGCCCGGTTCTCTGGGCTGTAGTTCAGGTGCGTCTCGCTGACGATCTGGTCAGCGTAGGCTTGGCCGCGCGCCGCGGCGTCCATCGGCGACAGCCCGTTGCTCACGCCCTTGGCGACCTCGAGCCGGTAGGCTGCGAGCGCGGTGCTGACCCGGTTCACCATCTCGATGCGGTGCGCCGGCGTGCCCGACCATGCGGCCACCTTCGACAGCCAACCCCCCTCCTCCCCACTCGACGCCGCACCCAGGTCATGCCGCACGGTGGTGTCGACCCGCCCGTGGTCGATCATCGACTGGAGCATGACCGCTTCCGCCTCGGTCAGCTTGCCGGCCTTCACCGCCGCCTGGACGTTGAGCTCACCCGACTTGAGCAGCATGCTCGTGAGAGCAGGGTAAGCCTCCTTGAGCGCGCTCAAGGACGCCCGGATGCCGTGGCGGCCCGCCAGGATGGGCGCGCTGATGATGGCCGGCTGGGTGAACTGCACCGCCATGAAGCTGGCGTTCATCCCCAGATGCGACATGTAGGTCCAGTTGCTGGCTGCGCTGATCAGCTTGCTGCTCTCGGGCGCCTGCATGTTCTGCACCAGCCTCTTGGCCAGCTCGTTGCCCACGATCTTGCCGTCCGTGTCGTCGCCGAAGCGCAGGGTGTTCAGGTGCTCGTGCAGCTGGTCCCGGTACTCCAGGCGGCTCACAGCGAACGCGCCGCGCAGCGCTGATGTGGCGTACGCCCGCATGGTCTGCTTGTTCTGCACGCCAGCCACGCCCAGGCGCTTGAGGCGGGCCTTGCCGGCCGAGTTCTCGGGCAGCATCTGCAGGCGCAGTTCCTTCATGGCCACCGCTGCCTTGTCGCCCGCTTCCTGGCCCAGGAGAGTGCTCAGGCGCTGCTCCAGGCGGTTCACGAAGGCCGGGCTGGCGCTGTCCATCGCGGCAAGGTACTGGTTGCGCAGTTGGCGCGTCACGATCATGCTCTGCCCGAGCACCGACTTCAGCTGCGCCTCGCGCGCCTTGGCGTCCGCCAGGGACTCGAAGAACTCCACATGGTACTGGTCAGCCTGCGCTTTGGCCTCATTCAGGCGCTTGCGCGCCGCATCGACAGCCTCGCGCTGCGCGTTCAGGGGTGCTTCCTCAACGGCGAGCACGGCCTTCAGGTCGGCGATCTCTTCCTGGCGCAGCTTGCGCTTGTCGGGGTCCGCGGTGATCCGCAGGAAGCGGTTCAGGCGCGCCAGCTCCGCCTCGATGTCGGCGATGGGCGACGCACTGTCGCTCGCTTCCATGCGGCTCAACTCCGCCGTGGCGCGCGCAAAGCTGGCTTCGGCCTGCAGCATGGCGGGCGACTTGAAGTAAACGACGTGGTCGCCATAGCGGATCTTGGGGAAGTACGGCCCGGGCAGCTTGCCCTCATACTCGTCGCGGAACGTGTCCTGGTCGCGCCACAGCGCGCGCAACCGCTTCGTCTGCTCGGTCGACTTGTCGGCCAGGAAGGCAGTGCGCGCATCCTTGCTGCGCAGCCGCGCCGCTTGCTTGATCATCGCCGGCTCGACCATCGCGTGAATCTCGATCAGGCCCTTCATGTAGCCGTCGATCATCCCGTCGAACTGGTTGCGTAGGTCGCCCAGCACGTCGTGGTACAGCGCCTTGGCGTCCGCCGGCAGGGCCTTGTAAAGCGCGCTCAGCCGGTCGTGGGCCACCGCGGCGTCCGCATCGTTGGCGACGTGCTTGTTCTTGGGGTCGTCCAGGGGCACGTCGGGCCACACCTGCGCGTCCGAGCTGTCCTGCAGCAAGGTGTTGAAGTCAGCGGCCACTTTCTTGCCGAAGCGCTTGTTCATCGCCTCCCAGCGCTTCTTGATCGCGTCGGACGTGTTGGCCAGTTCCGTGGCTCGGCCGGACATGCGCTGCATGGTTTCGCTGAACTTCTGGACAGCCGGCAGGGCCTTGAACCGCTCGCCAAGCTGCTCCGTGGACAGCCAGCCCAGCAGGCCGGGCATCGTGCGCCACTTCTCGTCAGCCAACGTGCGGACCTTGTCCGCCCAGGTCGCGCCCTTGAACTCGTTCAGGTCGGTCGAGAACAACACCGTGTTGGGGTCGCCGCCGGCTGCCTTGCTTGGCAGGTTCAGGTTGGCGCCGCCGTAGGCCAGATCCACCAGCTCCTGCGCGGTGATGTCGGGCACGTCCATCGGCTTGACGCCCAGGACCTTGGCCAGTGCTTCGCGGTACGCCGCCAGCAGCTGCTTGATCCAGGCCAGCAGGCCCGTACCACCGGCGGGCGGGGGCAGGCTGGGGTCCAGCCCTGCAGCCACAGCCTCTTCGACGAAGTAGGCCACCATCTCCTCGTTGCGAGTGCGGGCGTCCAGCGCCTCGCCGTTCGCTTCGGCCGCCTTGACCGCGTCGTTCACGCGCGCCAGGGCTCGAGCCGCGATGCGCAACTCCAACCCATTCCCGGATTTCGCCCACTCCTCCACGCGCCGTGTGAGGGTCGCCACGCGCCCACCCAAGATGTTGCGCAGCGCCACGTGGACACCCATCTCGTGCAGGAAGACCGCCAGCTCGCGGCCGGCCGGGATGTTACCTGCGATCATGTGGACCATGCCCTGGCCGTCCACGAACGCCTTCACGCGGCCCACCTCTTCCGAGGCCAGCTGCGGCACGGCGCTGCGCGCCTCTTCGATCGTGTCGTAGATGCGCAGGTTGTCCGCGAACGCCTTGGTCGGGAACCACTTCGACAGCACCGCCTGGATGGCAGCGCGCGACGACGGGTTCTTCAGCGGCTCGAGCATCACCGACTTGAGCAGCCCCTCGTGCCACGCCTCGGCCACCGCGAGGTGCGCCTGCGCTGCGTCGCCCGTCTCCCGGACGGACTCGAACCACACTTGACCCTTCTCGCCGATGTTGCTCCAGCGCGCTTTGGATCCGATCTTCTCGGACAGAGCGTCGAACTGGGCGGCCGCGCCCGAGCCACCGCGCAGTGCCTTCTTGTACGCCTTCTTGGCGGCCGCGTCATCATGCGCCTTGGTCTCCGCCTTCGAGTACTTCGAATTGGAGATGTTGAGGTTCGCGTCGGTTTCGTTTTCCTGGTCGGCGTCCGCCACTTCATCGGAGGCGACGGGGGCGGCTTCCACCACCGACTCGGCTTCAAGCGCGACTTCGGTGGAAACTGAATCTTCCGTTGCAACCTCCTGACCGGGCTGCGCGTCCTCCTCGATCGGCGCGAACGCGGCGTCCGCCCACTTGCCCACGCGACCCTTGTTCTTCTCCATCAGCGGGGTGAACTTCTTGATCCACTCCTTGACGGTCGTCTCGCTGACGCCCATGTCCTTGGCGATTTCGCGCACGGACTGACCCAGGCGCTTCTCGAGCCACGCGTCCACGACGGGCTGTTCGATGCCGTTCTCTTTGGCCACAGCCTCGGCGAGGTCCACCTCGTTGTCGAACTTGCGCTCGACCTTGGGCTTCGGCTTGGCGGGCTTGGGCTTGGCTGCCTCGGCTGCCGCCTTGTCCTCATCGTCCATGGCCTTCAGGACGGCTTTCTTGTGCTTGGTCAGGTCGTCGGCCAGTTCTGCGGCCGCGAGCGCCCAGGCCTCATTCGGGTCGGTCGGCGTGGCGTCCTTGCCCGGGTTGTTCTTTTTGAACTCCGCGACGGACTCGCGGACCATGGCCCGTTGGCGGGCGTCGAGCGCGTCGAAGTCGCGAGAGTTGAGATGAGCTTTCGAGCAGTCAGAGGCGCGCATTGAAGAATCCCATGGTTACGAGAGAGACCAGCAGCCCGACGATCTCCTCGGCGAGCGCCGGGGCGGTGAGGGATAGGGCCAAAATGGAGGCAAGGGGCAGGTTGCGCAATTGACGGGTCCTCTAGATTGTATATACATGATGTATATACGGAGATGGCGATGAACAAGCCCGATTCAAATCTCGTCCGCGATGCGCGGCATCATTTTGACCTTACCGGGGCCACGGCGACGGGCAAAGGACTTGTTTCCACAGCCAAGCCGGTCCGGGTCAAGGTGTTCAAATCGGGCAATTCGCTGGCGGTGCGAATGCCCAAGGTGCTGGGATTGGAAGCGGGAATGGAACTGGATTTGACCATACTCGGCAACGGCAGCTATGCCCTGAGCAAACTGGAACCCCCGCGTAAGAAGATCGACATCAGCGGGTTCGCTGGGAAGCTCCCTGGGTTCAAACCTGCTCCGCGCGAAGATTTTGAAGAGCGTCCAAGCACGATTGCGGCCCGTGAAGCTGCGCGCAAGGCAGCGTTGGGCTAGTGACCCGGTTCCTGATCGATTCGGACCTGGCGATTTATTCGATGGGGGGCGCGGCGGATTCGCGGCTCAACCAGCGTCTTGTCGAATGCGCGCCTGGTGACGTCGCAATTTCGGCTATCAGCTTTGCCGAAGTCGCGCTGGGGACCTGGAATGGCAAGCCGCCCAAACAGTCGGTCCTTGATGCATTTGTCCGCGTGATCCCGATCATCGAATTTGATGAGGTGGCCGCGCGTTCATATGCCAAGCTGCCCTTCAAGCGTGCCCGCTTTGATCGTTTGCTCGCCGCACACGCCCTTAGCATCGGTGCGGTGGTGGTAACCAACAATGAGGCTGACTTTGCCGATGTGCCGGGGTTGGCGGTTGAGAATTGGACGGTGTGATGGAATCGCAACGCTACGCGCTCGGCATTTTTGTAGCTTTGGGTGGAATGTGGTTGTTCGTAGGCATGGCTTTGAGTTGGGTGCCAAGGCGCCTTGGTTTTTCGTTTGTCCAGTCTTTGATATCAGTAAATTTGGCTGTTCTCGTTGGAGTGGCGCTGCTCTGGCAAGCTATGGCTCATGCGTTTGGAAGCAACGCCGCAGTTGTGTATTTTTCGATCTGGTTGGTTTTTACCACCTCAGCCGGAATTGCCTCAGCCTGGCTTGCTGCAAATTTGGGTGAGTGAGTTGATCAATCCATGACCTTCCACGCCACCGTCGACCCGAGCACCAGCGCGACCGACGACCGGAGGGCGTTCCCGCCGTCGAGCGGCCAGATCGGCAGGAGGGTGAACAGGCCGGCGATCACCAGGGCGCCGAGGAACAGGCCCAGCATGGCATTCCGATGCCGGCGCACCTGATGCGTGTGGGCGTAATACAGAGCCTGCGGCAGCACGGCGAGCAGCGCGGCCTCGGCCGGCAGCACGGGGTCCTCGGCATTGTCGAACAGCGCAATGAGTGCAGTGTTGAAGTTCTCCAATGGCACGTCGAGCAGGGCGGCTTCGCGACGTGTGGTCCGCTGCTGGTTCAGTCGCTCCAGGGCAAGGGCACTCTGCGCGTCGAGCAGCGTCAGTCGTTCCTCGATCTCGTCGTTGACGCGAGTTTCCAGCGCTTGCAGCATGTCGGTGTTGAGCGAGGTCGAGCGCTCGAGATCGTGTCGTGACTCGGTGTCGTTGAGATTCGACAACTCGACGCGGCGCAGGTGTTCGAGGCGGAGTTCGGCGTAGGCGTTGGTGGTCTGCTGGCGGCGAAACTGCCGGTCCTCGCCCGTGAGCTCGTGACGTTGCTCGCCCATGAACTCGTCGCTGAATCCGAACATGGAACCGGCGATGCCCAGCATGTCGTTGCCCAGGCCCTGGCTCAGTGTGTTGCCGAATGAGCCGAGGGGGTCCCAGTGTGTTTGGCTGGCGGCGTGCGCGGTAGGGGCATCGCCTGCCAATCGCTGCGTGCCCGCCGACGTCGTCATCGACGACGGGCGCATCACGGAGGTCCTGCCCGCCGGGGAGGCGCC
>CALMQI010000340.1 GCA_937871935.1 uncultured Burkholderiales bacterium
GAAATCCTTTCGACGGGAGATCGCGCGGTATCCCCCCGACAAAGTGGCTCACCTTGGCGGCGAGTTCCAGGAGATGGCGGCCGCCCGCGCCGCAGCGCTCACGGTGGCCTACAAGACGCTGAGCGATCCGGCGTTGCGCGCCGAGTACGACGCGAGTATCGCGGCGGGCCTGCCGCCGCCGCACCTGCCGGCGCCGACACCGGAGCCCGCGTCCGGGCAGCCGGATGAAGCGTCGCCATTGAGGCCGCCGGCGATCGAAGAGATCATGACGCCACCGCCCGGCAGCCCGGGTCGATTTGCGTCTGAGCGGGCGGATCGCGACGTGATCCTGCGGCGCGCGATTACCGCGCGCGTCCGCGCCACGGTCGAAACCCTGTACGGCGGGGTCGACACTCCGACGGTGCGGGGCTTCGATCTCGCCATGGTGCCGGTGGCCAAGGGGCGTTTCCTCGGGACGCCGCCGCCGCGCGTGCTCGTGAGCATCGTCGGACTCGCGGATGGCGCCGCCATCACCGAGGCATGGAACGCCGCGTTGCGGGCCCGTGTGCATACCGGAAAGTCGCCGGTCGTCGTGCTGCTGTTCTCACGGCGAATCGCGCCGGCCAACGAGCTGTCGAAAGCGTGGGACGCCACTGCGAAGCAACGCAAGGCCCCCGACTCACCTGAAGAGACCTCGGTCGTGGTCGTGGACGACACGCGCCTGACCTGCCGCGTGCCTTCCGGCACCGGCGGCGCGATCGTCGCCGTGTCGCTGACCAACGCCAACGGAAGTTCGACGCTGAGCGCAGCCTTCCGCTACCACCAGAAGCCGACGTTGACGGCCGTCACGCCGGCCGACGGCAGCGCGCCGCGGGCCTGCGGCGCGGCGGCCAGCAGTTCGGCCATGCTCAGGCCTTGCGCGCGGCCTGCGTCGCCTTGAGGATGTCGAGCGTGATCACCTCGTCGACCTTGGGCGTGCGCGCGGTGAACTGGCCGAGCTGGCCGTACAGCGCGATCTGCTCGGCCCAGTTGGCCGGGTCCATCGTGCCCCAGCCCTGCGCACGCGAGGCGTCGCCGAAGCTGTAGCCGAGCATCACGTCGGCGGCCACGCGCTCGTCGGCGCGGTTCAGGTTCGGGTACTCCTTGACCAGGATGTCGACCGCCTGGTCGCGGTTCTTGTCGGCCCAGGACCAGCCCTTGGCCGCGGCGCGGATGAAGCCGGCCAGCACATCGGCCTTGGTCTGCAGCGTGGGCGTCGTCGCGTAGTACGGCAGCGCGTAGAGCTGCACGCCGGTGTCCCACAGCGACATGTCCACCCGCTCGGCGCCGAGCACCTTGAGCGCGGTGGTGTTGGTGAGCCAGCCGGTCACCGCGTCGACCTGGCCGGTCAGCAGCGGCGACATGTCGGCACCGATGGTGACGATGGTGACGTCCTTCTCGGCTATTCTGTTCTTCGCCAGCAGCGCACGCAGCAGGATCACGCCGGTGGCCTGGATGCCGATCTTCTTGCCCACCATGTCCTGCGCGGTGCGGATCGGGTTCTTCTTCAGCGAGAAGAAGCAGTACGGGTGCTTCTGGATGCCGACCGCGAAGCACTTGATCGGCAGGCCCTGCGAGACGGCGAGCATCAGCGAGGGGCTGGACGACACCTGGCCGAGCTCGAAGCGGCCCGAGGCCACCACCGCCACGCCGTCGATGCTGGGGCCGCCGGGCTGGATCTGGAAGTCGATGTCTTCCTGCTCGAAGTAGCCCATCTTCTTGGCCACCACCTCGCCGAGCTGGTTGCCGCCGATCAGCCAGCCGAGCTGCATGTTGATCTTGTGCTTGCCGGCGGCGCGCGCGCCGATCGACAGCAGGCTGCCGCCGGCCATCAGGCCCCCGGCCGCCAACGAGGCAGCCACGGCGCGCCGACGCGCGGGATTGTGTTGTTGGCTCATCGCTTCGCTCCCGTCGCACGCTGGTGTGAAGCGCGCATTCTGTTGGCCGCGGGGTGATCTCGCAAGAAGAGTTTCCTGCCATCCCTGGTGCTGAAATTAGATCACCAGGCGCGTCACGCCCGGCGGCGCGTGGCACAGTGAATGCCCGCCCGGGTGGGCGACGCACCGATCGAGGAAGCACCATGCCACTGAGCGACGAACTGACCCGCCTGCACGAACTGCATCAACGTGGCGGCTTGAGTGCCGACGAGTTCGCTCGCGCCAAGGCCCGCCTGCTGGGCGAACCCGGCGCACCGGGCAGCGAGCCGCCGGGCGCGGCCGTCGCCGCGCTGAACGCGTTGCGACGCAGTGCGGCCGACCGCTGGATCGCCGGCGTCTGCGGCGGCATTGCCCGATCCACCGGCGTCGAGTCGTGGATCTGGCGCATGCTGTTCGCGCTGCTGCTGCTGGTGGGGGGCGCCGGGCTGCTGATCTACCTGCTGATGTGGATCTTCGTGCCCAACGAATGAAGGCTCAGCCGCGCGCTGCGTTCGGCCAGTACAGCCGGTCGGAGTAAGTGGCCAGCCAGTGCGGCCGGCAGGCGACACCGAGCGCGACCACCCACGCCGTGATCACCGTCTCGCCCCAGGCACCGAGCAACGCCGCCATCATCGACGCATCGACGGCCGCGCCAGCCTGGCGGCGCAGCAACGTGAACGTCACGACGGCCATGCCGCACGCCGCGAGCACCGCGACGCAGCCGCGGCCCAGCACATAGGTCGCCGGGTGCGGCGGCAGCCAGCGTCGCACGACGGCGCCGAGCCCGAGCATCAGCGTGGCCGGCAGCAGGCCGAGCCAGACGGCGCGATGCAGGGCCTCGGTCCAGTCGAGCGGGCCGACCAGCGCGGCGCCCAGCGCCGCCGGCAGCAAGGCCAGCACCGTCAACGGCCAGCCCGCCAGCAGCACCAGCAAAGGGGCCCCCGACAAGCGCGGCGACAGTGACACGCCGGTCAGCCCGTCGAGCGCCCACAGGAAGGGCATCACCGCCACGGTGAACACCCAGGGCCAGGGCAGCGACTGCGCGCTCTGGCACCGCCAGGGCCGCAGCCACAGCGCCAGCGCGCTGGCCAGCACAAGCAACGCCGCTTCGATGAACAGCGACGCCGCCATCGCGCACTGCCGCGGTCAGGCCGCGTGATCCACCGCACCCTGCACGCCGGCATGGCGCGCGCAATGGGCGCAGCAGAACAGGCCCGAGGCCGACTCGATGCCGTGCCCCACGATGCGGCAGCCGCAGCGATCGCAGGGCGGCGCGAGCCGATGGATCGCGCATTCGAAGCTGTCGAAGCTGTACAGCTGACCCTTGAAGACGACGTCGAACACCTGGGCGTATTCGTTGCCACAGACGATGCAGGTTCCCATGGACGGCTCCGATGAGGGGACGGACGAAAGCGTTCGTCGCGCCGCGGCAGGCTGCGTGCCCGCCCGCCGCCTCAGCGCGGCGGCGTGCCGACGGGATCGATCTCCTCGTCCTCGATGTCGCCGGTGGCCAGCACTTCGTCGCGCCAGCGTGCCAGGCGCTCGTCGATGTCGCGTGCCAACGCGCCCACGTCGACCCGGCCCGCGTCGAGTGCCAGCGCCAGTGCCGCCTCGAGCCGCTCGGCGCGCAGGGCCGACAGTGCGGCGAGCGTGTCCGCCAGCGTGGCGCGTGCAGCCGCCGGCAACGCGCCGCCATCGACCAGATCGACCAGCTCCTGAAGCAGCGTCGATTCGCGTTCCAGCAGCGACACGCAAGGTGCCGCGAGACTTTGGCCGTCGAGCCGCGGCGCGACCGCCTGCTCATCGAGCTTCCAGCGCAGCTTCAGCGCCAGCCGCAGCCGACGCCAGGCCGGGGCCCGGGCCGCGCGCGTGGCGTCGTGCAGCGCCTGCAGGCGGCGCTCGGTGGACAGCCGCAGCGCGCCCAGCCGCGACAGCGGATCGTCGCCCACCTCCGCCCCGTCGGGCGCGGACGGGCTGTTCGTCACGGCCGATGGGGATCGGGACCGAGCTGCGCGCCGGTGCCGGGCAAGGCGCCACCCTCACCTTCCCAGGTGGTTTCTTCCACCGGCTGGCTGGCCACGCGCGTCTGCCGCTGGCGCCACCAGGCGTTCCACTGCCACAGCACGTAGCCGGCCATCAACATGGGAATCACTCGCTTGAACATCGACATGTCTCCAGGCGTGCGCCACCGGGCGCCACCACCGCGGTGATCGTGCGGCGCGCCGCGCGCTGCGACGAGAGCGTTGCGCTGCGCTTCGGTGTAGGACGACGCCGCGAGAGTCGGCGCTCGCGCCCGCCTCGATGTGCACCGAAGGAGGCTGGCGCGCGTTTTGCCAAGGCATAGGTCAGGACATCTCTTTGCCGCCATGAGCCCGCACTCGCATTGCCTCGCTGCGCCGTCGTTCCAGGTCCGCTTCAAGGATCTGCTGGGGCTCGGTCGCGAACTCGTCTTTCCCTGCGACAGCCACGGCCGCGTCGACCTCGACGCGTTGTCGGAGCGCTCCCGCGAACAGTACTTCTTCGCCCGTGCGATGGTCGGTCGCGGCTACTCGCCGCCGCGGCTGGAAGGCAAGCACGAGCCCGACGAGATGGCCGCCATCAGCGTCAGCCACCGCGGCAGCTGACGCTGGCCGATCGCCGGGTTATCGCTCAGCGCGGCGGCGTGGCGCGCAAGCGCTTCTCGGCGCCGGCCCAATGCGCCAGCTGATCGATCCAGCGCATGAGGAACTCCTCGCGGCGATTCTGCACATCGAGGTAGTACGCGTGCTCCCACAGGTCGCAGACCAGCAGCGGCGTCTTGCCGTCGGTGAGCGGCGTTTCGGCATTGCCGGCGGCCACGATCTCGAGTTGGCCCTGGTGTGAGACCAGCCAGACCCAGCCGCTGCCGAACTGGCCGAGGCCAGCCTTGATGAACTGCTGCCTGAACGCATCGACGTTGCCGAACGTCGCGCGGATGGCATCCAGCAACGCGCCCTGGCGCGGCGGCTGCCCGCCTTCGGGCGTCATGCTCTGCCAGAACAGGTTGTGGTTGTAGATCTGGGCGATGTAGTTGAACAGCGGTCCGACGCCGTGCTTGCGCGCGGTGACGACAGCCTCCTCGAGCGGCAAGCCGTGCACCGGCGTGCCGCGAGCCAGCTCGTTGGCCCGGTCGACATAGGCCTTGTGGTGCTTGCCGTGGTGCAACTCAAGCGTGCGCGCGCTCATGTGCGGCTCGAGCGCATTCAGCGCATAGGGCAGCTCGGGCAGCGCGAAGCCGTCGGCGGTGGCCATCGGACAGATCTCCTGCTCGGGTGCACGCGCGAACGCGTTCAGTTCTTGCGGTAGCGGGCCTTCGCAGCGTCGACGCATTCGGACTTCGCGCTGCCGGAATAGGCGTTGCAGCGCTCGATCGCGAGTTCGTAGTCGGCATTGCGCTTGTCGCCGGTTGCCTCGCGGCGCGCCGTGGCGCTCGTCGCGGCGGCCTTGGCGTCGGCCTTGGCGCGCACCTGGGTGGCGCGGGCCTCCCGCAGGCACACCTCCTTCTCGTGGCCGGCGCGGTCGTCGCACATCTGCCTGGTCACTTCGAAGGCCGCATCGGCGCGCGCCTGGTCCACCTTGGCCGCGTCGTCGGCCGTGCCGGTGCGACGGTAGTCGAGCTCGGCTTCCTGCACCTGCTGCTTGCCCTTGGCCTCGGCGTCGCAGATGTCCTTGGCGTTGCCGGCCAGACGGTCGCAGTTCTTGCTGGCCGACTGGTAGTCGTCGCCGATGCGCTCCTTGGCCGCCTGGTAGTCGGGCCCGCTCATCGACAGCGGCTGCGCCGGCGCGGCGCCGGCGAACAGCACACCGAGGGCGAGCGCGGTGATGCGCAGCAGAGCAGCCGTGCGATCGTGTGTCTGCATGACGGAATGTCCTTTCGCAACCGGTTGGTTCAACAAGCCTCAGTCGGTACGGAAGTCCTGCGGCTCGAGATGCAGGCCCTCGAAACCGTCGAACGAGCTCAGCTCACGCCGCGTACGCGACCACGCCACCCACAACCAGGCGGCGAGAACCGCCACCGGCAACAGAGGAAGGAGAAGAGGAGAGGGACCATGGTTCATGTTGCTTCCTTTCGAATGAATGCCACGCATGCCGAACCGACTTGCCGGCTGCAGCCGACGTGCTGGGTGAACAGTGTGAGACGACCCCGGCGCCGGCGACAGCAGCGTGTGCCGTGCCGGCGCGTCAACCGAGTCCTACAGCCCTATGCCGCTCGACGGTGACGTTGGGGCTTGTCGTCGCGATCCTGCGCTGGCGCCGCGGCCGCCTGCAGCTCCGGCGGCTCGGTGCCGCCGTAGAACCAGCGCAGCCCCTCGTCGCCCGCCGAGTTGGCATCGTCTTCGCCACCCAGTCCTCGCGGCAGTGCGGCCTCGGGGTACAGCCATGCATCACCGCCACCGAGATCTTCTGCCACGGCGACGGGGTTGTCGGTGCGGGGATCGTCCATGACGCGACGACGGGCAAGCCGGATGCCCGACCACCCCGCCGGCGCGGGCCGGTAAGGTGCGGCGGCCGCGCCGTAGGCGCCGGTTGACAGCCCTTCACGCCTTGCGCCGACCCGGCCGGCGCGACGCACCGCTTAAGGTGCTCTCGCGTGGACCCGCCTTCGCGGGTTGCGCATCAACAGGAGTCAACCCAGATGAATTCCGATCAACTCAAGGGTACCGCCAAGGACGTCGCGGGCAAGGTGCAACGCAAGACGGGCGAGGCCGTCGGCAGCACCAAGCAGCAGGTCAAGGGCGCCGCCAAGCAGGCCGAGGGCAAGGCGCAGAAGGCCGCGGGCGACGTGCGCGAGCAGATCGAGGACAACGACGACGACCGTGTCGAGCGCGACCTCGACCGCAATCCGTGATGGGCCTCGTCTTCCCGGGCCCTCGGTGCGGATCGGCGGTGTCGTGATGGGCAAGTACCTGGTGGCCTGGTTGCTGGGCGTTCCGGCCGTCGTGGTCGTCGTCGCCTACCTCTTCTTCAATTGAACCATCCCGCCACGCGGGCCGACGAGAACGACCCGGTGTTGCGCCGCGCCTAGCAGCGTCGCGCGCACCAACGCACCGGCCTGCGCGACGAAGCACTCGCCGGGCAGGTGCCTGCATCTGCGTGCGCTGCGCAAGCGTCTGCCGCGCCGGTCGCGCTGCGGATGAATGAGCCGAGCCGGTCGGTGACGCCGGCAGAAATTGCCGAACACCGTGCCGCTGCGGTGCCGCGGGGACGCCGAATCCCCGGGCATGACGATTGCCGCTGCCTGCGATTCACCGCATGACTTGGGAGGCAACATGCAATTCCTGCGCGACAGTTCCACCGCGGCGCCGTGGGTGATCTATGTCGGTGACCGTGCCGTCAACATCATGCTGCTGGAAGCCATCTTCGAGCGGCGTCCGCATCTTCACCTGGTGGTCGCCACGTCGTCGCAGCGGGCGCTGCACCTGGCCGAGAACCTGAAGCCCGCGCTGGTGCTGATCGACCTGGAACTCACCGACGGCGACGCGCTGCATCTGCTGGGTCGGCTGCGCCAGCTGCCGGGATGCGCCGAAGTGCCCGCCGTCGCCGTCAGCGCCGACCACGACACGCCACTGGCCGGCACCGATTTCGCCGAGCTGTGGGGCAAGCCACTCGGCCCGCGGCTGGTGTTCAGCCGCCTCGACGAACTGACCGCGGCCGGTGAGCCGCACGCGCTGGCGGCACGCCATGCCGTGCCGACGCGACTGCATCCCGACGAGCGCCCGGCGGTCGCGACACTGCACTGACTGCCGGGGTGTTCGCGGCAGGCTGCGGCAGCCGCGGCCGCTTGGCGTCGACCGCGTAGCGCGCCCGTCGGGGCGCACCCCGGGGCTCAGCGCGACGCGCATTCGGGCACGCCACCTGCCGAGCGCAACCGCATGAACCCCCTCGCTGTCGATGCCGGCATGCCCCTCCCGGTGGCGGCCGCGGCCCGCAGCAACCGGACGCACCAGGCCACGGCAACGGCCGGCGACACCACGCACCCGGTGGCCTGGCGCCGGCTGAAGGTGCGCGGGCGTCGCGCATGGCGTCGCGTACGGTGCAGGGCCGAGCGTCTGCCGACCGCGCTGCTGGTGCTGGCGGCCCTGTTCGGTGTGCTCGTGATCAACGAGCTGAGCTACCACCACGCCATCACGACACTCGAGATCCAGGCCGTGCACGACGCGTTGCTGTCGAGCCGGCTGGCCGTGCTGGCGATGGCACTGGCCGGCGCGCTGGCGCTGCTGCTGGTGCTGCGCCATGGCGGCCGCGTCGACGCGCTCAAGCGCCGGCATCGGCGCGCGCTGCGCGCCGAGCAGGCGCGTCTGCGGGACCTGGCCGCCGAGCGCACGCGCGAGCTCACCGAGCTGGCGCGCCACCTGCAGACGGTGCGCGAAGACGAGCGGCAGCGGCTGGCGCGCGACCTGCACGACGAACTCGGCTCGCTGCTGGCCGCCGCGCAGCTGACCGCGTCGCGCCTGGCACACCGGCTCGGCGACGACGCGGCACCGGAGGTGCGCGCTCGCCTGCGCGAGCTGAGCAGCGCACTGCACGAAGGCATCCGGCTGAAGCGACACATCATCGAGGACCTGCATCCCTCTTCGCTCGACCACCTGGGCCTGCACGCGGCGCTGGAGATCCAGGCCCGCGAGTTCGGCGAGCGCGCCGAGCTGCGCGTGCACACCGAGCTCGAGCCGGTGCAGCTGTCGGTCAGCGCGCAGATGACGGCCTACCGTCTGGTGCAGGAGGCACTGACCAATGTCGCGAAGTACGCGCAGGCCAGCACGGTCAAGGTCACGTTGCAGCGCGACGGCCAGCGCGCCGCGCGCGTCAGCGTGGCCGACGACGGCCGCGGCTTCGACCCCGAGCTGTCGCGGGCCAGCGCGCACGGCCTGAAGGGCATGCGCTACCGCGTCGAGTCCGAGGGCGGGAGCCTGCACATCGTGTCGGCTCCGGGTCGCGGCACGCGCGTCGCGGCATGCCTGCCGGCGTCGTGCGAGGCGGCATGATCCGCGTGGCCATCGTCGACGACCACGCCATCGTGCGGGCGGGTCTGCGCCAGTTCCTCACCGAGCAGGTGGACCTGCGGGTGGTGGCCGAATGTGCCAACGGGCGCGAGGCGCTCGACGTGGTGCGCGAACAAGCGGCCGACGTGGTGCTGCTCGACATCTCGATGCCGGGCCAGAACGGCGTCGATACGCTGCTGGCGATCAAGGCGCGCGCGCCCGAACTGCCGGTGCTGATCCTCAGCAGCTTTCCGGAGGAGCACTACGCGACGACGCTGCTGCGCCAGGGCGCCTCGGGTTACCTCAACAAGGAATGCGATCCGCAGGACATCGTGAAGGCGATCCGCACGGTTGCGCTCGGCCGGCGCTACATCACGCCGGGCGTGGCCGAACGGCTCGCCGCCGGGCTCGCCAGCGGCAGCGAGAAGGCCCTGCACGAACAGCTGTCCGAGCGCGAGTTCCAGGTCTTCCTGCGGCTGGCCCAGGGCGAGACGATCGGCCAACTGGCGATCAGCATGTCGCTCAGCGCCAAGACGGTGTCGACCTACCGCACGCGCGTGATGGACAAGATGGGCCTGTCGTCGAACAGCGACCTGACCTACTACGCGATCAAGAACGGCTTGATCCAGTAGCAGCGCGGCCCGTGCCGGCGACGACGGGATCGGGCCCCACCGGCCCGATCCCTCGCGCAAAGCCCTGATGCCAGCGCGGCGTCAACCGCCCTGCTTGACGCTGAGCTGGTTGTCGACCTCGACCACGCCCGACACGCTCCTGGCGAGCTGCGTCGCGCGCTCCTTGGCGGCGGCATCGGGCGCAGTACCACGCAGCGTCACCTGACCGGCGTTGGTATCGACGTTGATCTGCGTCGCCTTCAAGCCGTCGTCGGCGGCGAGTTGCGACTTCAGCTTGGCGGTGATGGCCATGTCCTTGGTCTTGTCCGCCGTGTCACCGGCCGCCTGCTTGGCGCTGCTGCCCATGTCGCGAGCCCCTCGCTCGGACTGCGCGATCACGCTGTCGGTGCGCTCGCCCACCGTGCGGTTGTCGCCGCGGTCGCAGGCCGCGAGCAGCGTGGCAGCCGCCAGTGCGGACAGCGCGAAGGCGGCATGTCGGGAGTAGGAGTGATTCATCGCGTTCCTCTTCGTCAATCGACCCGTCGGGCCGGTGATGCAACCATAGGCGCGCCGCCGCGCGCGCGGCATCAGCCGCCTGCGCGACCTGCTGTGGGGTTGCGCCGACAGCGGGGATACGCCCTGAAACAAGGGGCTCGGCGCAAGAGCCGGCCAGGCACGCCGTTGGCCGCTGAACACGCGAACCCATGGCAGGAGTCGACGAACGATGGCCAAGACCGATGCGAAGACCGCGCGCAAGGTGGCGCGCGTGATGCACGAGTTCAAGGAAGGCAAGCTCAAGAGCGGCCGATCGGGCCGGCGCGTGAAGAACCCCAAGCAGGCGGTCGCGATCGGCCTGTCGCAGGCGCGCCGCGCCGGCGGCAAGGTGCCGCCGCCGCCGCGCAAGACGGTCGCGAAGCGCAGGTCCGCTCGCTAGCCCGCTAACCCGTCGCCATGCGATGTGCCGCCAGCGTGGCGACGGCCCCGAGCAGCACCTCGGGCGCCACCGGCTTCACCAGGTGCATCTGATAGCCGGCGGCGAGCGCGCGCCGCCGGTCCTCGGGCTGCGCATAGGCCGTGAAAGCGGCCGCTGGCGTGCCCCGCACCACCGGGTCGGGCAGCTCGCGGACCCAGCGCAGCAGCTCGTAGCCGTCGTGCCCCGGCATCGCGATGTCGCTCAGCACCACCTGCGGCCTGTGCCGACGCAACAGCGCCAGGCCGTCGATGGCGTTGCTGGCGGAGAACACCTGCGCGCCGGCTGCGCGCAACAGGTGCTCGGCGCTGGCGCGCACGTCGGGTTCGTCGTCGATCACCAGCACCGTGATGCCGTCGATGCGGGGCATCGGCGCATCGCCATGGTCCGACGCGTCGCTCTCATGCGACGCGAAGTCCATCGCCTGCGCTGTGCTGAGCGCCGGCAGCGTGATGGTGAAACACGAGCCGTGGCCGATGCCGGCGCTCTCGGCTCGCTCCGAGCCGCCGTGCAGGCGCACCAGCTCGTGCACCACGGCCAGCCCGATGCCCAGCCCGCCATGCCGCCGGGTGGGGGTCGAGTCCTGCTGCTGGAAGCGCTCGAACACGTGGGGCACGAAGGCCGGGTCGATGCCCTGTCCGGAGTCGGCCACCGCGATCTCGACCGACGAGCCGGTCTGCACCAGCGACACCGTCACCGTACCGCCACCGGGCGTGAACTTGACGGCGTTGTCGAGCAGGTTGCCGACGATCTGCTGCAGCCGGCCCGGGTCGCCCGACACCACGGCCGATGCACGATCGCGGCTGAACCGGATGGTCACGCCCTTGGTGTTGGCCACCGGCAGCACGGCGTCGATGGCGGCGGCCACCACATGGCCGAGCTCCACCGGCTGCAGGTCCAGGCGCAGGTGGCCCGATTCGATGCGGTTCATGTCGAGCAGGTCCTCGATCAGCTGCACCTGCACGCGCGCATTGCGCGAGATCGCCGACAGCCCTTGCGACAGCGTGCCCGCATCCGACGCGCCGCGCTCCAGCACGCGCACCCAGCCGAGGATCGCCGACAGCGGCGTGCGCAGCTCGTGCGAGATGGTGGCGAGGAACTCGCCCTTCGAGTGGTTGGCCCGCTCGGCGTCGGCGCGTGCGGCATGCGCCTCGCGCAGCATGGCCTCGCGTTCGCGTTCCTCGCGCTTGCGCTCGGTGATGTCCTGCGTGAGCTTCAGGTAACCGAGCAGCTGGCCCTTGGGGCCCCGCAGGGCCGTCAGTACGACGGCGGCATCGAAGGTCGAGCCGTCGCGCCGCACACGAAGGCCCTCGCCTTTGTACTCGCCGGTGCGCGCTGCCAACTCCATCTCGCGTTGCGGCTGGCCGGCGGCGCGTTCGTCCGCCGTGAACAGGCGTTCGAACGGCATGCCGACCGCCTCGTCGGCGCTGTATCCCTTCATCAACGCGGCGCCGGCCTGCCACGACGAGATGACGCCGCGCACGTCGACGGTGTAGATGGCGTAGTTGCGCACGCCCTGCACCACGGCGCGAAACTGCGCGTCGCGCTCGCGCAGCAACAGCGCCAGCCGCGCCAGCTCGCGCTCCTGCTCGTGCGCATGCCAGCGCGCGGTCTGATCGGTGGTCACCGCGACGATGCCCACGATCTCGCCGTGATCGACGACGATCGGCGCCGCCGTCGTGCGCACGAAGCGGTCCTGCCCGTCGTCCAGGCGCGTCGCCCACAGCTCGATCTCGGCGGTGTGGCCCTGCAAGGCGCGCGTGAACGGCAGCTCGTCCGGCTCGATCACGTCGCCGTCGCGATCGCGGCGCAGGCGAAACGCATGCGCCGCGTCCTCCATCGTGCGCGGCATCGCATCGCGGTGCGCCAGGCCGAACAGCGCCGCCACCTGCGCGTTGCTGCGCGTGATCATGCCGTCGGGCGTGCAGAAGCACACGGCATCGGGCATCGCATCGATCGCCGCGGTCAGCGCGGCGGCCTGGTTCTCGGCGTCGCGGCGCGCGCCGCGTTCCGACACCAGCAGCCGCTCGCGATCCTCCTGCACCAGCCGGGCGCCGGTGTAGTCGCTCAGCACCTTCAGGTAGGCCACCGGCTGGCCGGCCTCGTCGTCGATGCGCGTCATCGCGCCGAGCGCGAAGAAGTGCTCGCCGCTCTTGTGGCGCATCCAGCGGTCGTCGTCGGCGCGGCCGGTATCGTTGGCCGACCGCATTTCATCGGCCGGCACGCCCGCGCGCTGGTCATCGGCGGTGAACGCCACCTCGACCGGCTGGCCGATCCAGTCCGACGCGTCCCAGCCGAGAATCTTGCGCACCCCCTCGTTCCAGCTGGCAATCCGGCCTTGCAGGTCGACCAGGAACATCGCGTAGTCGCGCACCTGCTCGACGATGCGCAGGAAGTCGAGCCTCATCGGCACGCTGGCGGAGGGGTGCTGCACAGGCGACGCCATGGGCACGAACCTGCAAACAGCGTGCCCGCTCGTGGCGCCGGCCGCCGCGGCGGACAGGGCTTCAGCTCAGCGCCCGCTGGCGCGCCGGCTGCGTCAGCGTCACCGCGTCGAGCTGCACGGTGAAGACCGCGCCGCCGAGCGCGCCGCCGTTGCCGGCGTTGACGGTGCCGCCGTGCAACTCGACCAGCCGCTTCACCACCGCCAACCCGAGACCGAGGCCGCCCGAGCGATCGGGCGCGTCGCGGCCCTGCGTGAAGGCGTCGAACAGCCGCGGCAGCAGCTCCGGCGCGAGGCCGGGGCCGTCATCGGCAATCGTCAGCGTGACGTGGCGTCCATCGGCGCGCACGCTGAGCCGCACATGGCCGCCTGCCGGCGTGAACTTGCAGGCGTTGTCCAGCAGGTTGGTCACCACCTGCTCCAGCCGCCGCTCGTCGCCCTTCACCCAGCCCGGCGTCACGTCGACCTGGAGGTTCAGGTGGTCGCAGCGGGCACCGTCCTCGAACTGGCGCACCACCTGCGTGGCCACCGACGACAGGTCGAGCGGCTCGAGCTCGCCCTGCGCCTTGCCGATGTCGAGTCGGGTGATGTCGAGCAGGTCGTCGACCATCGTCGTCAGGTGGCGCACCTGGCGTTCGAGCACGCGGCCGGCATGGTGCTGCGCATCGGCCGGCAGGTTGGTCATCGCCAACAGGGCCGACGCCGAGGTGATCGCGCTCAGCGGATTGCGCAGTTCGTGGCTCAGCATGGCGATGAACTCGTCCTTGGCGCGGATCGCCGCCTCCGCGTCGGCGCGCGCATGGGTGGCCCGCTCGAGGGCACGTCCCTGCTCGAGGGCCCGCCGGCGCACCGCCTGCTCGGCCTCGCGCGCCTTGCGCTGCACCGCCTCGACCTCGTCGATGTCGATGCGCCGCGGCGGGGCCGTGCCGGCGACGGCGCCACCTCCACCGCCGATCGACGACACGGTGTCCATCAGCGCGCCGATCGCGCCGGCGATGCGGTCGCTGATCAGCGCGGCCAGCAGCAGCGCCACCAGGGTGGCCGCCACCAGCAGAGCGGCCGTGAGCAGCGCGGCCCGGCCGACCTCGGCATCGGCGCGCGCGCGCGGGCCGCCGCTGCCGGTGACCCAGTCCGACGTCGCTTGCCGGCTGAACGCGCTGAAGAACTCCTTGCCGTCGACGCTGAAGTTGGCGAAGCTGCCGCGCCGGCCCTCGCGCGTGCGATCCCAGTAGCTGGCGCCCGAGCGCTTGCCCACCCACTGCTCGGGCTCGAGCGTGCGCGCGATGATGAAGCCCAGGCTGTCGTTCAGCGTCAGCGTCTCCGGTGCGGCGATGCCGTAGCGCTCCAGGAAGTGCAGCCACTGCGCGGCGCCGACGCCGGCCAGCAGCACCGCCCGCGGCGCGCCGTCGTGCAGCACCGGCACGCCGATGTAGGTGGCCGGCGCTGCCGGGGGAGCCAGCACGAGGTCGGACACCACGTGGCGTGTGCTCGTCGTGCGAAAACCGTCGACGAAGGCGCGGTCGGCCGGCGCCAGCGCCGGGTCACCCGGGCGCGCCCAGCGCTGCACCACGCCGCCGTCGAGCCGGTGCAGCTCGACCACCGTCCACAAGGGATTCAGTTCGAGCAGACCGAGCGCGAAACGGTCGGCGTCGGTCGCCGACGCAGCACCTGGCGCAGGCGGCTCGACGAGTGCCGCCATTTGCTGCAAGGCGCGCACGCTGCCGTCGATTTGCGCATCGATCGCCAGCGCCACGGCGGCCACCCGCTCCTCCAGCCGCTCCGTCTCGGCGCTTCCATGCAGGCTGCGCAGGTGCGTCAGGGCCACGGCAGCCAGCAGCGCGGTGGGCAGCACGATCGCCGCCACCAGGGATGCCAGGTGCGACCTGATCCGCATGGGTGTATCGGGTAGGGGTGGGGCCGACGCTTCGAGCGGAAATTATGCGGCCCGCCTTGCGCCGCCACAGCAGCGCGGCGGCAACGGCGTGTTCGCCAGCAGCCGCGCTGCTTTCCCGCGGAGCGGGCACTTCCGCAGTGACCCCTTCGGGCACGTGGTTTGCCAGCATGACGCAGTTGACCAGGATGCCGTCGCCATGGAACCCACCTCTTTCGATTCCCGCCGCATCGGCGTGCCGCTGCTAGCCGATGCACCGCCGTCGCGCGGCATCTCGTCCGAGCAGATGGCCGCCGTGAACCGGCTGCAGGCCTACTGGATGGCCCGCGTGGGCCAGCGCGCCATCGCGGCGCCGCCGGACTCCGATTTCGGCGACGTGCCCACCACCGACGACCACAACGCGAGCTGACGCGCGGGTCGGTCGGCCGCCGACCTCCGGTGGCCGACGCTCGGCGTCACCGTTGTTGCTGTGCCGCCTTTGCGGCCGCGGCCGGACGGCGCGCAAGGATCGCCGGGTGATTCGGTGCCGGGGTCCATCAGCGGCAGCAGTGCCGCCGGGCCGGCCAGCGCGCCGAGTGCGGCCGCGGCGAGCAGGCGGCCGAGCGCTTCGCTGCCCTCGATGCCGACCACCGGTTTGGCGAGCGGCCCGCTGACCACGATCGGCGCGCGCAGCGCCAGCGGCGAGAAGTCCTTCGGCTCGACACGCAGCCGCGCGGCGATCGTCTCCTGGCGCAGATCCACCCGACCGGCGACGCGCACCGTGCTGTCGGCGTTGTCGACGACCGCGCGCCGTGTGGTGGCCACGCCATCGTCGATCGTGAGGTCGAAGACGGCGCACCGCAGCGGCAGCGGACGGTCGCCGCGGATCGCCACGCCGATGGCCTGGCCGAGGTCGATGCCCATGAACTCGGTGGCCAGGTGGGACAACGTGCCGTCGCGCAGGTGGATCTGCGCCTGCCCGTCCAGCGTGCCCAGGATGTCGGCCGTCGAGGCGCCGGTGCCCTCGACCTTGAGGGTCATGTCGATCAGGCCGGTCAGGTAGCTGCGCACCGGCTGCCGGCCGCCCTGGCGCGCGCGCTGGCGCTCGCGGCGCAACGCGCGCGCGTGGCCCGCTGCCGGCGCCGCCGCACGCTCCCCGGCCGGCTGCAACGCGCGAATCCAGCCCGCCGCGTCGACCTGGCCGAATTGCAGGTCGGCGAACCAGCGCGCCGGCTCCTTCGAGGCGTCGAGCCGGGTGGTGCCGGCCACCTCGCCGCCGGCGGCGCCGGCGTGCAGTGCCTGCAGCTGAAGCACGCCGCGCTCGAGCACGACGCGTGTGCGCAGCGCCTGCAACGGCACCAGGCCGGTGGTGCCGAAGTCGAGTTCGTCGACGGCCACTTGCACGTCGGCGTCCATCGCGCGCAGCGCGGCCAGGTCGAACGGCCGCTGTGGCAGCACGTCACCGGCGGCCGGCCGTTGCCCGGTCGGTGCGTCGGTGCCGATGGCCGCACCGAGGTCGCGCAGCGCCAGGCGCTGGCCGGTCAGCCGGCCCGTCAGGCGCGCCGGTCGCGCACGGTCGTCGTAGCGGAACTCGCCGGCCAGGCGGCTGCGCCCGATGACGGCACGGTCCGCGCGCAGCTGCCAGTCGCCGGCATGGTGCGTGAGGTGGCCGCCGAGCTGGAACGCCGGTGTGCGCGGCAGCGTGATGCCGAGCACGTCGCCCAGCGCGGCCAGCGACGGCCCGGTGAGTTGCAGCGCGCCGCGCAGCGACATCGGCCCGAGCAGGGCGCCGGCCTGGCCGTTGAAGTACAGCCGCGAATCGCCGACGCGTCCTTCGACGCGCAGCGGCACCGGCCGTGCCGCCGCGCCGGCGGTCTCGTCCTGCAGCAACGGCAACACGGCGCCGGCAGCGGCCGTGAGCAGCAGCGGCGCGCCCCGGTAACGCCCCTGCGCCTCGGCGCGGTAACCGCGCGGTGCCGGCTGTTCACCCTCGCCGCCGTGCAGCGTCACCTGCAGCGTGGTGTCGAGTACCTTGTCGTCGACCGTGATGCGGCCGTCGGTCACGCGCAGGCGGCCGACGCGTGGCAAGGTCGGGTCGGCCGCGGCGGGCACGGGCTTGCTTTGCGGGCCCAGCTGCCAGCTGGCGCGCCCGTCGGCCAGCCGCAGCAGGTGGGCGTCGAGTGAGCCGGCCGACACCGCGTGCAGGCGCAGCGCCTCGCCGCGCCGTTGCCAGCGCCACACATCGGCCCAGCGCCACGCCAGCGTGACCCCGCGCGCGTCGAGCAGATGCGGCGCCGGCACACCCGCCGCGGCACCGACGCGCAGATGCGCCACCTCGATACGCGGCCGGCCCACCGTCTGCAGGCGAAAGCTGCCGTCGAGCGCCACCG
>CALMQI010000341.1 GCA_937871935.1 uncultured Burkholderiales bacterium
CAACCTTGCCAAGGTTGGGGTCGAGGGTTCGAATCCCTTCGCCCGCTCCAGTTTTCCAGACTATTTTTACCCAGCGGATGTCGCCATCAGCTGTGCGTAGAATTTGATGAGCCGCTCCAGATTTGGCAGCGTCATATGTTCGTTGGTGCCGTGAATCATGCCGGTTTCGCTCGTCTTGAAATGGATGGGCGCGAATCGGTAGACATCTTGCGACACCCCGGTCATCGAGCGGCTGTCAGTGCCCGCTAGCACAAGGAACGGCGTCACCGTTGCGCCGGGCGTGGCGGCTTCGGCGGCGGCGCGCACCAGTTTCCATCCTTGCGAACGGGTCGAGGATACCGGCGTTGGTTCGCGCGGGGGTTTGCTCCAGCTCAGCTCGACAGGCAAATTGCCGACCGCCGATTTAGCGCGGGCCAGCACATCGGCCGAGCTGTTCCAAGGGGCGATCCGGTAATTGATAAGCCCGGTTGCTACCTGCGGCAGGACATTTTCCTTCGGGCTGCCCTGCAACATGGTCGGCGCGATGGTGGTGTGTAGCATGGCGGCACCAGACGGGCTGGCGGCGATCTTGTTCTTGACGCTGCGCCCGAACAGCCATTGATTAGCCACGGCAACCTTGGTCAACCCGCCTGCTTTGGCACCGAGCACATCGACCATGTCGGATCCCGGGCCGCGCAATTCACGGTCGAATTGGTTGGCGTGAATCGCGACCATCGCCTGGGCCAGCGCGATGCTAGCGAGATCATCTGGCGGCATCGACGAATGGCCGCCGGTCGCCTTGGCGGTGATTTTCAGCGTGCCATAGCCTTTTTCGGCAATGCCGATCAAATTAGCGGGTGCGCTGATGACGGGGGCGTCGGTGATGACCGCGCTGCCTTCGTCGAGTGTCTCCATGCCCTTCTTGACCGAGCCGGATTTCCAGAAGTTCTCGCCGGCTTCCTTGGCGCTCTTGAGCAACTTGCGCTGCTCGAACAGCTTGGTGAAGATGATGTACCAGCTGCCCATGCTCATGATGATCATGATGACCAGCGTGCCGCGCGCGACGAAGTCACCCTGCTTCCATAGCGCCTCCAGGCCGTAGGGGTTGTCGATGGTTTCCTTGGTCACCGTGGGCACCGTGGCTGCCGGTGGCGCGGCGGGTGCCGGCGTGGCGGCTGGCGCCGCCTCGGCGGCCGGCGCCGATGCGGCCTGCGCGAAGGCCGCCTGATGTACGGGCAGAGTGGTCAGGCAGAGCAGGGCAGCCAGCAGCGGCGCGTGCACGATCTTCTTCAGCGACATGTTTCCTCCAACACGAATCGATGTCATGGCCCGCTCTGGACGGAGCGGTGCCCGCATCTGGGCTTCCAGGGTTATTCGAGTTTCCAGGCGTACTCGACGAAGGTGGTCAACGGCTCTGGCTTGCCGTCCACCGTGCCCGGCTTGAACTTGCAGGTGTTCTTGATGGCGCCTTCGGCGGCGCGATCCAGCAACTTGTGTTCCCGCGACCCGCCCGAGCTGCGCACGATCTCGGTGGCGGTGGCGCGACCGTCGACGCCCACGCTGACCTTGATGCGCACCACGCCGGTGGCCTCGGCGCGCGCCGCGGCCGGTGGGTAGGCGGGCTTCTCGCAGTCGCTGGCGAAGTTGACTTGCGGCGCCACGCGCACCGGGGCAGCGGGTGCCGGCGGCGCGGGCGGCGCCTCGGGTGCCGGCGGCGGCGCGATCGTCACCGGCGGCGCCGGTGGCGGCGGTGTGGTCTGCACGGTGATCGTCGGTGCCGGCGTCGGCGGCGGCTGGATCTGCACTTCCGGCGGCGGCATGAAGGCCGGCGGTGGCGGCGGCAGCTTGGGCGGCGGCGGCAGATTCTCCGGCGGCGGCGGGGGAGGTGGCTTGACCTCCTCGATGATCTTGGTTTCGATCGGTCCCTTGACGACCTCGACCACCTTGCGCGCCAGGCCGTTGAGCAGGGCCCAGCCGAGAATGATGTGCATCACGATGACCACACCGAATCCGACCATGTGCTTGGTCGGATTGCGCTGTTGTTCGGCGTAGTTCACTCGGTTTCCTCCAGTCGCCGCCGCGAGGGTACGCGCGACGCTGTCTGTCCTTGCTGTCCGGCTGCCTCGTGAGCGGCCTGCGGCCTCTACGCCGCGAAGGCGCGCACTATATCGCGGAAAAAAGAGGGCTCGCCTCGGGGCATCACCCTAACTTGGAAGGCCATCGGCCGCGGTGATGCGTCGGACTCGGCCCCGATCTTGCGTAGTCGCACGTCGGATGCCAGGCGATCGACCGCGAAGTGCGCCCACCCCGGGTGAGCCCTGTTGCGCGCCGCGCCCACGGCGTGGAGCATCCGGGCATCGACCATCCACGCACACATTCACGCACATGCCAGGAGCGCCATCATGAACATTCGATCCCGCGTCGCGGCCATCGGCCTCGCCTCGACTCTCATGCTGCTGGTGGCGAGTGTGCCGGTGCAGGCGCAGGAGGTCACGTTGAAGGCAGTGAACGCGTTCAACGAAGGAACCTACTACGCGCGCAACTTCGAGCGCTTCGTCAAGAAGGTCAACGACGAAGGCAAGGGTGTGGTGCAGATTAACTACCTCGGTGGGCCGAAGTCGATCCCGACGATGGAGCAGGGCGCCGCGCTGCGCAACGGCGTGGTCGATCTGGCCAACACCACCACGTCGTTCCTCGCCGGCGTGGCGCCGGAGTCGCTGGCGGTCAACTACGCCACGCTGCCGTGGAGCGAGTTGCGCAGGAACGGCGCCGTCGATTACCTGAACAAGACGATGCTCGAGCGCGGCCTGTACTACTACGCGCGCACCGGCGACGGCGTGCCGTATCACATCTACCTGACCAAGAAGATCGACAAGGCCGACCTTACCGGACTGAAGATCCGCATCGCACCGATCTACCGCGAGTTCTTCACCCGGCTCGGTGCCACCGTGGTACAGACCGCACCGGGCGAGGTCTACACCGCACTCGATCGCGGCGTGGTCGACGGCTACGGCTGGCCGCTGCTGGGCATCTTCGACCTCGGCTGGCACGAGAAGACCAAGTTCCGCGTCGATCCCGGTTTCTACAACATCGAGCTCGGCATCGTGTTCAGCGGCAAGGCCTGGAATGCGTTGACGCCGGCGCAGCGCGACTTCCTGAACAAGCAGGTGGCATGGGTCGAAGGCCTGAACGCCGACATGGCGAGCAAGGACGGGCCGGCCGACATCAAGCGTCAGGCCGACGCCGGCATCCAGACGATCAAGCTGTCCGATGCCGAGGCGAAGCGCTTCCTGCAGACCGCGATGGACGCGGGTTGGGCCGGCGTGGCGGCGGCGACGCCGCAGCACGCACCGAAGCTGCGCGAGCTGATGGCTCCTCCGGCCAAGTGACGCGGTGACGACGCGCCGCCGCGGCGGCGGCAGGGAAGGCCGATGATCCAGCGGGCGCACGCACTGCTGATGCGCCTGTGCGGCGGCGTCGCGATCACGACCATCGGCGTGATCACGCTGATGGTCTGCTGGGACGTGATGGCGCGCAACCTGCGCATCGGCCATCTGCCCTGGATCCTGGAACTCACCGAGTACGCGTTGCCGCTGGCCACGCTGCTGGCGGCGCCGTGGCTGATGTGGCGCGGCCAGCATGTGCGGCTCGACGTGCTGGAGATGGTGCTGTCGCCGGCGGCGCGTGCGCGCATGGAGCGGGTGTCGGCCGGCGCCGGCCTGGTGGTCAGTGCGGTGTTCTGCACCTACGGCATGGTGGCGCTGCTCGACAGCAAACGCTCCGGCGCGGTGATGCTCAAGGCGCTGGTGTTCCCCGAGTGGTGGCTATACCTGCCGGTGCCGATCGGCTTTGCGGCGCTGGCGCTCGAGTGCGCGCGCCGGCTGTTCTGGCCGCCGAAGCCCGCCGGTGCGGGCGAGGGGCTCACCACATGATCTGGTGGCAGGCGATGGCGCTGCTGTTCGGTCTGCTCACCGTGCTGATGGTCGCGGGCTTGCCGGTGGCCTTCGCGTTCCTGGCGATCAACCTGGTCGGGGCGCTGATCTGGTTCGGCGGCGAGGCCGGGCTGGTGCAGGTGGTGCGCAACAGCGTGGCCTCGGTCACCAACTTCTCGCTGACGCCGATCCCGTTCTTCATCCTGATGGGCGAGGTGCTGTTCCACACCGGCCTGGCGATGAAGACGATCGACAGCTTCGACCGCGCGATCCGCGGCGTGCCCGGCCGGCTGGCGGTGGTGACCATCGTCGCCGGTACGGTGTTCTCGGCGATCTCGGGCTCCACGGTGGCCACCACCGCGCTGCTGGGCAGCCTGCTGCTGCCGCAGATGCTCAGGCGCGGCTACCACCCACGCATGGCGATGGGGCCGATCATGGCCATCGGTGGCGTCGACATGCTGATTCCGCCGTCGGCGCTCACCGTGCTGCTCGGCAGCCTGGCCGGCATCTCGATCTCGGGGCTGCTGATCGCCGGTGTGGTGCCGGGCTTCATGATGGCGTTGATGTTCCTGACCTACATCGTCGTCCAAGCGCTGCGCCATCCCGAACTGGCGCCGAGCTTCGACAGCGGTGAGCTGAACGGCTGGGCGCGCTGGGGCCCGCTGCTGGTGAACGTGACGCCGCTGGTGCTGATCTTCGTGCTCGTCATCGTCGCCATGTCGGCCGGCTGGGCCACGCCCACCGAATCGGCCGCGATCGGCGCACTGGCCACGGTGGTGGTGTGCGTGCTGTACCGCAGCCTCACCGTGAAGGCATTGATCGACGCGCTGGCCGGTACTACCGCGATCTCCTGCGTGATCCTCTTCATCATCGTCGGCGCGACCACGTTCTCGCAGATCCTGTCGTTCTCGGGCGCCACCAACGGCTTGGTGGCTCTGGTGCAGGGCGCCGGCCTGCCGGGCTGGGCGGTGCTGGGTGGCATGATCGCGATCCTGCTGATCCTCGGCTGCTTCGTCGACCAGGTGAGCATGATGCTGATCACGTTGCCGTTCTTCATGCCGCTGGTGCAGCACTTCGCGTGGGACCCGCTGTGGTTCGGCGTGGTCTACCTGATCTGCATGCAGCTCGGCCTGCTGACGCCGCCGTTCGGCATGCTGCTGTTCACGATGCGCAGCGTGGCGCCGAAGTCGATTCCGACCCCGGAGATCTTTGCCGCGGTGATGCCCTATGTGTTCATGGGCTTGCTGGCCATGGTGCTGGTGCTCGCCTGGCCCGCGCTGGCCACCGGGCTGCCGTCGCTGCTGCTCAAGCGATGAGGTCGGGGGCATGCGCGGCTGGCGTCTCCTGCTGCTGGCGCTGCTGGCCTGCGCGACGGCGGTGGCGACTGCGCGGCAGCCGATCAAGGGTGCAATGACCAAGCCCGATAGCCGGCCCGGCCTGGGTTGCGGCGCCGACAACGGCCCTGCAGTGCCGGCGCTGCAGCGTCGCGCTCGGCTCGCCGGCTTCTACGACGATTACCTGGCGATTCAGGGGACACGCGTGTTGCAGTGGCGGCTCGACGCGGCGCCGCGCGTCGGCATCCGCGGCTC
>CALMQI010000342.1 GCA_937871935.1 uncultured Burkholderiales bacterium
ACGACACCACCGATCCGCAGTTCCTCGGCCCCGAGGCTGGCCAACAGGCAGGGGGTGAAGAACAGACCTATGACTTGACGGCGACCTATTCGCCCGATGACAACAAGCTGCGTTTGAGCAGCGCCACACGACTGGACCGCGATGTCTACGACCGAGTGAAGGCTGCCGGGTTCTCGTGGGCACCGAAGCAGGATCAATTCATCGCGTCGATGTGGACGCCCGCGCGTGCCGACCTGTGCATCGAGCTGGCCGGCGAGATCGGCGACGAAGACTCCAGCCTGATCGACCGGGCCGAAGACCGCGCCGACCGCTTCGACGACTACCGTGACAAGCGAACCGACGAGGCCGAGCGTGCCACTGCCCAAGCGCGCCGGGTTTCCGATGGCATCCCCTTCGGTCAGCCGATCCTGGTGGGTCATCACTCCGAGCGCCACGCGCGCAAGGACGCGGAGCGGATCCAGAATGGCATGCGCAAAGCAGTCCAGGCCTTCGACACGGCCGACTACTGGAAGCGCCGGGCAGTGGCTGCGATCCAGCACGCCAAGTACAAGGAGCGGCCAGACGTGCGGGCGCGGCGCATCAAGACCATCGAGGCTGACAAGCGCAAGCAGGAACGCACCCGGGCCGAGTCGCTGGGCTTTCTGTCGAAGTGGGACACCGAGCCGATGACGTTGGAGCGCGCGACGGCCATCGCAAATCACGACTACTGCTCGCGCTGCTATCCGCTCGCCGACTACCCCCGTGACCCGCCGGCATCGCAGTACGAGGGCCACACGAGCCTTTGGTCTGCGCTCACCGACGGCATCGTCAATGCAGAACAAGCCCGCGGCCTTGCCCGCGAGATGCACAGCCGAGTGGTCGCCTTCTCCGGCCGCTGGATCGAACACTACGACAACCGCCTGGCGTACGAGCGCGCCATGCTGGCCGATGCCGGCGGCACGATCGCCGACAAGACCGGGCCGGAGAAGGGTGGGGCGGTGCGCTGCTGGGTCGGGCGCGGGTCGTGGGTCTACATCCAGAAGGTCAACAAGATCAGCGTCACCCTGCTGGACAACTGGGGCAACGGCGGGGCCAACTTCACACGTACCGTGCCGTTCGACAAGCTGGCTGGCGTGATGACGGCAGCGCAGGTCGAGCAACAGCGGGGTGCGGGCCTGCTGGTGGAACTGGCCAACAAGACCGGCTTCACGTTACTGGCGGCACCGACCGGCGAGGCAAAGGCCACTGAGTCGCCCGCGCCCGCGGCAACCAGGATGCCGGGGGCAGGGCCCGACGAGCTGCGCACCGATATCGAGGCGATGCGGGCGACTGTCAAAGCCGGCGTGCAGGTGGTCAACGCGCCGCAGCTCTTCCCGACGCCACCCATCCTGGCCGCGCGCATGGTTGACTTGGCTGGCTTGGCCATTGGCATGCGAGTGCTGGAGCCGAGCGCCGGCACAGGCCGACTGCTGGAGGCCTTGCCGGGGATCGTTCCCTTCGGTCAGGTGCGCCAGACCGCGCTGCAGGTGGTGGCCGTAGAGGTGAACGCTGCGCTCGCGGCTCGCCTGGCTTGCTCCGGCCTGGCTGGGACGGTGCGATGCGCTGACTTTTTGGAGTGCAGCGCCGACGCCGGAGATCTGGGCTTGTTCGATGCTGTGCTGATGAACCCGCCCTTTGCGCAGGGCGCGGACATCGTGCACATCACCCATGCGTTGACGATGCTGAAGCCGGGCGGCCGCCTGGTGGCCCTGTGCGCGAACGGTCCCCGGCAGAGCGCCAGCCTTCGCCCGATGGTCGAGGCTCGCGGTGGCGAGTGGGAGGACTTGCCTGCCGACACCTTCAAGGACGAAGGCACTGGCGTTCGGGTGGCTCTCATCACAATGCAGGTTTGAGTCTTGGCTGTGCGCCCCAGTGCATGTGCGCCCGGGCGCACGGCGTGCCGCTCTCTTCGGGGCGCTGCCCCGAGGGCGCAAGCCCCAACCCCGCCCGCAGTCGTCCCCTCCTTGCGGGTTGCAGCGCGGGTGCCTCGCTGTAGGGCGCCAACTAGACTTGCCTTCTACCAATTGCGTTCCGCCAATTGCAGAAGGCTGTATAAAACCACATACTCGCCGTGTTGAGACGCACGCCAGCCGCTATAAGGGTCGCCACCGATGAGCATGAACACGTTCCTCGCAGGCAGGTTGAGAAACACTCCCCTGCCGCGAACCCATGGGCTCATGCCGTTGTTCGAGGCCGTGGTCAATTCGATTCAAGCTGTAGCGGCAGATAACCCTTCGGTTGGTGCTGGCGAGATCGTCGTAGAGATCGAACGGTCGCCGCAACAGGCACTCCAGCTTGAGGGTTCTGGCAGACGCGGAGCGCCGCCGCAGGAGGCGATCATTGGTTTCCGCGTGCGTGACAACGGCTGCGGGTTTGACGATGCGAACCTTCAGTCCTTCGAGACCCTGGACTCGGACTACAAAGCAACGGATGGATGCCGTGGCGTTGGTCGCCTTTTGTGGCTCAAGGCGTTCGACTCCGTCGAGGTCAGCAGCGACTTTGCCCACCCTGACGGCAAACTGCGGCGACGGTCCTTCACATTTACAGCGGCGAAGGGCGTAGACGGCGTGAGCGTTTCGCCATCGTCCTCGCCCGCGAGGCGAACGGAAGTACGCCTGAGTGGCTTCAAGAAGGAATACCGCGAGCGAGCGCCAAAGACCGGCAAAAGAATCGCGACCGACCTTTTCGAACACTGCCTCTGGTACTTCGTGCGCGACGGCGGCGCTCCGAAGATCAAGGTCGTTGACAACGACGAGGCCATCCTGCTCGATGACGTGTACGAAGAGTGCATGCACTCATCCGCGCAGAGGCAGTCGGTCACCATCAAGGGACAGTCATTCGAGTTGACGCACCTCAAGCTCAAGGCCTCGGTGCCGAGGGAACCCTTCGTTGCCTGGTGTGCCGCGGGGCGCGTCGTCAAGGAGGAGGGAATCACCGGCAAGGTGGCGGGGCTCCATGGCCGAATAGCTGATGGTGATGGCGACTTCGTCTATGCCTGCTACGCGACGTCGCCGTTTCTCGATCAGCACGTGCGCCCCGAACGCATTGGCTTTGACATCGAAGAAATCACCGACGACCTCTTTGCCGCAACTGAGCTGAGCCTGAACGACATCCGTACTGCAGTCTTGGAATCGTCCAAGAGTTTCCTTGCCGAGTACCTGCAAGAGAGTCGCGCAGCGGGGCGCGAGCGCGTCGAGAAGTTCGTTTCACAGCGTGCGCCCAGATACCGACCTATCCTCGCGCGAATCAGCGATGAGAAGCTCAGCGTGGACCCGTCGATCTCGGACAGGGACCTTGATCTATTGCTCCACAAGCAGCTCTCGGAGATCGAAAGCAGCCTCCTCGTTGAGGGCCACGCCATCATGACCGTCGGGTCAGGCGAAACAGCTGACGGCTACCGCGCAAGGCTGAACGAGTATCTGTCTAAGGTCGAGGCCGTGAAGATGTCTGACCTTGCGGGCTATGTGTTTCATCGGAAGATCATTCTCGACATTCTGCAGAAGGCAATCGAGCGCAGCGATGACGGGAAGTACGCTCGCGAGGAGCTGATCCACGAGGTCATCATGCCGATGAGAAAGACCTCGAACGATTTGCTCGACAACTCAAATCTCTGGCTCATCGACGAGCGGCTGGCTTTCCACGACTTCCTCGCTTCAGACAAGTCGCTGTCATCGATGCCCATCGTGCAAACCGCAGACACAAAAGAGCCCGACATCATCGCGCTCAATGTGTTTGACGAGCCCCTGCTTGTGGCTGAGGGTCAACGCTTGCCGCTGGCGTCGATCGTGGTGGTCGAAATTAAGCGACCGATGCGGAACGATGCCACCAGTGGAGAGGACAAGGATCCGATCGAACAAGCACTGGGATATCTCGACCGAATTCGCAGCGGACGCGCTCAAACGGCGAGCGGTCGACCGATCCCGCGTTCTGACGAGATTCCCGGCTTCTGCTATGTCATCTGCGATATCACGCCGTCCGTGGAGAGGCGCTGCAAGCTGGCTCAGCTCACGGTGACGAGCGACCGGCAGGGCTACTTCGGCTACAACCCAAACTACAAGGCCTATATCGAGGTTGTCTCGTACGACCGCCTTCTCAACGGAGCGCGAGAGCGCAATCGCGCGTTCTTCGACAAGCTGGGCCTTCCAACGAGTTAGCGAAGTCCTGGCCCTCAACAGCGGGGCTTTTTCGCTAGAGCGAAAACCGGGATGCCCATTCCAGGCGCGCGCCGTCGCGCTTGGTCCCTGCGGGACTGCCGGCGCGCCGTCACCTTCCAGGCCACCCTAGCCCTACGCGCTTCGCTTGTCGCAACACCCAGTGCGGTGGCGTGGCGGGGGTGTGGGTTGCTGTGTCGACCCACCGTATCACGTCGTTCTCGCCGTCAAGGTCTGCGTGAGCGCGGGGCGCTCCCTTGCGCCCTTCGGTCGTCTTCGAACCCTGACCGCTGCGCTGCGACGTGAGGGATTCGGTCTCGGGCAATCCCGCCCGATCAAGACCGGAGTTCCCCATGTCGCAGTCCTCTTTCTCCTTCGCTGTCTCTTCCACGGAAGCCCGGTTCACGAACGCGCTGCTGGTCCGTGACGTCGATGGCCAGTACCGCGTGGCCAGTGCCGACGAAGTCCTGTCGCAGGCCTGGGGCGTGCTGGCGGAGCGCGTGAAGCCCGGCGTGACGCTGTCGTCGCCGCAGGACGTGAAGGACTACCTGC
>CALMQI010000343.1 GCA_937871935.1 uncultured Burkholderiales bacterium
TATCGCCAACTCCGGCGGGGCCGGGCAACTGATCGCCCAATGGGTCGCCGGCGGCGAGACGCCCAATTTCAAAGGCGCCGACACCCGCTGCCATCATCCGATCCGCCGCGGCGATCGCCGCACGCAGGCCATCGCGCAGTGTGCATGCGCGGTCTACTGGTTCAACCCGCTGGTGTGGTACGCGGCGGCGGCCCTCGCGCGCGAGCGCGAACGTGCGTGTGACGATGAGGTGTTGAAGTTTGGCGCGAAGCCGTCGGCGTATGCGAGCTTGCTGCTCGACCTGGCGCGCTCGCCTTCCGCATGGACGCCCGCCACTGCGCTGAGCATGGCGCGGCCATCGGCCATCGAGGGCCGTTTGTTGGCAATTCTTGGCGATTCGGCCCGAACACCTCGCGGATCCACGCGCTGGATCGTCACGGCCGTGCTGGCCACGGTGGCCACGACGATTCTCGGTGCACAACCGGCAGCGCCGCCAGCGCAGTCCGTCGCGAAGGCGAAAGCACCCGAGCTCATGGATGTGAGCCCCGAGCGGACACCCTCGACGATCACCGGCGCCTTAATCGAGGCGTTGAGCGACACCAACGGCCAGGTCCGCGAACAGGCGGCGATGGGCCTCGCGCTCACGCCCGGCGGCGATGTGATCGATCCATTGCTGAGGGCGTTGCGGGACGAGGATCCACAGGTTCGCGAGAAAGCCGCCATCGGCCTCTCCTTCCGCCGCGATGCGCGCATCGTCCAGCCGCTCCTGGCGGCGATCGAGGATGACGACGCGCAAGTGCGTGAGAAAGCGGCGATCGCATTGGGTGCGAGCGGCGACGATCGCGCGATTGGCGCCCTGCAAAAAGCGATGCGCGATCCGGATGCGCAGGTCCGGGAGAAGGCAGTGGCCGGCCTCCTGCTGCTCGAGTTGTTCCCGCGCCCGCTGCCGACCTACGCGCTGGAGGACCTGACGAACCTCCCGCAGGTCTACCGGGAGGTCGAAACGAACCCGGCCGTGAGCGCCCTGCTCGAATTGCCGCTGGCCGGCAAGGAAGAGGACGAGGTGCGCTACATGTGGCGTCAGCTCCGTCACCGCAAGCCGATCTTCAACGGCTACAGTGGTTTCGAACCCGAGGAGCACGATCGGCTGCGCGTCGCTCTGCGGACCAAACCGGCGCGCGAGATGCCCAACGGCCCGGAATTCGAGCGACTGCGGCACCTCGGCATCACCCACGCCTTGGTCCGCCACCACTCTTTCTCGGCACCGCGCGACCGCCGAACCTTCGAGCACCTCGTCCGGCGAGGCATCCTGCGGCCGGTCACCCCCCCCGGCTCGCCTCGCCTGTACGTGATTTCGGCGCCCGAGGCGCCCTGATGTCCCTTGAAGCCCGCGAGAAGCGGGGTGTATCCTGACCACCGATCCCAGGAGGAGGGCGCCCATGCCAGTGAATGATCCGCTGCAGGACGAGTTGATGTCGCGCGACACCGAATTCCGTCTGCTGTGCGAGGAACACCAGGACAGTGACCGCAGACTGCAGGAACTGATCAATAAGTCGATGCTCACCCCCGAAGAAGAAGCTCTCGGCGTTCGCGTACAGGTACTTCTCGAGCACGCCCGGACGCAGGTCGAGCTCGCGCGCCAGGATGATCTTCGAGAAACCCACGTCCTGCAGGAAGCGCGCCTTCTCGGGCGTGCGCACGTCGGTCTGCGTGCTGGCATGCAGCTGGATCGGCGGCAGGTCGATCTGCAGCAGCCCCATGTCCTGCACGATCAGCGCATCGACGCCGGCGTCCCACGCCTGCCGCGCGATGCGCCGTGCCGGCTCCAGCTCGTCGTCGCGCAGGATGGTGTTGAGCGTCATATACACCCGCGCGTGGAAGCGGTGCGCGTGCGCGGCCAGGCGTTCGAGGTCGGCCATGTCGTTGCTCGCCTTGTCACGCGCGCCGAACGCCGGCCCGCCGATGTAGACGGCGTCCGCCCCATGGTTCACCGCCTCGATGCCGATGTCGGCGTCGCGCGCCGGCGCGAGCAGTTCGAGCGTCTCGGTGGTCATGATGCCGACGCCAGGCGCTGCGCGGCCGCGTCTATCGCCGCGCCGAGCTCGGCATACGAACGCGTCACCGGGAACTGCGGAAACTGCTGCACCACGTTGGCCGGCGGATGGATGAAGAAGCCCGCGTCGGCCGCCTGCAGCATGCCGGTGTCGTTGTACGAGTCGCCCGCGGCGATGACGCGGAAGTTCAGGCTCTTCAACGCGTTGACGGCCTGCCGCTTCTGGTCGGGCTGGCGCAGCTTGTAGTCGACGATGCGGCCCGCGTCGTCGGCGATCAGCCGGTGGCAGAACAGCGTGGGCCGGCCGAGCTGCTGCATCAGCGGGTCGGCGAACTCGTAGAACGTGTCCGACAGGATCACCACCTGGAACCGCGTGCGCAGGTCGTCGAGGAAGGCGCGCGCGCCCTCCATCGGCGCCATGCCGCCGATGACGCGCTGGATGTCGGGCAGCTTGAGGCGATGCTCATCGAGCAGGCCGATGCGAAAGCGCATCAGCTTGTCGTAGTCGGGCTCGTCGCGCGTGGTGCGGGCGAACGCGGCAATGCCGGTGCGCCGCGAGAATTCGATCCAGATCTCGGGCACCAGCACGCCTTCGAGATCGAGGCAGACGACCTGCACGTTTGAGCACTCCTGACGGCGGCCGCCCCCCAGGCAGCCGCATTGGGTGCGCATCGTACCCGAGGGGTGTAAAGGGCGACCTCTGGCCCTGGGGCGCCGGCCATTCGCGCCAGGACATGCCCGCCCACAGCCTTGCCGGGCCGCACCGCGCGCGTTGACTCGGCAAGCCGCCTGCCGCGATGCGCATTGCTCGAAAAGCAAGCGGGCAGAATCGAACCCGACGCACAGCGCACCCACGCACTAGGCAGCCGGCGCGATCTCGACCGCCACGCCCGACAACACCGCATTGCCCGACAGCGGGTCGCGCAGGTTCTCGTCGAGCACGTCGTTCAGGCTCGCGCCCGGCCGCTCGCCGGCTACACGCAGCTGCGCACCCGGCCGGTCGTGGCCCCAGCCGTGCGGCAGGCAGGCCACGCCCGGGCGCATGTCGTTGCTCAACTCGACCGGCGCGACCACCGTACGGCCGGACCCGCTGATGCGGGCAGGCGCGCCGTCGGCCAGCTGCAGCCGCGTCGCGTCGGCCGGATGCAGCAGCAGCGTGCAGCGCTCGGGGCCCTTGGCCAGCGTGGGCAGGTTGTGCATCCAGCTGTTGTTGGAGCGCACGTCGCGCCGGCCGATGATCACCATCGCGGGCGCCACGGTGTCGAGCTCGGCCAACGCGGCGCGCAGGTCGTCCAGCAGTGCCTGTGGCGCGAGTTCGATGTGGCCGCTCGGCGTGCGCAGCATGTCCGGCAGGCGCGGCTGCAGCTCGCCGAGGTCGATGCCGCCGGGTGTGGCGGCCAGTTTGTCGAGATTGAGTCCATCGGGCTGCAGGCCGAACCGGTCGCCATAGGGCCCGGCGCGCAGCGCCAGGTCGAGCAGCCGCTCCGGTCCGACGCGGTCTCTCACTGCACGCGCCACCGCATCGGCGCGTTCGCCGGCCACGCGGCGGATCTCGTCGGCGGTGAGCTCGTCGTCGAGCGCCAGCGCGTCGCTCGCCGGGCGACCGCGCAGCAGCGCGGCCAGCGCCATGATCGTCTGCCACTCGGGCGGGTGGTCGGCGTCGGGCTCGAACACCGGCGCGCTGTAGCGGGCATGGTTGCGGTCGCTGAACTGCGGGAACGCCACGTCGTAGTGCGCGTCCTCCAGCGGCGAGCGGCCCGGTAGGATCACGTGCGCATGGCGCGTCGTCTCGTTCAGATAGACGTCCACGCTGACCAGGCAGTCGAGTTGCGCCAACGCATCGGCCCAGCGCGACCCGCCGGGCGCCGACAGTGCCGGGTTGCTGGCCACCGTGATCAGCGCGCGCACCTGGCCCGGCCCGGGCGTCTCGATCTCCTCCGGCAGCAGCGTCATCGGCAATTCGCCCAGCACCTCGGGCGCGCCGCTGACGCGACTGCGATGTCGCCCAGTCGTGATGCCGCCGCCGATGCCGGGCTTGCCGCGTGTGTTCGACGCAAAGGCGGGCGCCTTCGGGAACATCGCGCCGCCGGGCGCATCGAGCGCGCCGACCAGCACGTTGAGCACGTCGACCAGCCACGACGCCACGCTGCCGAAGCGTTGCGTGCAGGTGCCCAGCCGCCCGTACACGCAAGGGTGCCGCGCGGCCGCGAGCTCGCGCGCCAGCGTGCGGATCGCCTCGGGCGCCAGCCCGCAGCGCGCCGCCACGCGTTCGGGCGTGAACGGTGCCACCGCTGCGCGCACGGCGTCGAGCCCTTGTGTGAGCGCTTCGAGCCGTCCGAGCCTGAGCCGCCCTTCGCTGAACAACACCTGCGCCATCGCGGCCAGCAGCAGCGCGTCGCTGCCGGGGCGGATGGCGTGGTGCGCGTCGGCGATCGCCGCCGTCTCCGTGCGCCGCGGATCGATCACCACGATGCGCCCGCCGCGGCCGTGCAGGGCCTTGGCCTTGCCGCGAAAGTCGGGCACGGTCCACAGGCTGCCGTTGCTGGCCATCGGGTTGGCGCCCAGGATCAGCAGGTGGTCGCAGCGCGCGATGTCGGGCACGGCGATCGACAGCCAGCTGCCGAACATCAGCCCGCTGGACAGCTGCTTGGGCATCTGGTCGAGGGTGGAGGCCGAATACACGTTCTTGCTGCCTGCCGACTTGGCCAGCCGCGGCGAGTAGAGCAGCAGCCCCATCTTGTGCGCCGACGGGTTGCCGAAGGCGAGCGCCACCGCGTCGCGTCCGTGCGTGTCGATGACCGGGCGCAGCCGGCGCTCGATCTCGGCGAAGGCCTCCTGCCAGCTGGCCGGCACGTGGCGCCCGTCGCGCTTGATCATCGGCGTGCGCAGGCGGTCGGGGTCTTCGTGCAGGTCCTTCAGCGCCACCGCCTTCGGGCAGATGTAGCCGCGGCTGAACACGTCGTGTTCGGCGCCGCGGATGGCCGTGACCTTGCCGCCGGCGGTGCGCACCTCGAGGCCGCAGCAGGCCTCGCACAGCGGGCAGATGCGGTAGTGCGAGCTTTCCTGCGGCGTCGTCATGGGCGTCTTCTCCGAAGCGAGGACGGTTTGTCGCAGGGCGGGGCCGCCCTGTCCGTCACCTGAGAGACGCTAACCGAAATCGCCGCGGCCTGCCAATGACCCCGCAGGTCAAGCTGCCTGCAGGCCCAGCTCGTGCAGGCGCGCGAACCACTTGGTCTTGGCGCGCTCGTCGAGGTTCTCGACCAGGCCGATCAGCGTCTCGTGGATCGGCGCGATACCGACGAAGCCGAGGATGTTGCGCTCCAGCGCCTTCAGGCTGTGGGCGCGGAAGTAGTAGCGATACACCGCAGCGGGCATGCCCATCGTGACGACGACGCGCGCCGAACGCCCTTTCAACAGCTTGCGCCCCATCGGGTTGGAGCCGTCCTTCGCGAAGGCGAAGCCCTCGCGCGCGATCTGCTCCAGAAAGCCCTTCAGCAGGGCCGGCATGCCACCCAGCCACAGCGGGAACACGAACACCAGGTGGTCGGCCCAGTGGATCGCCTCCTGTGCCGGCACCAGTGACGGCGGCAGCGGCTCGCTGATCCACGCATGCTGGCTGCGCAGCAGCGGGAAGTCGAGTTGCGCGACGTCGACCGTGCGCAGCTCATGGCCGGCTTCGCGCACGCCATCGACATAGGCCTGGGCGAGTGCGTGGCACAGGTGGCCGCCCTGCGGATCCGGATGGCCCTGGACGATCGTGATCTGGGTCGACATCTTGGCCTGGTCTTCGCGGCGCAACGATGCGATCACTGTGGACCGGCCGAACGGCCAGCGCGTTGATGCCGCACAAGCGCGACGATGCGGCGTGACGCCGCTTGCTGCGCAGGCTCAGGGCTAGCGTCGACGGTGCTGCACGACCGCGCGTGTCGACGACAGGCTCATTCTTCGCGCCGTCTCGGTGGTCAGGCTTCCGTGGGGGTCGCGGTCCGCGGCGCGGAACATGGCGTTGCAGGCAACTTGAGCGCTTCGTTGAAAACGTCGCGCGCGCAGTCGTGGCAGCAACCGCACGACGACGCGACCCGGGATTCGTCCTGCAGCGCCTCGAAGCAGCGCACGCCGTTGGCCACGGCACGGTGGATGTCTCGGTCGGACACGCGGTGGCAGAGGCAGACGATCACGGACGGCTCGGGCTGGTTGAAGGACTGGATTGGCAGCTTAATACAAATGCGAATGTTTCTCAATGGAGTTCGTGATGACCTTGACCGGGCGCAAGACGTCCGAGCGCAAGCCGGTGCCCGCGAACGCCTGCCAGCAAGGCTGGCCCGCTTGTCGATGAAACGTTTAACCCCGCGCGGTCGGCTGCTGCGTTCAACCCACGCAAGCCCAACCCGAACCCACCAGCCCCCGCGGAGCGCCCATGCAGATCCCCCGTCGAACCTTTCTTTCCGGCAGCCTGGCCTGCAGCATGGCGGCGGCCTGGCCACCCTTGGCCGGCGCGCAGGGCGGGTCGCGCCACCTGCTCGCCTACGAAGGCGAGGCGCAGATGCGCGAGGCGCTCGAGCGCTGGCAGCAACGCTCGCAGCAACAAGCGCAGACGGCGCGGCGCAGCGCCCAGATGGCCGGCAACGCGGCGCAGGACAGCGCGGCGCCCTCGGTCCTGGCGGCACCGGCCGCGCCCGCTGCCATGGCCAAGAGCGAGGCGACGGCGTCAGTCGGTGCCGAGCGCGAAGCCTCGATCACCAACGTGCAGACCGCCGGCGTCGACGAAGGCGGCATCGTCAAGCGCGCCGGCGACTATCTGATCATCCTGCGCCGCGGGCGCCTGTTCACCGTGCGCGTCGGCGGCGACATGCTGGCGCCGGTGGCTGCCGTCGACGCCTACGCGCCGGGAGCGAGCCCGGCCGGCGCCTGGTACGACGAGCTGCTGGTGGCGGGCGCCACGGTGGTCGTGGTCGGCTACTCCTACGCGCGCGGCGGCACCGAGATCGGCCTGTTCGATCTGCACCCCGATGGCCGGCTGCACTACCGCGCGACGCATCACCTGCGCTCGTTCGACTACTACAGCTCGCGCAACTACGCGAGTCGCCTCGTCGGCAACCGGCTGATCTTCTACACGCCGACCTATCTGTCGCCGTGGCAGGCGCAACCGTGGCAACAGTTCCCGGCCTACCGCCGCTGGCAGGGTGAGGCCGACGCGCGCGGCTTCCAACGCATGCTGCCGGCCACGCGGGTGTATCGCACCGACGACGACTTCGCGCCCGGCGAATCGCTCGCGCTGCACACGGTGACCACCTGCGACCTCGGCAGCGCCGAGCTGGCCTGCGAGTCGACCGCGGTGCTGGCCCCGGCGGGCCGCGTGTTCTACGTGTCGCAGGGCTCGGTCTATGTGTGGACCAGCGCCTGGCCGCGTCGCGGCATGCCGTATCGGCCGGATGCAGCGGCAGAGCCGCGCTCGCTGTCGGCTGTGTTTCGCCTGCCGCTCGACGGCAGCGCACCGGCGGCGCTCAAGACCGCCGGCGTGCCGATCGATCAACTGTCGTTCCTGGAGGAGGGCGGCCACCTCAACGTGCTGCTGCGCGAGTCGGGCCGCGGCGAGGCCATGTGGGGCAGCCAAGCCACCCGCGGCGGCATGGCGCTGCTGCGCGTGCCGCTCGACGAGTTCGGCGACGGCCGCGTGTCCGCCCGGCGCGAACACTATCGCGTGCTGCCGTCGCCGGCCGGCGCGGCGCTGCAGAACCGCTACGTCGGCGACTGGCTGCTGGTCGGCGGCGGCGCGGCCGGTCACGCTGGATCGTCCGCCTGGGCCTTGCGTTATGCCCATGCAGGCGCCGACGTGCACGTCCTCGAAACCGGCCATGCCGTCGAGCGCATCGAGGCGATGGGCCGCGATGCCGTGCTGATCGGCAACGCCGGCGCCGACCTGCATGTCAGCGCAGTGGGCCTGCGCCGCCGTGAGGCCCGTCTGGCCGGCCGGCTCGTGCATCCGGGGCTGGCACAGGGCGAGTCACGCACGCACGGCTTCTTCTACCGCGCCGGCAGCGACGACGAGGGTTTGCTCGGCCTGCCGGTGCTGCGCGCTGGCAGCGGCCGCCGCGGCGGCGTGTACGCCGGCGGGCAGGGCGCCGCCTCGGTGGTGTTCGTGCGCCACCGGCGGCTGCAGTTCAGCGCGCTGGGCGGGCTCGATGCACGCGACGACCGCGGCGGCCGCGACGACGCCTGCAAGGCCAGCTGCGTCGACTGGTACGGCAATGCACGGCCGATCTTCCTGGGCGAGCGCATCTTCGCGCTGCTCGGCTACGAGCTGGTCGAGGGCCGGCTCGACGGGACGGCCTGGCGCTGGGGCGACGCAGTCGAGCCGCCGGGTGAACGCCTGGTCGAGCGCCGCCGCGTCAGCTTCGCGCCGACGGCGCCGTGGCGCGAGGGTCGCTACTCCCCGTTCAGCTGACGATGTAGGCGCCGGCCGCGGTGGCGATCAGCGTACCTTCGTCGTTGACCAGGCGCATCTGCGTCGTGCCGACGCGGCCGCCCAGGCGCAGCACCTCGGCGGTGGCGATGAAGTGCGTGCCGATGCCCTGGCGCAGGTAGTCGACCCGCAGGTCGATGGTGCCCAGACGCGAGAAACGGTTCATGACCTGCTGCGTCGGCTCGTCGCAGTGCTTCTCGCCGATGGCCCACATCAGCGCCAGCCCGCCCATCGCGTCGAGCGCGGCGGAGATCACGCCACCGTGCAGGCGCCCGTAGAGATAGTGGCCCACCAGCTCCGGCCGCATGTCGAAGCGCAGCACCGGCCCCTGCGCGCCGATCTCGACGAAGCGCAACCCCAGCGTCTGGTTGAAGGTGATCTGCCGCTCGAAGAGATCGGCGAGCGCGCGGTCGAGTCGGGCTTGTTCCTGCGCAGGGCGTCGGGCAGTGGGGCTGTGCGTCATCGGCGCGAAGCATAACGGCAGCCACGGCGCACGCGCCCGATCCGCGTCACGGGCCTTGCGTGGCCTCGTGTCGCGCGCGCAGCCGGCGCAACGCCTGCAGCGCGTGGTGGAACTCGAAGCGCTGCACCTGTGCGGTGACGTCGATCGCCGCGCCGCCGAAGCGCTGGCGCAAGGCCGTCTCGAGCTCGCGCGCCCGGCCGATCGCCATGAAGTCGGCCTGCGCGAGCAGCGCCTCGAGCTGGTCGATCTCGGCATCGGAGATGCGCGGCGCGTCGGCCCGCGGGGGCTGCGGCGCGTCGGCGACGGCCAGATGGCGCTCGATGGCGGCCACCACGGCGGCGAGTTCAACCTGCAAGGTCCGGATCAGGCCCTCGAGCTGCGCCGCGTCGGCGTCGCCGGCGGCCGCTTCCAAAGCGGCTGCGTGTCGGGCCAGCGCGTTGGCGCCGATCGCACCCGCAGCGCCCTTCAAGGAATGGGCGGCGAAGCGCCAGTGCGTCGTCGCGCCGGCATCTTGGCTCGCCAGACCGGCACCGTAGCAGGCGGCGAACTGTCGCAGCGCGCGTCGATAACTCTCGACGCGGCCGCTGAAGTAACGGGTCAGCGCCGCGGGATCGAGGCCATCGACGATCGCAGCGATCGCCGACGCATTCGGCGCGGCCGTGTCGAGCGGCGCGGCAACGTCGGGCGGCGGCGCGGCCGATGCACCGGGCCGCCGCGGCAGCCAGCGCAGCAGCGCCTCGTACAGCAGCAGCGGGTCGATCGGCTTGACCAGGTGCGCGTTCATGCCGGCCTCGACATAGGTGCGGCGGTCTTCGTCGAAGGCATGCGCGGTCAGTGCGAGCACCGGCGTGTCGGCGCGACCGTCGAGCTGGCGGATCAGACGGACCGCCTGCACGCCGTCCATCAGCGGCATCTGGATGTCCATCAGCACCAGGTCGAACGCGGTGCCGGCGATGGCATCGACAGCGGCCCGGCCGTCGCCCACCACCTCGACCGACAGGCCCGCGGCCTGCAGCCATTCGCGGGCCACCTCCTGGTTCAACAGGTTGTCCTCGGCCAGCAGGATGCGCGCGCCGGCGTGCTGGTCGCGCAGCCGTTGCTCGAGGGCGAGCAGGGCGCTTGCCGCGGTCGTGCCGGCCGTGCCGGCGACCGGCGGCCACGCGGCCGGATCGTCCGTGCTGCCGAGCGCCAGCCGCGCAGTGAACCAGAAGCGACTGCCCTGACCCCAGGTGCTGCTGACGCCGACGTCGCCGCCCATCATGCGGGCCAGGTGGCGCGTGATGGCCAGGCCGAGGCCGGTGCCGGTGAATCGCCGCGTGCTGGAGCTATCGGCCTGCTCGAAGGGCTCGAACAGCTTGCTCGCCGCCTGCGCCTCGATGCCGACGCCCGAATCGTCGATGGTGAAGCGCACCAGCACGGCGTCGTGCGTGCGCTCGACCAGCTCGGCGCGCGTGGCGATGTAGCCGCGCTCGGTGAACTTGACCGCGTTGCTCAGCAGGTTGAGCAGAGCCTGCGACAGCCGCGTGGGGTCGCCACGCAGCCGGTCGGGCACGGCGCCCGGGTCCAGCGTGAAGGCCAGGCCCTTGGCCAGCGCGCGCTCGCCGACCATCGACTGCGCGCGCTCGAACAGCGCGCGCAGCGAGAACTCGGTGTGGTCGAGGGTGAACTTGCCGGACTCGATCTTCGACAGGTCCAGCACATCGTTGATCACCCCCGACAGATGGCTCGCCGCGTCGTTGATGCGGTGCAGCCGCTCCGACTGCGCGGGCGTCAGCGGATCGCGCCGCAGCAGGTGGGCCAGACCCACGATCGCGTTCATCGGCGTGCGGATCTCGTGGCTCATGTTGGCCAGGAACGCGCTCTTCGCCCGCGTGGCCGCCTCGGCGCGGTCGCGGGCCTCGGTCAACTCGGCATTGAGCTGCTTGAGCCGCGTCTCGGCCAGCTTGATCTGGCTGACGTCGGTGACCAGCACGAAGAAGCCGCGCACCTGGCCGTCCCGGATGTCGGGCACGTATTGCGCCAACGCCGGCATCTCGATGCCCTCGCGCGAGCGCAGTTGCAGCTCGAACACCTGCGTCACGCCGGCCAGCACCTGGTCGCGTCGATCACGGAGCGACGCCTGGCGCTCGGCGCCGATCACCTCGTCCACCGGCAGGCCGATCATCTGTTCGGGGGTGCGCTCGAACCAGTTGGCATAGGCCTGGTTGGCGAACTGGCAGCGCATGTCGCGGTCCCAGTAGGCGAACATGCCCGGGATGTTGTTGGTCAGCGTGCGCAGGAACAGCTCCGACTCCAGCCGCTGCGCCACCGCGATCTCGAGGTCGCGGGTGCGCTCGTGCACCAGTTCCTCCAGATGGTGGCGGTGCAGGTCCAGTTCACGCAGGGTGCGATTGCGCTCGGTGATGTCGCGCGAGATGCCGAACACGCCGATCGGCTTGCCCTGCGCGTCACGCAGCGGACCCTTGGTGACGAGGAAGGTGCGGCGTCCGGCGTTGGTGGTGATCTCCTCCTCGAAGCTCAGCGTGCGGTCCTCGGCGATCACGCGCTGGTCGTTGGCGCGCAGGCGCGCTGCGTCGTCGGCTTCGAAGAGGGCGAAGTCGCTCACCGCGTCAAGGTCTACCTTGTCGCGGCCGACGGCGAACTCCAGCCGCGCGGTCTGGTTGCGCAGCAGATACCGGCCTTCGAGATCCTTGGCGTAGATCGCGTCGGTCGAGCCTTCCGCAATGGCGTCCAGCAGGTTCAACGCACGCAGCTTGGCGTCGCGCTCGGCACCCTGGGCCAGCGCGACGCGCAGTGTCTGGCGCTCGCGCAGCGCGTGCAGGGCCACACCGGCACCGAACAGCGACAACAACCCCGCGGCGATGATCCAGGCCGAGGTGCGCGCGGCCAGCGCAAACAGCTCGCTGCGGTTCATCTTGACGACCAGATGCCATGGCGTGTCGACGATCGGCTGCACGACGCCGATGACCGGGATGCCGCGGAAGTCCTCTCCGTCGAAGGCCACGCCCATCGGCACCTCGCCGCGAATGGCCTTGGCCGCGAACAGGCCCGGTGTCGACAGCGGCAGCGCCAGGCCGCGGCCGAAGGTACCGAGCAGTTTGTCGCCTTCCTGGCGCACGATCACCGACTCGGCCGACCGTGTCGGTACGGGCCAGGCCCTCAGCATGGGCAGCAGAAACGACTCCGGGTCGACACGCAGCACCAGCACGGCGCGCGCCGGATTGCCGGTCTTGACGAACGGGGCCACGAAGTCGAGATTGCCCTTGCGCTGGGGCATGTCGACCGGGTACAGGCCTGTCGTCTGTACCTCGCCGGTTGCCAGGGCGCGCAGCGCGGCCGCCTTGAGAGCGGGCTCGATCACGGCGTCGGCCGTGTCTTCGCTCATCAGCGATGCCACCTGCGCGTCGAGCAGCTGCCAGCTGACATAACGATTGGATTGCCGATACTCGGTCAACCGTGATGCCAGCCGCTGGCCGGATTCGGCGTCACCCTGGTCCTTCCAGCGCAACAGCAGGTCGCCCAGGAAGACCGACCCGCGCATGAACCTGGCTTCCGACAACCGGCTTCCAATCCAGTCGGCGACCTGCCCGGCGCGCAACGACGCCACGGCCTCCAGACGCGCGACCTCGCGCTCGCGTTCGAGCCGGAAGTTGAGCGCCACCGCGCCGACAGTCAGCGCGACGATCACCGCGCCCAGCGCCATCAGCGGACGGGCAATGCCATGGGCCGTCACCGTGGGCAAGGCCAGGCGTGACGGGGCTGCCGCCTGCGAGCCGAGCCGCTTCATCAGGCCGTACAGCAGCACCGATGTCACCGCGACGAAAGCCCAGCCCTTGTACAGGCCGATCAGGCTCAGCTGCGCCGGGTCGGGGACCAGCCACGCCAGGGCGAGGTCGGAGCCGTAGATCCAGCTCGCCGCGAACAGGGCGTAGACCAGCACCGCATACACGATGCGGCGGCGCCCGATCGGCATGCCGGGTGGACCTGCGTCGTGGCCGATGTCGGTCATCCGCGCCGCCTCGCAGTCGTGCCCGCCGACATTCAGGCGGCCGCCCGCGGCGGCGGCCGCTCGCCGGCCACCAGCGCGTGCTTGGCGGCCACGCCCTCGTCGGTGTCGGCATGGCGCGTCGCGATGTCGCAAAAGCCGTCGAAGTGGGCGACGAACACGTCGACCACGTCGGGATCGAGGTGCGCGCCGCGGCTGGCCACGATGATCTCGCGCGCCCGCTCGTAGGGCATCGGCGCCTTGTAGACGCGCCGCGAGATCAGCGCGTCGAACACGTCGGCCAGCGCCATCAGCCGCGCCGACAGCGGAATCGCGTCGCCGGCCAGGCCATCGGGGTAGCCGCTGCCGTCCCAGCGTTCGTGGTGGTGCTGCGCGATCTGCTTGGCCACGGTGAGAAAGGCGATCGGCTGCTCGGCGTCGTGCTCGGCGCGCTCGATCGCCTCGGCACCGATGCGTGCGTGCGTCTTCATCACCTCCCACTCGGCCGCGTCGAGCTTGCCCGGCTTGAGCAGGATGTGGTCGGGGATGCCGACCTTGCCGATGTCGTGCAGCGGGGCCGACTTGGCCAGCAGCTCGATCGAGCGGTCGTCCAGCTCGCTCGCGAAGCGCGGATGCGTGCGCAGCAGCTGCCCGAGCAGCCGCATGTACTGCTGCGTGCGCAGCAGGTGGTTGCCGGTCTCGGGATCACGCGTCTCGGCCAGCCGCGCGAGCGCACGGATGCTGGCGTCCTGCACCACCTGGTTCTCGCGCATGCGCCGCGCCACCTCGGCCTCGAGAAAGGCGTTCTGGCCGGTCAGCCGATCGCGTGCGAGCTTGAGCTCCACATGGGCGTGCACGCGGGCCAGCAGCACCGACGCGCGCAGCGGCTTGGTCAGGTAGTCCACCGCGCCGGCGGCGAGGCCACGCTCCTCGTCCTCGGTGGCATTCAGCGCGGTGACGCAGATCACCGGGATGTCGCGCGTGCGCGTGTCCGCGCGCAGGCGGCGCATCACCTCGAAGCCGTCCATCGCCGGCATCATCAGATCGAGCAGGATCAGGTCGGGCTGCGGCTGCAGCGCGGCCAGCTGCAGGGCGGCGGCGCCGCTGTTGGCGGCACGCACGGTGTAGTCGTGCGACAGCAGCTCGCCCAGGACCGTCAGGTTCTGCGGCGTGTCGTCGACGGCAAGGATGGTCGGCATGGATTCAGGCGGTCATGGTGACGACGGCGCCGACTCGGCGAGTGGGACTCACCTCGGATTGTCATCGTGTGTTCACCCGCTGCACCCTCTGAGCACCTCGATTTTCGGCAGCTTTCTTCCGTTGCCTGCCCTGCGTTTGCGCGCTGTCAGGGAACGCCGTACGCGCGGCGCCAGGCCCGTTGCAGCGCTCCCACACCCGGTTACCACCGACTCCCGCGCGTGTGCGGAAATTCATCACGGCCCGCCAGGGTCGACGCCATCGTGCACGGGCGTGCGCCGTGCCAACCTCGGCTTCCTTCCAGGATCGTGTCCCCCTTCATGAACTCTCGTCGTCGTTACCGGTCATCCTGGAAGCCGGTGTTTGCGCTGGTGGCGCTGCTGCTGTCAGCCGGCTGCACAGCGCCGGCGATGCTGATCAACGCGCTCGGCGCCGCCACCGACACCAGTGCGAGCTGGTCGATCCTCAAGCATGTGCACGACAAGCTGGTCGAGGGCGGACCGGTGCCGTGTTACCGGCTCAACAGCGTGGAGCGTGCCCTGGCCACGCATTGCGTGCCCTACGTGGCCGGCGCGATCCGGCGCGAGGACATCGTGTCGTGGCAGTTGCCGCTGTGCCCACTGGCGGTGGCCGCGCGTGACGTGCGGCTGTGGCCGGTGCTGGCGGAGCTGATCGACAAGGGCGCGATGCCCGAGGCGTGCGCGCGTGCGCCGCTGGTCGAGCTGGCGCAGCTGGACGGGTGCCCCGACTTCGCCGGCGCCACGCCTGCATCGCGTGCCTCGCTGCTGTGGCTGGCGCAAGCCGACGCGCGCGCTGTGCACCACGACGTGGTGCGCATGCTGACGTGCCCGAAGGCCCGCGCGGTCGGCTTCGACCGCGTGCTCGAGACCTGGGTTGCCGACGGTACCCTGGTGGCCGGTCGCATCGGCTTCAGTCCGCTGTCGGCGCTGCACCCCGACCTGCTCGGCTCGCCGCTGTCGGCGCAACTGGAAGCGCAAGGCCATGCCGCGCGCTCTGGCCTCGACCCGTACGACGGCGTGCTGCGTCCGGGCTTCGAGGAGGCCTTTCGCAGCGCGCACTTCCAGGCGCTCGACTGGTGGTTCGCGCGCGCGCCCGAACTCGCCGACCGCGTGCCGCCGCCGCAGGGCGACCAGCTGCCCTGGGTGCCGCTCGCAAAGGCACTCAACCCGAGTGCACTCGATCAGCCGGGCCAGCAGCGCGCGATGATCGAGTACCTGCTGGCCCGCGGCGCCAACCCGTCGCGCCGGCTGCCGCACCAGCCCGACATGACGGTGCTGCGGCTCGCGCGCCAGATGGGCAGTCCGATGCTGCCGCTGCTGGAACGCGCGCCGGATCGATCGCGGCTGGCAGCGCGCGGCGGAGTCTGATTCCAGGTCGCATGGATTGATTCGTAGGCGGTTGACGGGTATCGGCCCGATGCGGTCGTTCGCCGCCCGCTGTGCGCGCCTTTGTGAGAACGAGAGTGCAAGGCTGCGGGCGGGCATGCCCTGGCGCTCAACCGCCGGCGCCTGGGCCCTGCGGGCCCAGGTTCCCTGCGATGCTCGCCGCGCGAGGGCGGCTGCGGGACTCGCCCTCGCACGGCCGTCACGCC
>CALMQI010000344.1 GCA_937871935.1 uncultured Burkholderiales bacterium
CGCCGTGCTCGGCGCGGCGAACGTGACGCAGGTCGACGCAGCGGTGCGCAACCGCTTCGACGCCGCCGCGAAACGCGAGCCGGTGGAACTGATGAAGTACATCGTGCGCAACGAGCGGCCCTACACCGAGATGGTCACGGCCAACTACACCGTGGTGAACGGCGTGCTCGCCGAGTACCTGGGTGCAGCGGTGCAGGGCAGCTTCACGAACAAGGACGACGACACGGAATGGCGCCAGGCCACGCTGCCCAGCGCGCGCCTGGGCGGAACGCGCGAACACGCCGGCGTGCTGTCGACGCACCCTTGGCTGCAACGCTTCCCGACCACGGACACGAACCGCAACCGGCACCGCGTGAACATCCTGTTCAAGCAGTTCCTGGCCACCAACGTCAGCGCGCTCGCGGTGCGGCCGATGGACGACGGCACCGTGTTCAAGGTGCCGACGATCGAGAACCCCGGCTGCGCGGCGTGCCACGACACGATCGACCCGATCGCTGCGGGCTTCCAGAACTGGAACGAACGCAACCGCTTCCTGCCGAATCGCACCGGAACGGTCGACCACGCGTTGCCCAACACCTATCGCTCCAACAACTACCCGAAAAATGCGAACAACCAGGCCTACTACCAGGCCGGCGACAACTGGTTCCGCGACAGCAAGGCACCAGGCTACGGGTCCACCACGATGCCGGGCGGCTTCACCGGCAACAAGACCGCGCTGCAGTTCATCGGCCAGCAAGTCGGCGCCGACCAGCGCTTCGCGCTCGGCGCAGTGCACTTCTGGTACGAAGGCCTGCTCGGCCGCGAGCCGCTGCGCATGCCCACCGATGCCACGCTGCCGCAGTACGCCGCGTTGTCGGCGGCCTACACGGCGCAGAGCGAGGAGTTGGTGGCGATCGCCGCGCGCTTCAAGACCGGCGGCTACAACGTGCGTGACCTGCTGGTCGACCTGTTGATGACCAAGTGGGCGCGCGCCGAACGGGTGGCCAGCACCAACGCGACCCGCGACGCCGAACTGCGCGACATCAGCAGCATGACGATGCTCGCGCCGTCGCAGCTACAGCGCAAGATGGTCGGCCTGGTCGGCGACGGCTGGGTCGAGTTCAACAACCCGTATGCGAGCTGGGCGCTGAACTACGGTGACTTCGACGGCGTCGGCCGCACCAACCGGGCGCAGTCGCACACGATGATGCAGACGGTGACGATCGACCGGCTGGTGGCGGTGCGCAGCTGCACCTTCGCCAAGACCGACCTCGACAAACCGGCGGCCAGCCGCCTGCTGTTCCCGCAGGTGACGCTCGCCGACACGCCGGCCACCACAGCGGGCCTGGCGGCGATCACGGCCAACGTGCGCTTCCTGCACAAGTGGCTGTGGAAGGAGGATGTGCCGGAGTCCGATGCCGAGGTGCAGCGCACGCTGAAGCTGTTCACCGACACCTGGGCCGACCGCGCTACCGCGCCGGCGCGCCCCGTGAACTGTGTCTACAACAACGGCAACGACGCCAACTACACGGGCCGCGCCTGGGCCACGGTGCTCGCCTACATGCTGGGCGACGTGAAGTTCCTGTACGAATGAGCCCCGGGAGGAGAACGATCATGCAACGCAGAGAATTCCTGAAGCTGGCCCGCAGCGCCGGCGTCGTCATCGCACCGTGGGCCTTGATCCCGCAGGCGCAGGCGCAGAGCTACACCGGCCGCATCCTGATCAACATCCACGCCTCGGGCGGGCTCGATCAGAGCTCGTGGACCGACCCGCGCGACGCCGACCGGCTGATCAACAACTATGCGGCGGCCGGCACGCCGGCCGGCGTGGCGGGCAACATCCGCTTCGCGCCGATGGGCAACAACGCGGCGTTCTTCGGCGCCCACTTCCGCAACATGCTGGTGATCAACGGCGTGCACAGCGAGACCAACGGGCACGACGAGGGCACGCGGGCGCACGCCACCGGGCGGCTCGACATGGGCTACCCCAACGCGTCGGAGCTGTTCGCCTCGAAGTTCGGCGGCGGCATGCCGATGGCCTGGATCAACGGCGGCGGCTTCAGCACCAGCGCCGGCCTGGTCGCCGCCACGCGGGTTCCCGATGCCAACGCCTTCCGGGCGCTGGCGTCGCCGAACGCCGTCAATGCCACCAACGACTTCATGAAGGCCGCAGACCTGGCCCGAACGCAGGGCGTGCGGGCCGAGCGCATGCGCGCCCTGCAGATGCGCGGTGATCTGGTGCCCCGCTCGAAGGTCGCGGTGCAGGAGTTCCTGAGCTCGAGCGATTCGCGTGCCATGCTGCAGCGCATCGCGCAGGGGCTGCCGGCGCAGTTCGACAACGGCTTCCAGCAGGCGCACATCGCGCTGATCGCGGCGCAGGCTGGCCTGGCGTCCACGATCCAGCTCTCCTCCGGCGGCTTCGACACCCACAGCAACCACGATGCAGGCATGGCCAACTCGCTGCCGCAGCTGACCAACCTGGTGGACTACCTGTGGACCAAGAGCGCCGAACTCGGCCTGTCGAGCCGGCTGTTCGTGCGCATCTACTCGGAGTTCGGCCGCACCGCGCTCAACACCGGCAACGGCAAGGACCACCACGAGGTCGGCAGCCAGGTCCTGATGGAGGCCAACGCCACCTGGGGCAACCGCGTGGTCGGGGCGAGCGGACCGAAGCACGAGGCGCGCAGGATCAGCCCGACCACCGGCGCCATCGACGCCACGGCCGGCGTGGTGATCCGGCCGCGCCACATCCACGCCGCACTGCGCAAGTACCTCGGCTTCGAGACCACCGATCCGCGCTTCAACCTCAAGGTGCCGGCCAACGAGACGTTCGACTTCTTCGGCACGTCGCTGAATACCGGCTATCCGATGGTGTAGTCGACAGGCCTGCGCGCAGCCCTGCGGCGGCGCTCAGGCCGGACTGCGCGCCTCGCGCGGCGGCTCGGTGGCGTCACCGAAGCGCAGGCTGCCCGGTCCTTCGCGCTTGGCCGCGCGCAACGCCAGCTGGGCCCGCTGCATCAGCGCGGCCTCGTCCTCGGCGTCCTGGGGATACAGGGCGATGCCCACGCAGGCCGTCATCCGGTAGGTCTGTCCCTGGACGGTGAGCGGCACCGCCACGGCAGCAAGCAGCTTGCGCGCCACAGGTTCGGCATCCTGCGCGTTGGTCAGCTCGTGCGCCAGCACCGCGAACTCGTCGCCATCCAGACGCGCCACCACGTCGCTGGCGCGCAGTTGCTTGCGCAGGCGCTGACCCGTCTCGCGCAGCAGCGCATCGCCGGCATCACGACCCAGCCCGTCGTTCATGCGCTGGAAGCGATCGACGTCGAACAGCAGGATGGCGAAGCGGCGCTGGTAGCGCTTGGCGAGCTCGAGCGCCTGCATGACCAGCTGGCGCAACGCAGCCCGGTTGGGCAGTTGCGTGAGCGCATCGTGGGTCGACAGGTACTGCACACGCTGCGCGGCCTGCTTGAGCACGCTGATGTCGCGCGCCGTCCCGCGGTAACCGGTGAACTGCCCGTGCGCGTCGTGGGTCGGGTCGCCGTGCGCACTGAGGTGGACCACGCGGCCCCGGTCGTCGCGATAGGCGGTCTCGAAGTCGCGATACGGCTCGCGCCGCTCCAGCATGGCGCGATGGGCCTCCCAGTCGCTGCCGGCGCAGACCAGGCCCGGCACTTCCCACTGGCGCCGGCCCATCATCGCCGCCACCATGTCGGCGTCGGGCTGCGTGCCGCCGCGACCCTCGAAGCGGATGTAGCGCTGCTGCGCGTCCTGCTCCCAGTACCAGTCCGACGACAGCGCCGCCAGGCAGCGAAAGCGCTTCTCGCTCTCGCCGAGTTGCTGCTGCGCCTGCGCGCGCAGCAGGTACTGGCCGACCTGGCCGCCGAGCAGGCGCAAGCCGGCGAGCAGCGCCTCGTCGCGCGGCTCCACCGCGCCGCTGTAGAGCTCCAGCACGCCGAGCACCTGGCTGCCCACGGCCACCGGAAAGGCCAGCGCCGTGTGCAGCCCGGCCCGCAGCGCGATCGGCACCTTGCGGAAGCTGTCGTCCTGCGCGATGTCGGCCACCCACACCGGCGCGCTGCCAAGCCAGGCGGCACCCACGATGCCGGCGTTGTTGAGCAGCGGGGTTCTTCCCTCGTTGTGGCTCAGGTATTGGGCGATGCCCGGCGTGTCGACGCCCCAGGCGCCCAGGCAGATCAGCCGATCGGCCACTTCGGCATCACGCGACCAGAAGCTGCCGCAGGCCCAGCCGAGCGCCTCGCAGAAAGCACCCACCATCTTCGGCACGGCCGGCGACCCGCCGCCGGCGCCGGCCAGCGCAGCGGACAAACGCTCATCGATGCGCAGCAACGGCGCGAGGGACGGATCGGGGTCGGTCATGGACAGGCTGAAGGCGGCGGCTCGCCCCATGGATGTCGGCTGCCGGCGCGCAAAGTTGAACGCACGGTGCGTCATTGCTGCACACGCCTTCGGGCGACGACTCGGCGAGATACTGCAGCCTCGCCACCCGTCCAGAACCTCTGCACCGCCGCCCGGAGACCCCGCATGAGTGACTCGCTCCCCTACGTGCCGCCGAAGGTCTGGGCCTGGAACAAACCCAGCGGCGGCCAGTTCGCGAACATCAACCGGCCGATGGCAGGGCCTACGCACGACCGGGAGCTGCCGGTCGGTCGCCACCCACTGCAGCTGTATTCGCTGGCCACGCCCAACGGCGTCAAGGTGACGGTGATGCTGGAAGAACTGCTCGCGCTCGGCCATCGGGGCGCCGAGTACGACGCCTGGCTGATCCGCATCAACCAGGGCGAGCAGTTCGGCAGCGGCTTCGTCGCAGTGAACCCGAACTCCAAGATCCCGGCCTTGCTGGACCGCAGCGGCCCGGAATCGATCCGCGTCTTCGAGTCCGGCGCGATCCTGCTGTACCTGGCCGAGAAGTTCGGCAGCGCATTCCTGCCCACCGCGCCGGCGGCGCGCGCCGAGTGTCTGTCCTGGCTGTTCTGGCAGATGGGATCGGCGCCCTACCTCGGCGGCGGCTTCGGCCACTTCTACGCCTACGCGCCGAGCAAGATGGAGTATCCGATCGACCGCTTCGCGATGGAGGTGAAACGTCAGCTCGACGTGCTGGACCGGCGCCTGGCCGAGACCGACTACCTGGCCGGCGACAGCTACACCATTGCCGATATCGCCGTGTGGCCCTGGTACGGCGCGCTCGCCAAGGGCCTGCTCTATGACGCCGGGGAGTTCCTGCAGGTGCAGAACTACACCCACGTGCAGCGCTGGACCGACGCCATCGCCCAGCGACCCGCCGTCAAGCGCGGCCGCATGGTCAACCGCAGCTTCGGCCAGCCCGCGAGCCAGCTGCACGAGCGGCACGATGCGAGCGACTTCGACACGTCGACGCAGGACAAGCTGACCGGGAGTTCGCCGTGAAGGCAACGAAGATCGCACTCGGACTGCTCGTCACCCTCGGCGTCGCCGGGGCCGCCGGCTGGTTCAACCTCGACAAGGAGACGCGCGGCCTGCTGGCCACGCTGCCGACCAACCGCGACCTGCTGTTCTGGAGCCAGGCGCAGCGTGACGCGGCGTTTCGTGCGCTCGATCGGCTGCCCGTGCTGGCCAAGGCGCGCGTCGTGCCGGCCGGCGGCACGACACTGCCGCTGCCCGCGGGCGCGCCGCTGAAACTGCCGCTCGACGTCGACGCCTACATGACGGGCCAGCGCAGCGCGGCGCTGCTGATCGTGCACGACGGCAAGCTGCGGCTGGAACGTTACGGCCTCGACTTCGACGGCGGCGGGCGCTGGACCAGCTTCTCGGTGGCCAAGTCGATCACGTCGACGCTGGTGGGCGCCGCCATTCGCGACGGCCACATCCGCAGCATGGACGACAAGGTCAGCGACTACATCGCGCAGATGAAAGGCTCGGCCTACGACGACGTGAGCATCCGCCAGCTGCTCACCATGACCTCGGGGGTCCGCTGGAACGAGGACTACGCCGACCCGAAGTCCGACGTCGCGCAGTTCAACAATCACAAGCCCGAGGAAGGCGTCGATGCGCTGGTGAGTTATCTGCGCCGACTGCCGCGCGAGGTGCCGGCCGGCACGCGCTGGCAGTACAGCACCGGCGAGACCAATCTCGTCGGCGTGCTGCTCGGCCAGGCCACGAAGAAGCCGCTGTCGACCTACCTGTCGGAGAAGATCTGGGCGCCTGCCGGGATGGAGCAGCAGGCGACCTGGATCCTGAGCCGCACCGGCCACGAGATCAGCGGCTGCTGCATCCAGGCGGCGACACGCGACTTCGCGCGCTTCGGGCTCTTCATCCTCGGCGGTGCGCGTGTCGGCGGGCAAGCCATCGTGCCGGCAGGCTGGCTCGGCGAAGCCACCACCGAGCGCACGGGCATCGGCCGGCCCGGGCGCGGTTATGGCTACCAGTGGTGGACGTACACCGATGGCAGCTTCGCCGCACGCGGCATCTTCGGCCAGGGCCTCTTCATCGACCCGAAGCGCAAGATCGTGATCGCCTCCAACGCCAACTGGGCCCACGGGGCGACCGATCCGGTAGCCAGCGAGGCGCGCGAAGCCTTCTACCGCGCGGTGATGAAGGCGATCGACGACGAGGCCGCAGAAGCGCCAGGCGCCGTGCCGAAGAACTGACGCCCCGCGGTCACAGGCGCATGCGCCACCACAGCTGCAGCGCCCGCTGGCGTTCGGCCGTATCACGCCACCACCACAGCCCTGAGCCCAGCTGCTGGCGCGCGCTCAAGTCCACCTGCACGCTGCCGTTCACACCGGCGATAGGGCCAGCCGCGAAGCGTTGCGACGTCGGCAGTGCCGTACCCCGCGACACCACCACCGCCAGCCGGGCCTGCGCCACGTGCGCGAGCAGGCCCAGGCTGCCCAGCGTGACGTCGCCGCCCGCCGGGTGGCCGAGCGGCATGCGGTCCTGCGTGTAGCCCTGCCGATAGACGCTGTGGGTGTAGGTGATGCCCGGTGGCCTGCCGGCGCCGTAGGCGTGACCGGCGATCAGGTCGTTCCACTCGACGAAGCCGTGCAGCAACGCCCCGTGCAACCGCCAGCGCGCCTGCACACCGGCCTGCACGACGTAGGCGCTCGGCAGATAACCGTTTTCGTCTTCGCCGACCAGCTGGCCGTAGAACGCGTTGTCGCGCTCGGCGCCCAGCTGCAATCGCCAGTCGAAACCGCCGAGCTGGTTGCCCGGCTGGTTGTCGTTGGTGACGTCGCGGGTGCCGGCGTTGTCCCAGCCGAGCAGGCCACGCACCAGTGCCGGCGCGTCCTCGGGGCGCCCGCGCCCGCCCCACTGCAGTGCACGCGCCAGGCCGAGCTGCAAGTGGCTGAACGGTTGCAGCTGCAAGCGCATGCCGATGAACCCGGGCCGCCTGGGCTCGTCGTGGCCGAACAGCCGCGAGAAGAAGACATCGGCCGTCCACGGGCCTAGCCAGCGCAGCCAAGGGTGCTCGCTCGGCCGTGCCTGCGGGCGCCGCCAACCCACGGCGGCCAAGGGCAGCGCGGCGCCGTCGAGGATCAGGCTGCCGGTCCAGCCCGGTCCCCAGTGGCGCCGCTGGACCGACGCATACCACTCGCCGCCGGCGTTGCGCCAGGCCAACTCGCTGTCGTCGAGGTTCCAGCGCCGTCCCGGCACCGGCTGCAAGGGTGGCGCCGTGCCGGTGGACCGCACGTCGGTCCAACCCGCTCCCAGGCGCAGCCGGATGTCGGCATCGTCGCGCATCGTGATCAGGCCCTGCGCGCCACCGCGACCGCGCACCACCGGGCGGACGAGCCACGGTGTGTCCACACTCGGGCCGTCGGCCGCCAGTGTGATGCCGTCGGGCGGCGACGTGACGGCCAGCGCCGTGCTGCGGCCGATGGGCACGTCCGCGCGCACCTCGTCGAAGGAACCACCTGCCCCTGGGGCGGCCGCTTCCGGGGCCGCCGCGCGCACCAGCCCCGACAGGGCCAGCACCACGAGCGCCGATGTACCAGTGAAGCAGCAGTTAGCCAACGGCATGGATCCGTCCCTATTGTGGTGCCTGCGTGATGGGCACACCAGTCGCACGGACTTGTGCAACATCTCGACCGCCACCCGTGCGGCCACGATGCGATGATGCGGGCATTCCCACCCCACCCTGGCCCGACATGCTGAAGTTCTACTACTCGCTCGCGCCCAATCCGATGAAGGTCGCGCTGTTCCTCGAGGAATCCGGCCTGCCGTACGAGGCGATTCCGGTGGACACCCGCAAAGGCGAGCAGCATGCTGCGGCCTTCGGCGCGCTCAACCCGAACAACAAGGTGCCGGTGATCGTGGACGGGTCCACCACCGTGTTCGACAGCAGCGCGATCCTGCTGTACCTGGCCGAGAAGACGGGCCAGTTCCTGCCTGCGCAGCAGGACCGCGGCCCGATGCTGTCGTGGCTGATGTTCACCGCCTCGGGCATCGGCCCGTTCACCGGCCAGTGCGTGCACTTCAAGCACTACGCGCCCGAGCCCGTCCCCTATGCGCTGAACCGCTACGACTTCGAGGCCTGGCGGCACTGGAAGATCATCAATGCGCACATGGCCGACCGGCCGTGGATGATCAGCGACCGCTACACGCTGCTCGACATGGCCGTCTGGGGCTGGACGCGCGCGCTGGCCTTCGCCCTCGGCGCCGACGCCTGGGACCAATTGCCGCATGTGAAGCGGCTGTTCGACACGGTAAACGAGCGGCCCGCTGCGTTGCGCGCCGCTGCGCTGAAGGACCGCCATGCCTTCAAGACCGAGATGGACGACGATGCGCGACGCGCGATGTTCCCGCAGAACGCGCGGCTGAAGGCCTGAAACACAGGCGTCCTGGTGCATTCAGGCCACGCACCCGTCGGTACCGAGAACAGTGGCGCAACGATGATCACGCTCTACGACTGCGCCACCGCGCCGAGCCCGCGCCGCGCGCGCATCCTGCTGGCCGAGAAGGGCGTGCCGCACGACACCGTGGCGGTGGACCTGCGCAACGCCGAGCAGCTCAGCGAAACCTATCGACGCATCAATCCGCAGTGCACGGTGCCGGCCTTGCGCACCGAAGACGGGGTCGTGCTGACCGACAACGCGGCGATCGCAGCCTATGTGGAGGCGCGCTACCCCGAGCCGCCCCTGATGGGCCGCACGGCGGTCGAGAAGGCCGAGATCGCGAGCTGGCACTGGCGCATCGAGTTCGAGGGGTTGATGGCCATTGCCGAGGCGTTGCGCAACGGCTCGCCTGCGATGGCCCGCCGCGCGCTGCCCGGGCCGGTGGACTACGAGCAGATCCCCGCGCTGGCAGAACGCGGTGTGGCCCGTCTCCAGCAGTTCTTCGCGACATTGAACGATCGCCTGGCCACGCGGGAGTACGTCGCCACCGACCGCTTCAGCATGGCCGACATCACCGCCGTGGTGGCGGTGGACTTCGCGCGCGTGGTCAAGGTCAGACCCGGCGAGCAGCACCCGCACCTCGTGCGTTGGCGCGCGGCGATGGCGCTGCGCCCGGCGATGGCGCTTTGACGCGAGCACGATGCACGCAGCGGAAATTGCCTCGCCGCGACAGCGCCGGCCGCTCGCCACGCTGACCACGGTGTGGGCGCTGACGGCTTGCACCTGCGCTTGTGCTGCCGCCGCCGAACCGGCGGCATCCGCTCCGATGGTGAACGCCCCGCTGCCCACCCCGGCGGCCAATGTGCCGCCGCCCGTTCCTTCGGCCAGCGCGCCAACCGCAGTTCCTTCGGCCAGTGCAGCGACGCCTTCGGCCCCTGCAGCGACGCCTTCGGCCCCTGCAGCGACGCCTTCGGCCCCTGCAGCGACGCGAGCGGCGCCTGCCGGCCAGGACGGCACGGCCGAACAGGCCGCTGCGCTGCAACTCGGCTTCGCGCGCTGGGTCGCGGACTTTCGTGCGAGCGTGCGCTCCGCCGGCATCGCCGACACCACGTTGGCCGTCGCCTTCGACTCCGTGCAGTACATGCCCCGCGTGGTGGAGCTCGACCGCGCGCAACCGGAGTTCACCCGCTCGGTGTGGGACTACCTCGACAGTGCCGTCTCGCCCACGCGCATTACGCGCGGGCAGGACAAGCTGCAGCAGGTGCGCGCGGCAGCCGAGGCCGCCGCCGCGCGCTACGGCGTGCCGGCCGGCGTGCTGGTGGCCGTCTGGGGTATCGAGAGCAACTACGGCGAGTACACCGGCAACATGCCGACGATCGACGCGCTGGCCACGCTGGGCTTCGACGGCCGGCGTGAGAACTGGGCGCGCGACCAGCTGCTGGCGGCCCTGAAGATCCTGCAGAGCGGGGACATCACGCGAGCCGGCATGGTCGGCTCGTGGGCCGGCGCGATGGGTCAGACGCAGCTGCTGCCGTCGAACTTTCTGGCCTACGCGGTCGACGCCGACGGCGACGGCCGGCGCGACGTCTGGACCAGCGTGGCCGACGCGATGGCCTCGACCGCGAACTTCCTCGCGCGGGCGGGCTGGCGTGCCGGCGAGGCATGGGGCGTCGAGGTGCGCCTGCCGCCCGGCTTCGACGTGAGCCGCGCCGATGCGCAAACGCGGCGAGCCAGCGCGTCATGGCTTGCCGACGGCGTGAAGGCGATCGACGGCGCCGCATTGCCCGACTTCGCGGATGGCTCGATCGTGCTGCCCGCGGGCGCGCGCGGGCCGGCCTTCCTGATCGGGCCGAACTTCCGCGTGATCCTGCGCTACAACAACGCCACGTCGTATGCGCTCGCGGTGTTGCTGCTGGCGCAGCGCATCACCGGCGGGCCAGGCGTGCAGGCGGCGTGGCCGCGCGATCTGCAGGCGTTGTCGCGCAGTCAGCTGATTGCACTGCAGAGCGCGCTCGGCGCGCGCGGCTTCGACAGCGGCACGCCCGACGGCATCATGGGCCCGGCCACGCGGGACGCGCTGCGCCGCTACCAGCGCAGCATCGGCCTGCCTGCGGATGGTTACCCGACGGCGGATCTGCTGCAGCGCCTGCAGCAGCCCTAGTCGACGCGTTCGCGGGCGAACCGCGCTGCCGGATCGGTCAAGGGTAGATGCGCGCCGGATGCGCGGCGCGGTAGTCCGCCCGCTTGGCCTGGTGCGCAGCCAGCCGTTCCTTGGCGCCCGTCAGCCCCCGCTTCTGGTCACGCAACGCTCGCTTCACGCGATCGCGCAGCACGTGAAGTCGGGTGCGGTGCTTGTGGGCTGCAATGGCATTGGACATGCATGGTCTTTCGGCGTTGAGTGAATGCACGGTATACACCAATCAGGGGATACCCCCTCTGGTCGGACATTGGCGGACGCCCCGTCATCGGGCAAGCTGCGCCATCGGCTCGAAACCACGGATGATGAATCGACTCGGCGCGACCTTCCTCGTGTGCAGCATGCTGGCGGCGCCAGCGCTCGCCGAGCAGCCGCTCGCCTACGCCGACACCATCGAGGGCGCGCTGGAGAATTGCCACGACGGCAGGCATACGCTCGTCGAGCCGAGCGTCGAGCCGCCCACCGTCGCGTTCCAGGCGGGTTCACGCGACGTGCGCGTCTTCTTCGGCAACCTGAGCGTGGACTATGCAGAGCTGGGCACGGCCGGCCGCCACTTTCGCCCCGAGGCACGCCTGACGATCACCTGTGCCCGCTCGGTGGCCTGCGTGTGGAGCGGCCCGTTCGACGCGATGATCACGCAGGCCCGTGCCGATCACGGCGTGATGCCGCTGTCGGCGCTGCCCCAGCGTGCGAACGCACTGGTGCTGTACTGCCCGGACCTGCGTGCCGCGCAGGCACTGCACCGGGCATTGCTGGCCTTCCAGCACGCTGTCGCGCCCTGACGCCCGCTCGGGAGATCCGCTCACGCGGGCCGATCGGTCACGCCTCTTCGGCCGCCTCGATGCGCAAACGGCGGCGCTGCGCGCCCCGCACCCGGGTGACGGCCCGCACACGCAGCGCCGCAGACTCGGCCACGTCGATGCGCTGGTGATAGTCCAGGCTGTCGGTCTGCCCCGCGTTGTGGGTCGCAATCTGACGCGACCAGACCTGGCGGCCGTCGATCTCGACGCTCATGCCATGCCACGCGCCCTGCGCGTCGGCCGGGCACTGCACCTCGAAGCGCACATCGACGTCGAATCGCCGCACGCGCCCGAGCGCAGGCGGCACGTGCAGCGTGGCCACGTCAGCGTCGCCGGCGTCGACCTGCCACTGCTCGGGCGCCTGCCTCATGCCAGATGCCGCTTGAAGAACGCCACCGTGCGTTCCCACGCCAGCTTGGCGGCCGCCGCGTCGTAGCGCGGCGTGGTGTCGTTGTTGAAGCCGTGCTGCGTGCCGGGGTACTGGTGCATCTCGTGGCGCACGCCCGCCGCCTTCAGCGCCGCCTCGTAGGCGGGCCACGCGGCGTTGATGCGCTCGTCCACCGCCGCCAGCTGCACCAGCAGCGGCGCCTTCACCTGCGCGGCCTGATCGGGCGCCGGGCTGTTGCCGTAGAACGGCACGGCGGCGTTCAGGTCCGGCAGCCGCGTGGCCAGCCAGTGCACGATGCCGCCACCGTAGCAGAAGCCCACCGCGCCGAGCTTGCCGTTGCCGTCCGGGCGCGCGCGCAGCCAGCGCACGGCGGCGAGAAAGTCCTCGCGTGTCTTCGTCTGGTCGAGCGTGGCAAAGGCGGCCCGCGCCTTGTCTTCGTCGCCCGGATAGCCGCCGAGCGGCGTCAGCGCATCGGGCGCGAAGGCCATGAAGCCGTCGAGCGCCAGGCGCCGCGCGATGTCCTCGATGTGCGGGTTGAGCCCGCGGTTCTCGTGGATCACCAACACCATCGGCAACACCTGGCTGCCCGCCGAAGCCGGCCTCGACAGCGCACCGCGAATGCTGCCGGAGCCCGCGCTCGACGGCACGGTGATCCACTCGGTCTTCACCCGCGCATCGTCCGGGCGCACCTGCTGGCCGGCAGCGAAGTTGGGGCTCAGCGCGGCCAGCAGGCCGGCTGCGGTGACGCCCGCCTTGGCAAAACGCTGCGCCTGGTGCAGGAAGGCGCGGCGGTCCACGTCGCCGTGCACATAGGCGTCGAAGAGGATCAGCAGTTCCTGGTCGAAGTCCTGCGAGGTCAGGCGAGGCGGCATGTCAGCTCCCGTGCAACGAGGGCCGAAGGCTACCCCGAGCCGGAAGACCATGAGAGCCGACGCGCCTGCGTCGGCGCCCTCGTCAGGCGCATCGCGAGCGGCGGGCTCAGCGCCCGCGCAGCCTAGTAGCCCTTGGTGAACTGCGCGTAGATCACGCCCGGCATGGTGCCGTCGGGCAGCTTCACGCGCGGCACCGCCACGACGTTGATGCCCAGGTTCCAACGCTTGTGCGTGGCCGACAGCACCGGCAGCGCCGCCGGTACCAGCACGTGCTGGCCGTCGAAGCGCAGCGTGCGGTAGAAGAGGAACGCACCGGCGCCGGCGTCCACGGTGTAGCTGGCGCCATTGACCACGCGCTTCTGCCAGGTGTGGCCGGCATAACCGCCCATGGCATCGAGGCTGTCCTTCATGACGCCGAACGCCGTCTTGCCGACCCAGCCGTCCCAGTCGTCGGTGAGATTGCGCTCGAGCTGCACGCCGATGCCCCAGTTGCGCTCGTTGAACCGGCGCTCAGGCAGCGGCTCGCCGTCCTCGTCCACCGGTGCGTCGAAGTGGTGGCTCATGCCAGGCAGCTGGATGGTCAGGTGCTGCGCGGGCGACGGCCAGGGCTTGGTCACGGCACCGGTCGGTGCGGCGCCGGGGTCGACCGCCGTCCGCATGATCGACCATGGCGCGCCTTCTGCGTGAACCATGCCACACAGCACGAACCCGACCCCCATGAGCGCCCCGACACGAATCCAGCCCATTTGCTGCTCCATTGCCCACATGGGTTGTCGGCGCAGCGGCCGCCGGCTCGAGTGCGCGCGCCGTGTAACCGGCGCGGGATGCGCGAAAGTTGGCGGGGACGTTCAGCAGCGGGGCGACGGCACCCGCCGGCCACGCGTGCCGTTCGTGCTATCCGACACACCGGCGCGACTGGCCTTGGCGCTGTCTTGCGCCTCGATCTGCGCGTCGTAGGTCGCCGCGTATTCATCGGGCGCCACCCGCGGCGGTTTGCTCAGTTGCAGGCAGACCCGGGATTGCAGGTTGGCAAGGGATCCGGCGTGGGCCGACAGTGCGGCAGACTGATCCAGCAGAACGACGAATGGATTCATGGCTGCGAATGCTGGGGGGACGCCGCCAGTAGGGTCTTGACGGACGTCAAAGCACGTGTCAGCGGTCGCAGCGGCCGGGCGAGACCGGGTGGCGGTCCTTCACGCAACGACCGAGCTGCACGTCCATCACCCGCATCGGCCCCGCCGACGCGCGCCAGGCGATCACGAACGGCTTGGCCTCGCCCTTGGCGGTCACCACGTAGGTGTAGGCCATGTGGCCCTGGGAGCCATCCTCGAACGTGGCGGCGGTGACGCGGATCGGATCGTCCAGCCGTACCGCATCGAGAAAGAACGGAATCACCTGATGGGCTGCGAACTGCTCGATGGCAGCCGCGCCGTTGGCGCGCACCGGCACGTCGTCGAAGGCCATCACCACGGCGGCCAGGTCGCCGGCAGCGGCCGAGCGGACAAAGGGCTGGATCTCGGCGCGTCGATCCGGTGCTGCCCCGGGCAGCGTCTTGCGCAGCGACAGCACGTTGCCTCGCTGCACGGCGCTCGCGCCGGTGTCAGCGCCCGGCGCGGCCGCTGCGCCGGCCCACGTCGCCGCGGCGGGCAGGGCCAGCAGGACAGCCAGCGCCGATGCGCATCCGCGTCTGGTGTTCATGTGCACGACCTTCATTCAGCGCCACGGGACGAGTCGGCCACTGTGGGCGCGCGGCGGCGCTCTCGTCAACGGTGCGCGGCGGCGAATTCGGCGTGCCGCGGCAGTTTTGTGCAGATCCGGTTGAACAGCGCTTGAGGCGCCCTCACTGCGTGGCGGTCAGTCCGCCATCGACATAGACGACCTGGCCGGTGACGAAGGCGGCGGCTGCACTACACAGAAAGTGCACCGGCCCGGCCACGTCCTCGGGCTCGGCCACGCGGCCGAGCGGGATGCGCTGCAGCAGCCGCTCGCGCACCTGCGCATCGGCCAGCCAGTGGCGACCCATCTCGCCGCGCACCACCGTCGGCGCGACACCGTTGACCGTGATGCCATGGTTGCACAGCTCCACCGCGTGCTGGCGGATCAGCAGCACCAGCGCGCCCTTGGACGCGCAATAGGCCGAGTAGCCGCGATCGCGCATGCCGAGCTGGGCGCGCACCGACAGCACGTGGATCTGCCGCCCGGGCGCGCGGCCGGCCGCCACCGCGGCGATCTGCCAGCGCGCCGCCGCCTGCGCCAGGAACATCGCGGCGCGCAGGTTGACCTGCACGACCTCGTCGAAGGCCTCCTCGGTCACATCGGCCAGGCGCTGCTCGCGTTGCATGCCGACGCAGTTGACCAGCAGGTCGAGCGCACCGAAGTGCGTTGCCACGCGCTCGGTGGCGGCGCGGATCTGCGCGGTGTCCTTCATGTCCATGGTCAGCCCGAGCGCGCGATGGCCGGCGCGCACCAGTTCCGCAGCGAGCGATTCGGCCTTCGCGCCGTCACGCCCGGCCACGGTGACCGCGGCGCCGGCCTGCGCCAGCTGCCACGCCACCGCGCGACCGATGTCGCCGTAGCCGCCGGGCACGAAGGCCACGCGATCGGCGAGCGAGAACGACAGGGGGCTGGGCATGATGGTGTACGACCGCGCGTCAGTGCATGTGCAGATCGCCGCTGAGATCGATGATCTCGCCGGTGACCGCCACGGCCACCTTGTCTTCCAGAGGTCTCATGTCAGTTGTCCAGGATGCTCTTGCGGCCGAACAGGCCCCGTGCACGGAAGGTGATCACCGCGATGAACAGCAGGTACATCGACAGCATCGACCACTCCGACGCAAAGGCGCCCGCCAGCCCCACCACCATGCCGACCATCAACCCCGCAGCCACCGCGCCCCACAGCGAGCCGACGCCGCCCAGCACGATGACCAGGAAGGCCGGCACCACCGCGTCGACGCCGACACCGGGGCGGATGCCCCAGATCGGCGCCATCACCACGCCGGCCAATGCAGCCAGCGCGACGCCGAGCGCGAACACGCCCGAGCGCAAGCGGCCGAGGTGGATGCCGAGGGCTCGCACCATCTCGCTGTCGTGTGCGCCGGCCTTGATGATCGCGCCATAGGGTGTCTTTTCGAGAAACAGCCACAACGCCCCGATGGCCAGCACGGCAAACCCGCAGGCGAACAGCCGGTAGCGCGAGTAGATGATGTCGCCGACCAGCATGGCGCCCGACAGCGCCTCGGGCAGCGCGAGCTGCTGCTCGTTGGAGCCCCAGACCAGGCGGATCGCCTCCTCGATCACCAGCGCGGCACCGAAGGTCAGCAGCAGGCCGTACAAGGGGTCCCGACCGTAGGTGCGACGCAGGCACAGCTCGAGCAACAGCCCGAACGCGCCGACCAGCACCGGCGCGATGAACAGCGCGAGCGCATAACGCGTGCCCAGCGGCAGCGCCAGGTAGGCGGCCTGCCACTCGGGCAGCCAGCTCAGGCGCGGCGCCAGCACCGCCAGCGCCGCATACATGCCGAGCGCGAACAACGAGCCGTGCGCCAGGTTGATCGTCTCCATCACGCCGACGATCAGCATGAAGCCGAGCGCGACAAGCGCGAACAGCAGCCCGAGCGTGAGCCCGTTGAACAGGTGCGGCAGCAGGCTCATCGATCGGGCCGCGTTGCCAGCTCAGCGCTCGTAGCTCGGCGTGGCCTCGTAGCTCTCGAGCTTGCACGACTTCGGCGCGTCGGGGTCGACCACGTCCTTCGGCTCGGTCTGCGTGAGGATCTTGTAGATGTCGGTCTTCTCGGCCGGCGTGTCGTTGTAGCTGGCCATGTAGACGGTCTGCTCGCAGTGGTGCGTCACCGGGTCGATCCAGGCGTCGTGGTGCTGCAGCCGGTCGCGTGCGCTCATCTTCCGGCCCTCGAGCTTCTTGATCACCGCCAGGTTGTTCGTCGTGCCGGCCTCCTGCACGCAGCGCAGCAGCTCGCGCGTGGCCATGTAGCCGTTGTGATACACGTTGCCCGGCACCGCGATCGCCATGCCCGGATAGGTCTTCTGGTAGGCAGCGACGAACTCCTTCACGCCCGGCAGATCGAGCCGGTAGTACCAGGTGGTGCCGAAGACACCGAAGATCTGCTCCGGCCCGAGACCGTAGACGTCGGGCCAGTCCTGCTGGTTGTTGATCCACGCGGCTCGCTTGTGCAGGCCGAGCTGCACCACCTGCTGGCGCAGCGCCTTGATGTCGTCGCCACCGATCGCGGTGGCGACGGCCTGCGGCTTGAGCTGCTGCAGCTTGAGCAGGTAGGCCGAGAAGTCGCGCGTGTTCTGCGGCACCAGCAGTTCGTCGATCACCTTGCCGCCGTTGGCCTCGAGGATCGTGCGGGTCGCCTTCGAGGTGTTGTGGCCCCACACGTAGTCGTTGGTCATCAGCACCCAGTCGCGCCCGGCCGTCTTCAAGGTGTTGCGCACCGTGGCCAGCGCGAAGTTGGTGCCGTTGCCGTCCCACACGAACTTGGTGCGGTGGCAGTCCTTGCCGCTCTCGGTGGGCGAGCTGGAGTTGGTGTTGAGGAAGATGCAGCCGTGCTTCTGCGCGACCTGCGAGATCGCGTTGGCCACACCCGAGTGCACCGCGCCGATCAGGAACGCCGCCTCGTTGCGGCTGATCATGCGCTCGGCCACCCGCGAGCCGGTGGCCGGCGTCGTCTCGGTGTCCATGTGGATGGCCTCGATCGGACGGCCGAGCACGCCGCCCTTCTCGTTGAACTCCTTGATGGCCATCATCGCGCCCAGGCGCTCCTCGCCGCCGCTGGCCGCGTACTGGCCGCTGGCGTCCATGGTCAGGCCGATCACCAGCGGCTTAGGCGCCGCACTCTGGGCCCAGACGCGATTCGTGGCCCACGGGCCGAAGAAGCTGCTGCCGCCGGCGAGCGCGGCCGCCATGGCGCTCACGAAGCGGCGCCGCTCGGGTTGCGTCTGCGTGACGGGGGATGTGAGATCGTCAGTCATGCGCTTGTCTCCTGTGATGCGGGGCGGCTGGCGCCCGGGGTGTGGCGTCCCGTCAGTGCGGGACGATCTGCACGCCGTTCAGCGTCTCCTGCGCTTCGAACGACGATGCGACGAACCGATCACCGAGCCCGAGGTTCGTGGCCTGTACGAAGCTCTGGTGTGCCGCCTCGGCCAGGTACGACGTGGTCGGCAGCAATTCGGTGAAATGAGTGAAGTAGCGCGTTGGCTTGCTCATGTGTCGTGCCTCGTGTTCACCGGCCCCGCGGCGTCGACCGTGGGTGGTTGCAGCAACCGGGCCTGGATCCACATGCGGATCAGGCGCTGGTATCGGGTGGCCACGTCGGCCACCACGCCGGCGTCGTCGATAACGCCCTCGAACCACCCCTGCGCCGCGGCGTTGAACAGCGTGCGGCCGATCGCGAAGCCCTTGCACAGCGGCTGGCGGGCCGCGACGCAGAAGGCCTGCCAGAGCTCCCCTTCGCTCGCTTCGAGGCCGAGCAGCAACACGCCCCGACACCAGCGATCGTGCTGCGCAATGCAGCGCGCCAGCGCCTGCCAGGCCGGCTCGCTCAACGGCGGCAGCTTCCACCACTCGGGGCGCACCCCGCATTCGTAGAACTGCTCGACCGCCTGCACGATGGTCAACGGCGATTGCTCCATCTGCCGCGGCGGTATCACCTCCAGCAGCAGCTCGTGGCCGGTGCGCTGGCAGGCGCGGTACAGGTCGCGCACGCTCTGGATCTGGCGCGCCGCCATCGACGGCTCGTCGTCCGGGTGATGGAAGACAAGACACTTCACGACCTGCTCGGTGGGCCAGTCGTTCAGCTCGAGGCCTACGTGGTTGCCGGCCTCGAAGGCGAGCGGCCGCGAGCCGGGCAGCTCCACCGGTCGCGCGATCCACACGCCGCGCCCCGTGAACCGGTGCAGGACCTCGGTGCCGTAGCGCGCGTCGACGATGATGCCGGCCGCCGGGGCCTCGTCTCGCTCGCTGTCCGTCAGCAGGATGCGCTCGGCCGCGTAGCCCTGCTCGGCGGCCTGCGCCACCAGGGCCTTGAAGCGGGAGATGCGCTCGGCATCGGCGCCGCAGCGCGACGCCACCTCTTCGAGCTGGCTGCGATGGTCGAACGCCAGCACCGCCAGCGACGCCGGCGTGGCGCGACGGGCGGTGGCACGGTGCACATGCTCTAGCTCCTCGTCGCCGTGCAGGTGCGTGATGCCCTGCCGGTGCTCGAAGAAGTACGTCAGCTCCTCCCAGGTGGGCATGGCCGGCGCGCAGCCGTGCCGCGACACGACGATCGCGCCGCAGGCATTGGCGTAGCGCAGCGCCTGCGCCAGCGGCTGACGCCACACCCACCCGCGCAGCAGCCCGGCCATGAACGCGTCGCCGGCACCCAGCACATTGAACACATCCACCGGGAAGCCGGCCCCCACCAGGCCGTGCTCGAGCCGCTCGGGAACGGCGCCCTCGTAAGCGATGCAGCCCATCGGGCCGCGTTTCATCACGATCAAACCATTGCTGACGGAACGGATCGCGCGCAGCGCTGCGCCGGTGTCGGTGCTGCCGCCGGCGATGTGGATCTCCTCTTCGGTGCCGACGATGAGGTCACACAGGGGCAGCACCTCCTGCAGCTGCGCCGTCACCGCGGCCGAGGCCACGTAGCGCTGCTCGCCCAGGCCCGGCGACGTGAGACCCCACAGCACCGGGCGATAGTCGATGTCGAGCACCACGCGGCTGGCCTGGCTGCGCGCGATCGACATCGCCTTGATGCAGGCCGCGCGCGTATCGGGGTGCGACAGGTGCGTGCCGCTGATCAGCACGGCACGCGCGCGCGCCAGATAGGCGGGCTCGATGTCGTCGACGGTGATCGCCATGTCGGCGCAACGATCGCGGTAGAAGATGAGCGGAAAGGTCTGCGGATCCTTGATGCCCAGGAACACCAGCGCGGTCAACCGCGAGGGGTCGGTGCGCAGGCAGCTCACGTCGACGCCTTCGGCCTGCAGCGTCTCGCGCACGAAGCGGCCGTTGTGCTCGTCACCCACACGGCTGAGCAGGCCGGCGCGCAGGCCCAGGCGCGACGCACCGATCGCGGTGTTGGTCGGCGAACCGCCGACGTACTTGGCAAAGGTGCGCATGTCCTCGAGCCGCCCGCCGATCTGCTCGCCATAGAGATCGACCGCAGCGCGGCCGATGCAGATCACGTCGAGCGCGTCGGCGCCGGCGCTCGGGTCGGGGTCGGATCCAGCGCTCAACGCGACCTCCTGCGCCTGGCTTTCGGTTTCACCAGGCACTGACCGGCACACACCACGAGCGTCTGCGCCAGGCACATCGGCGCCACCAGCGACCGCACCGGCGACGTCGGCCCGGTGCCGATCTCCAGGCACACGTGGGCAGCGGGCTTGAGCGGTGACAGCGGCGCGTCGGTGATCGCGATCACCTGCACGCCGCGCTCCCTCGCCTTGAGTGCGGCGTCGACCACCTCGGGCGAATACGGCTTGAAGCTGGTCACCAGCAGCAGCTCGTCGGTGCCGATCAACCGCAGCGACTCACCCAGCATGCCGCCGAGGCCGTCGTGCAGTTGCACCGGCAGGTCGAGCTGGCCGAGCGCGTAGGCCAGGTAGGCCGCCACCGGAAACGCGCGGCGCTGCGCCAGCAGATGCACGCGATGCGCGGCGCACACCCTCTGCGCCGCCTGGCGCAGCGCCGCGTCGGTGGTCCGCTGCTCCAGGCGGTGAAGCTCCGCGACGCCGAGCTCGACAAACGACGACAGAAGCGCGGGCGCGTGCTCGCGGCCGGCGGCCGGCGTCTTCATCGCGCCGATGCGCTCGCGGTAGGTGCCGGCCTGCTGGCGCAGGCGGTCGCGAAACAGGCGCTGCAGGTCGGTAAAGCCGGCGAATCGCATCGCGTTGGCGAAGCGCACCAGGGCCGACGGCTGCACCCCTGCTGCCTCGGCCACCGTGGCCGCCGTGCCGAGCGCGAAGTCGTCGGGGTGCTCGATGACGAACTGGGCGATCACCCGCTGCTGCGGTGACAGGCCCGGATAGGCCGCGCTCAGCGCATCGGCGAATTCCTGGTAGGTCGTGGCGGCTTTCATCGGTGCATGCGGGCAACGACGACATTAGAACAAACATGCTTGACAAGCACAACATGAGAACAGACATTCTCCTCTCGGCGACACGCGAGACCGCGCATCGCCCGATCCGCCATGCCCTATCGTCCGCCGACCGCTTCGATCGTCACCGCGCCCCTGCTCGTCACGCTTGCCGCGCTGGCCAGCGCGCCGCTGTGGCTGCAGTCCGTCGGCCTGTACCAGTACGTGGCGCTGGAGATCGTGATCTGGATGATCTTCGCGTTGGCGCACAACCTGCTGCTCGGCCACGGCGGCATGCCGTCGTTCGGCCACGGCGCGTACTTCGGCGTCGGCGCCTATGCGTTCGGGCTGCTGCAGCAGCGCGCCGGGGCCGGCCTGGGCGACGGCGTGCTCGGCGCGGCGCTGTGTGCGGCCGCGGTCGGCGCGGTGGTGGCTGCCTTCATCTCGCACCGGCGCGGCATCTACTACGCGCTGCTGACGATCGCGTTCGGCCAGGTGATGTGGTTCGTCGCGATCAAGTGGCACTCCATCACCGGTGGCGAAGACGGCCTGCAGAAGATTCAGCGCCCGCCGCTGCGGCTGGGCGAGTGGAGCTGGTCGCTGACGAGCAACGAGTCGTTCTACTGGTTCGCGCTGGCCGTGTTCGCCCTCGTCCTGGTGTTTCTCTGGCGCCTGGTCCACTCGCCGTGGGGCCGCGTGCTGCGCGCCATCAAGCAGAACGAGATGCGCGCGGCCTTCGTCGGCTACAACGTGTGGCTCTACAAGTGGTCGGCCTTCGTGCTGTCGGCTGCGCTGTCGGGCCTGGCCGGCAGCCTGTTCGCGATGGCGCAGAACTCGGCCTACCCCAACGTGATGAGCCTGCACAACTCGGGCTTCGTGGTCATGATGGTGCTGATCGGCGGCGGCCTCGTCAGCTTCTGGGGCCCGGTGATCGGGGCGGCGGTGTTCATCCTGGCGCGCGACCTGCTCGGCGCCTACACCGAGGCCTGGCTGCTGTGGTACGGCCTGCTGTTCATGGCCGTGGTGCTGTTCCAGCCGGAGGGCATCGCGGGCATCTGGCAGGCGTGGCGACCGCGGCGAGCCGCCACGGCCACGCGCGGTGCCGGCGCCGCCGGCACCACGACCGAGCACAAGGCCTGACCATGGCACTGTTCGAAGCCCGGCGGCTGCACAAACGCTTCGGCGACCAGGTGGTGCTGGAGGACATTTCGCTCACCGTCGAGCACGGCGAGCTGCGCGGCATCATGGGGCCCAACGGCGCCGGCAAGACCACCTGCTTCAACGTGCTGACGGGCCGCTACAAGCCCGACCGTGGCCAGGTGATGTTCGACGGCGAGGACATCACCGGCCTGGCACCACGCCAGGTGGCGCGCCGCGGCATCTCGCGCTCGTTCCAGATCATGAACCTGTTCGACGAGTACTCGGCGATCGACAACGTGGTGATCGCGCTGCCGTCGGTGCGCGCGCGCGGTTGGTCGATGTGTCGCGACCTCGCCCGCCACGCCTCGGCCTACGACGAGGCGGCCACGGTTCTTCAGCGTGTGGGGCTGGCCGGCAAGGAGCACGTGCCCTCGCGCAGCCTGTCCTACGGCGAGCGGCGCGCGCTGGAGATCGGCGTGGCGCTCGCCGCCCAGCCGCAGCTGCTCTTCCTGGACGAGCCCACCGCGGGCCTGGGCACCGAAGGCACGGCGCGCCTGCGCGAGCTGGTCGAATCGCTGAAGCGGCACCTCGCCATCGTGATCATCGAGCACGACATGCGTTTCCTGTTCGGCCTGGCCGATCGTGTGTCGGTCATCCACTGGGGTCAGGTCATCGCCGAAGGCACGCCGGCCGCGCTGCGTCAGAACCCGTGGGTGCAGCGCTCCAGCCTGGGTGGGCTGCCGGCATGAGCGCGCAGCACGGAGGATGCCCCGTGAGCGCCGCGCCGCCGGCCGCGACGGCCCCGCTGCTGGCGGTGCAACGCATCGACACCTTCTACGGCGAGACCCAGGTGCTGTTCGGGGCGTCGCTGTCGGTGCGACCCGGCGAGGTGCTGGCGCTGCTCGGACCCAACGGCGCTGGCAAGACGACCACGCTGCGCTCGATCCTCGGCCTGACGCCGGCCCGCCGTGGCGCCATCGCCTTCGACGGCCACGACGTCACGCACGAGCCCACGCACCGCATCGCCGCGCGAGGTGTCGGCTGGGTGCCGGACGACCGGCGTGTCTTTCCGAGCCTCACGGTCGCCCGCAACCTCGAGATCGCGCGCAAGAAGACGCGCTTTCGCGCCTGGTCGCTGAACGAGTGCTTCGCGCTGTTCTCGGCGCTGGAGTACCTGATGCCGCGCGAGTGCGAAAACCTCTCCGGCGGCGAGATGCAGATGGTGGCGATCTCGCGCGTGCTGCTGGGCGCGCCGGGCCTGGTGCTGCTCGACGAGCCGAGCCAGGGCCTGGCACCCAAGGTGGTGCAGGATGTGATGCACACGGTGCAACGCCTGCGCGGCGAAGGCGTGGCGGTGCTGCTGGTGGAACAGAACGTGGCCTGCGCGCTGGGCGTGGCCGACCGCGTGGCCGTGATGCATGCCGGCCGCATCGTGCACGAATGCGATGCCCAGGCGCTGCGCGACGATGCCGCGCTGCAGCGCCGGTGGCTGGGGATCTGAATGGGCACGCCGCTGCTGCAAGTGCAGGACCTCGTCAAGTGCTACCGGCGCGGCTGGCCACACCGGCGCACCACCTTCGAGCTGAACGCCGACTTCCGCGTCGACGAGCCCGGTGTGATCGGCGTGATGGGCGCCAACGGCGCCGGCAAGACCACGCTGTTCGAGCTGGTCACCGGCGGCAACGAGCCGAGCGATGGGCGCGTGCTGGTCGCCGGGCAGGACATCCACCGCGTGCGCTACGGGCAGCGCGGCCAGCTCGCGCTGCACTATCACCAGTCCTACCAGCTGCGGCGCTTCCGGCGCACGCGTCCGGCCTTCCTGCTCGAGGCCGCGCGCGCACCCGAGGCGGTGGTGCACCTGTTCGACGAGCCGCAGTTCAACGCGCAGGACGGCTACATCGGCTTCATGCTCGATTTTTTCCAGCACCTGCGCCATGCTGGCAAACTGGTGTTCCTGTGCCTGCACCCCAACGAACCCATGCATCTCGACATCCTGGAGCAGGCCTGCGAGCGCTTCGTCTTCGTGCAGAAGGACGCGGCCGGCATCAGCCGGCTGCAGATGGCCGCGTCGATGCAGGAGTTGCTCGCCCTGCCCGCCGCGGCAAGTTATCTGGGCCGGCTGGTCGACCAGCGACGGCCCTTTCGCTGACCTTTCCCACCCATGAAGGAGACAACATGAGAAAGACCCGCAGATTCCTGATCACGCTCGCGACTGCGCTCGCCGCCGGCGGCTGGCTGCCGCTGACCGCGCAGGCGCAGACCGTCTGGAAGGCCTCCGACGTGCACCCGCTCGGGTACCCGACGGTCGAGGCGATCCAGCGCATGGGCAAGAAGCTCGAGACGGCCACCAATGGCCGCATCAAGATCCAGATGTACCCCTCGATGCAGCTCGGCGGCGAGAAGGAGATGATCGAGCAGGCCCAGGTGGGCGCGCTGCAGATCGCGCGCATCTCGGTCGGCGCGATGGGCCCGGTGGTCGACGACCTGAACGTCTTCAACCTGCCGTTCATCTTCCGCGACGAAGCCCACATGCGCAAGGTGATCGACGGCCCGATCGGCCAGGAGCTGCTCGACCGCGTGACCGCCAGCCCGCAGTCGCGCCTGGTGGTGCTGGGCTGGATGGACGCCGGCACCCGCAACGTGTACGCCAACAAGCCGGTCGCCAAGCCGGCCGACCTGAAGGGCATGAAGATCCGCATGATGGGCAACCCGCTGTTCGTGGAGACCATGAACGCGATGGGCGGCAACGGCGTCGCGATGGGCTTCAACGAGCTGTTCGGCGCGCTGCAGACCGGCGTGGTCGACGGCGCCGAGAACAACCCGCCCACGCTGCTGGCCCAGAACCACTACACCGTGAGCAAGGTGTACAGCCTCACCGGCCACCTGATCATCCCGGAGATCTTCGTCTTCTCGCGGCGCACCTGGGACGCGCTGTCCAAGGAGGACCAGGAGCTGGTGCGCAAGGTCTCGCGCGAAGCGCAGCTCGAGCAGCGCGCATTGTGGGATGCCTACGTGGGCGACGCCACCACCAAGCTCAAGGCCGCCGGTGTGCAGTTTGTCGACGCCGACAAGGCGGCCTTCTACGCCGCCACGCAGCCGATCCGCGACAAGTACGGCAGCAAGTACGCCGCACTGCTCAAGCGCATCCAGGATACGAAGTAGAGCCCGGCCGCAGCGACGGGCGGCCGCTGGCGCCGCCCGCTCTGCCGTGACCCGGCCGCAGGGGGGAGCCCGCGCATGGATGCAAGACAACGCTTCGCACAGGCGATGGAGTGGACCTACATCGCCTGCATCGTCATCTCCGGCGCGGCGCTGGTGGTGATCACGCTGATCATTCCGCTGGGCGTGTTTATGCGCTACGTGATGAACCAGCCGCTGTCGTGGCCCGAGCCCGCGGCGGTGGTGATGATGGTGATGTTCTCGTTTCTGGGCGGTGCCGCGATCTACCGCGCCAACGTGCACATCGCGGTCGAGGCGCTGCTCAACGCAGTGAAGCCGCCGGTCCGCCGCCTCATGCGCTGGGGCGTGGACGCCTGCGTCGGGCTGACCGCGGCCTTCATGCTGGGTTATGGCGCGCAGCTGTGCCACGTCACCTGGTTCCAGACGATGGCGGAGTTCCCGGGCCTCAAGCAGGGCATCGTGTACCTGCCGATCCCGATCGCCGGTGCACTGACATTGCTGTTCCTGTTCGAGCGGCTGTGGGCCGGCGCGCCGCCCCGCACGTCGATCATGTACACCGATCAGCCCACTGACCTGGAGTAGCTCTTGGACGCCCTCATCCTGCTCGGGTCGTTCGCGCTGCTGTGCGCGCTCGGCGTGCCGGTGGCCTACGGGCTCGGCCTGGCGGCGCTGATCGCCGCCTTCTGGGTCGACATCCCGCTGGAGGCGGTGATCCTGAAGATCTCTGACGGCACCGACGACTTCGCGCTGCTGGCGATACCCTTCTTCGTGCTGGCCGGGGCCATCATGGCCGAGGGCGGCATGGCCGCGCGGCTGATCAACCTGGCACGCGTGTTCGTCGGTGCCATCCGCGGCGGCCTGGCCTACGTGAACATCCTGGCCAGCAGCCTGTTCGGCTGCATCTCGGGCTCGTCGGTGGCCGATACCGCGTCGATCGGCTCGGTGATGATCCCGCAGATGGCCAAGGCCGGCTATACGCGCGTGTACGCGACCAACGTCACCATCTGCGGCTCGGTGCAGGCGCTGCTGATCCCGCCGTCGCACAACGCCGTCATCTACTCGCTGGCCGCCGGCGGCACGATCTCGGTGGCGCACCTGTTCCTGGCCGGCATCTTTCCCGGCCTGCTGTTCGGCCTGTGCCTGATCGGCCTGGTGGCCTGGACGGCACACAAGCGCGACCTGCCGCGCGGCGAGCCGATCAAGCTGGCCGAGGTGCCGAAGATCGTGCGCGAGGCGCTGTGGGGTCTGATCACCGTGGTCATCATCATGGGCGGCATCCTCACCGGAGTGTTCACGCCCACCGAGTCGGCCGCGGTGGCCTGCGTCTATGCCTTCGCGGTCACGCTGTTCGTCTACCGCGACTACCGCTGGCGCGACCTGCCGCACCTGGTGCACCGCGTGGTGAAGACGGTGGCGATGGTGATGATGCTGATCGGCTTCTCGGTGGCCTTCGGCTACATGATGGCGATCCTGCAGATCCCGGCCAAGGTGACGCAGCTGTTCCTCGGCCTGTCGGACAACAAGTACGTGTTCCTGCTGCTGGTGAACGTCCTGCTGCTGGTGCTGGGCACCTTCATGGACGTGGCACCGATGCTGCTGATCTGCACGCCGATCTTCATGCCGGTGATCACCAAGCTCGGCATCGACCCGGTGCACTTCGGCATGATCATGATCCTCAACCTGGGCATCGGGCTCATCACGCCGCCGGTGGGGCCGACGCTGTTCGTCGGCTGCGCGATCGGCAAGGTCACGATGGAGCAGGTCGCGCGTGAGCTATGGCCGTTCTACGGCGCGATGTGCCTGGCGCTGCTGCTGGTCACCTACGTGCCGGCGATCTCGTTGTGGCTGCCCGGGCTGATGCGCTGAGCCATGGCCGTCGAGAAGCGAACCGCGCCGCGGGCTGACGACCTGTCAGACAGCAGTACGGTGGCGGTGATCGGGGCGGGGCTCATCGGCTCCGCCTGGGCGCACGTGTTCGCACGCGCCGGCTGGCACGTGCAGGTGTGGGATCCGTCTGCCGCGCAGCGCGAGGCCGTGTTGCCGCGGGTGCAACAGTCGTTGCGCGACGGAGCAGCTTACGGACTGGTGGCCGATGCCGACGCCGCGACAAGTCGCGTGCACGTGGTGGATTCGATCGCAGCGGCCGTGGCCGGCGCCGACTACGTGCAGGAGAGCGGCCCGGAGCACCTGGACACCAAGATCGCCGTCTTCGCGCAGCTCGACGCGCTGGCGGCTCCGGCGACGGTGCTGGCCTCGTCGACCTCGGCGCTGGTGGCCTCGCGCTTCACCGAGCAGCTGCCCGGACGCGCTCGGTGCCTGGTGGCACACCCGGTCAACCCGCCGCATCTGGTGCCGGTGGTCGAGGTGTGCGGCGCGCCGTGGACCGATCCGGCCGTGAAGACGCGCGCGATGGACATCCTGCGCCGCGTCGGCCAGGTGCCGATCGACGTGCGCCGCGAGGTCGACGGCTTCGTGCTCAACCGGCTGCAGGTGGCGCTGCTGACCGAGGCCTTCCGCCTGGTGCAGGGGGGTGTCGTCAGCCCGCAGGACCTGGACCACACCATCGCCGACGGCCTGGGCCTGCGCTGGGCCCTGATGGGACCCTTCGAGACCATCGAGCTCAATGCGCCGGGCGGCATGGCCGACTACTGCCGGCGCTACGTCGACTGGTTCCGTCGCTACCTCGCCGATCCACCCACGCCGGCGGTATGGACCGACGCGGCCTGGCAGCAGGCGGTCGCCGCCTGGGGCCGCACGCCCACGCCGGAGCAGATCGCCAGCCGCAGCCGCCGGCGCGACAGGCGTCTGGCCGCGCTGGTGGCACACAAGCGCGACCAGTCGGCCGACGAAGCCGCATCATCGTCACCACCCTCCAACGCAGAGGATCCATCGTGAGCCGCAAGCCTCCCCGCAAGGTCATCATCACCTGCGCCGTCACCGGCGCCATCCACACGCCGACGATGTCGCCGCATCTGCCGATCACGGCCGACGAGATCGCCGACGCGGCGATCGGCGCGCACGAGGCCGGCGCGGCGATCGTGCACCTGCATGCGCGTGATCCGCACGACGGCCGGCCCGACCAGCGGCCCGAGGCCTTCGAGCCATTTCTTCGTCGCATCAAGGCGGCGAGCAACGTGGTGATCAACATCACCACCGGCGGTGCGCCGACGATGACGGTCGAGGAGCGGCTACGCCCGTGTGCGCACTTCAAGCCCGAAGTGGCGTCGCTCAACATGGGCTCGATGAACTTCGGGCTCTTTCCGATGCTGGCGCGCTACCCGACGTTCAAGTTCGACTGGGAGCGACCGTACCTCGAAGGGTCGGACGACCGCATCTTCAAGAACACCTTCCGCGACATCGCCAACATCCTGAACACCTGCGCGGCCAACGACACGCGCTTCGAGATCGAGTGCTACGACATCGGGCACCTGTACACGCTGCGCCACTTCGCCGACCGCGGGCTGGTCAAGCCGCCGTTCTTCATCCAGTCGGTGTTCGGCATCCTGGGCGGCATCGGCGCGCACCCCGAGGACGTGGCGCACATGAAGCGCACGGCCGACCGCCTGTTCGGCGACCAGTACCAGTGGAGCGTGCTCGGCGCCGGGCGCAACCAGCTGCCGATCGCCGCGCAGTCGGTGTCGCTCGGCGGCAATGTGCGGGTGGGCCTGGAAGATTCGCTGTGGCTGGGCGCCGGGCGCCTGGCCGAGACCAATGCGCAGCAGGTGCGCGCGGCGCGCCAGATCATCGAAGGCCTGGGCCTGGAGGTCGCCACGCCCGACGAGGCGCGCGCGCTGCTGCAGCTCAAGGGCGGCAGCCGCGTCGGTTTCTGACCTCGGACGCGGCAGCACTTGTGCGGCAGGCCATCGCGCGGCCGACACGGCCGTCGACACGTCAGGGTCGGGCGTCGCGCCGCGCGTCGCCTGGCGTGCAACGGAAGAACCGGACGAACGCGCTGTTGAGATGGCTCTGGCTTGCGAAACCGGTGACCGCGGCCACCTCGGCCAATGGCAAGGTCGACGTGACGATCAGGTGGCGCGCGTGTTCGAGCCGGCGCTGCACGACGTAGCGGTGCGGTGAGGTACCGGTCGTACGTCGAAACAGCCGCACGAAATGCGCCCTGCTATAGCCGGTGGCCGCGGCCAGTACGGCGAGCGCTGGCCCGCCGTCGGTCGCAGCAGCGACGATGTCGTCCACGCGCCTGAGCTGGGCCGCTGTCAGCGTGCCACGTTCACGACTTGGCCGTCCGTGCGTGCGCTGCAATCGCAGCACAACGCTGGCAGACAGCGACTCGGCATACAGCGCGCCGTGCGGGCAGCCCTCTGCAATCTCGCGCGCCATGGCGCGCAGCACGCCGGCGAGCTCGTCGTCGCGGAGGTCGAGGTCCTGTCGCAGACCCTCCAGCGCCTCCGGCTCGTCGACACGCGCGGCATCGAGGTCGACCATGATCCGGCGCGCCGAGCGGCACCACCAGTCGTTGAGCCGGCATGCACGCCGTCCATCGAAGACGCGCAATGCGCCGGCCTGCAATTCGAACGTCTTGATTCCCGCACCGAAATCGAAGCGGACTCGGGCTTCGCCGGCATCCAGCAGCGCCACCAGTTGGCGCGGTACTAAGAAGTTCCGGTTGTGCACCGACGGCCCGGCGTCGAACCAACCCAGCGGCAGCCCTCGCCATCGCGCCGTCTGCTCGGGCGACAGCCGGCTGCGCTCGGCGTGCACGTTGATTGTGTCGACGCGCGAAAAGTCAGCGTACAAGGTGTCACCTTTCGCGATCTCATCCCAGGATAGGAAGTGGTGGGGTCCGCGCGTCGCGGACTAACCCTTAGCTTCGACCTCCTTGGTGCGCGGGTTCGGGGTTTGCCCGGAGCGAGATCCGATTCTGCAACGCAGATTCGATCCTGCAAGACTGCCGAGCGCGCTGTCGGTTCAATCGACGCTGCCACCAAGCAGGCGGCGCGCCTTGTCTGCGCGACCGAAACCCGCCCACACTGTTCAGGAGACATCGCGATGACCCATCTACGTTTGCTGGCAGCGCTGCTGGCAGGCGCTGGCGCACTGGCCGGCGTGCCCGCCTCGGCGACCGACAAGCACCGGCCGCCGCCACGTACCGCGCAGCCGCTGATGTGCTCACAACTCGCCGGCGACGCCGGAGGTCTGGTGGGCACGCCGGGCATCAAGGCGGTCACCAGCGCCGTCGTGCCCGCCGCGGGCAACAACGTCGCGTTCTGCCAAGTCGATGTGCTCTACGGCACCTCGGCGCAGCAGAACATCAACGTCCGGGTCGGCTTGCCGCTCGGGCCCCTGGACGGCGGCAGCGGCGGGGCGGTCGGCGCATGGAACGGCCGCACGCAAGGCATCGGCGGCGGCGGCTGTTCGGGCAGCCTCAATGTCGTCGGGCCGGTGAACGCTGGTTACGTGGGCTCGGGCAACGACACCGGGCACGCCGGCGGCAACTGCGAGCCCGGCGTGAACGCAGACGGCACCTACAACCTGCAGTTCATCAACGACTTCATCCGCAACGGCATGAAGCAACAGGTGCTGCTGTCCAAGCGCATTGCGGCGAAGTACTACGCCAGGGAGCCGTCCTACAACTACTGGAACGGTTGCTCCACCGGCGGTCGCCAGGGCTACGTGCTGGCGCAGGAACTCGGCCGCGAACTCGACGGCATTCTGGCCAACGCACCGGCGATGTACTGGACGCGCTTCCAGACTGCGCAGATGTGGGGCCAGATCGTGATGAAGGACCTGGTGGGCGGCCCGATTCTGGCCGCGAAGCTCACGCAGGCCACCACGTCAGCCGTGGCGGCCTGCGACGGCAACGACGGCGTGGTCGATGGCGTGATCGACGAGCCGCGCACCTGCACCTTCAGCGCCAAGGCCAACATCTGCGGCGCATCGGGTGCGCCAGCGACCAACTGCCTCACGGGCGCCGAGGCCGAGGCCATCGACCTCGTCTGGGACGGCCCGCGCAACCCCGATGGCAAGCGCATCTGGTTCGGCCTGGATCGCGGTACGGCGATCAACGCGCTCAACGGCGCGGCGCCGTTCTTTCTGGGTGTCACGCAGTTCCACTGGAACACGCACGACCCGATGTTCGACTGGACCACGGTGACAACGAACACCTATGCCGACGTGGCACAGCAGGGCTCGCGCAACATCGCCGACGTGACCGACACGTTCGGTGATCTCGACACCTTTCGCGCCAGCGGTGGCAAGCTTCTGACCATGGTGGGCGCCAACGACCAGTTGATCATGCCGCAGGGTGTGCTGCACTACTACCGTCAGATGGCGGAGCGCTATGGCGGCAATCACGACAACGACTTCAGCGGCGTGCAGAAGTTCTATCGCCTGTTCCGTGCACCGGGCGTCGCCCACTGCAGTGGCGGCGCAGGGCCGCAGCCACAGGGCCTGTTCGATGCGCTGGTCGATTGGGTCGAGAACAAGGTGCCGCCGAAGACCATCGCGTCGGCGGTCACCACCGGGGGCGTCACCCGCACGCGCCCGCTTTGCCCGTACCCGCAGACTGCGATCTACCAAGGCAGCGGCAGCACCGACGACGCCGCCAACTTCACCTGCGGCGGCAACCTCGAGACGCGCGACGAGGTCTGCGACAGCGTGCTCGTGAAGTACAAGCATGAGGTCAACGGACCGCTCGACTACAACGAGGGAGGCACGTCGCGCGGCGAATGCCGGCGCCGTGGTCACGGCGGCCACGGCAAGGACGACTGAGCCGACTGCGAGGCCGCCGACGCCCTCGACCTCGGCTGCGCCGCGGTTGAGGGTGGACGCGCCGGGGCGGCAGCACGGTGTAGTCTCGGCACTGCCTTGACCCACTCCTCGGCCCGCTCCACCTCATGCCTCTGCCACCACCCACCTGCCCCCGCGAAGCCTCGCACCAGCGTGCCATCACCGTCCGTGCTTATGCCCGCAGCGACGGCTTGTGGGACATCGAAGGCCATCTCACCGACGCCTGGCCACACCCCGTGCCCTGTGCCGGCGGGCAGCTGCCTGCCGGCGAGGCGATGCACTCGATGTGGCTGCGCTTCACGGTCGACCGCAGCGCCACCATCGTCAGCGCGCAGGCCGCCACCGACGCAGGGCCGTACGGCGAAGCCTGCGGCACCATCGCGCCCGACTACAGCCGGCTCGCCGGCGTGCGCATCGGCCGCGGCTACCGCGATGCGATCCGCCAGCTGTTCGGCCGCACCGCCGGCTGCACGCACATGAACGAGCTCGCCGGGGTGATGGGCAGCGCGGCGCTGCAAGCGCTGTGGGAGGTGATGACCGAGAACGCGCAGGACAAGCCCTTCAGCATCGACGGCTGCCATGCGCTGAAGGCATCGGGGCCACAGGTGAAGGCGTTCTTTCCGCGCTGGTATCGGCCCGAGACCTGAGGGCGTCGTTGGCGCGGCGCTGCGCCCTCGCGGTTCGCGTTACTTGCGCGGCAGGGTGCGCAGGTAGGCCACCAGCGCCGTCTGGTCGGCCGCGCTCATGTGCGCGTAGTACGGCACGCCCATCGGCGGCTTGAGGCGACTGCCGTCGGGGCGCACACCGGTGGTGATGATCGTCTTCAGTTGCGCATCGCTGTAGTGGGCGATGCCGGTGGGCGTGATGTTGGAAGCCACGCTATCGCCCCACGGACCCGGGAACTTCATGCCGCCGCCGCCCAGCCGGCCGACGACGTCGGGCGTGCCGTCCGGCCCCGGCGACGAATGGCATTCGATGCAATGCGCCAGCGGACCGGCGATGTAGCGCCCGTAGGCCACCGGGTCGCCGCGCGGCACCTCGGCCACCGTGCGCACCGGCGGGCCCCAGGCCGGCGGCAGCTTGATCTTCGAAGTAGTCGGACTTGCGCACCGCGTTCTTCACCGGCGGCACGCTGCGCAGATGGGCCACGATCGCGGCCACGTCGCGGTCGGAGATGCCGCGGTACTGCTCGAACGGCATCGGCGGGCCGATCAGCGAGCCGTCGGGACGTTTGCCCTCGCGGATGGCGATGACGATCTGCGCATCGGTCCAGCGTCCGATGCCGGTCTCGGGGTCGGGCGTGATGTTGCTGGCGTAGGCCTTGAACCCGGGCTCGTCGAACGGCAGGCCACCGGCGAGCTCCATGCCCGGCTTGGGGCCGTTGCGGTCTTGCGGCGTGTGGCAGTTGCCGCAGGCCGCCACGGCCTGCATCAGATAACGGCCGCGCTCCAGCGGCGTTTGCGCCAGCACCGAACTGGCGAAGCAGGCTGCGCTCAGGCACAGGACGGCGGCGTTCGTCCTTCGTTTCATGCGCCCTCCTTCCGCTCGTATCCTCGCGGGCGAGGCGCATCGTAGTCGGGCTCGCCGGCCTGGCCAACGGGGTTTGCGAGCGCGGCGCCCCCAGTTTCCGCCGGCCGTCGTCTGGCCCGCGTGGCCCACCGCGAAGCGCCGGCCTTGGCGCCGACCAGGCGTCAGATCCGCAGCACCTCGCCTTTCAGCGAATACAGCACGCCGACGACCTCGTTGACCTCCGGCGGTGCGACACCCTGAGCCTGCAGCGCAGCGACGAAGTCGTCGATGGTGGCCGTCAGCTCCTGCTCGCTGATGTTCATGCCGGTGTGCGCCAAGCGCAGGTCGCGCCCCTCGTAGCGTTGCGGGCCGCCGGAGCCCATGCAGAAGAACTGCGTGCCCAGCTGCTTCAGCTTCGACAGATCCTTGCCGCGAAAACGCGGCGCCAGCAACGGATTCACAGCGTGCCGGTCGAGTGCGTCATCGACGACGGCGGCGATGCGTTCGGCGCCGCCCAGGCGCTGGTACAGCGATGAGGTCATGGTCGCTCCTGCTTCAATCGTGACCCACGGAGAACCACGACGCGTACTCGATCGAGCCCGCATCGGTGGGCACGGCACCGCGTGCCTCGCGATCGGCATAGGCGCTGTCATCGCGCCCATCGCGAACCGACGGCGTCGACGCGATGGGCTGGAACGGTGCAACGAGGTCCCGTTCGACGACGGGCGGCAGGGTGAGAGGTCGGTCCATGTCAGAGCACTCCTTTTGGTGGATGCCGGCGCGAAGTGCCGGGCGAAGGTCAGCATCGCGGCCCTGCGTTCCTGGGACGTTCCTGGCCGGCTCGGCTCTTGTCGCGGCCATGGACACTCGTCACACTCCATCGATGGACGCCCCCGATGCCACCATCGCGCATGCCGGCACCGCCACGCTCGCCGTGCGCCTGCTTGGCGGCTTCGCCGCCAGCGCAGCCGGCGAGGCGATTCCCGACGAACGCTGGCCGAGCTTGCGCTCCAGGCACCTGGTGCAGTTGCTCGCGCTGGCCGATCGCCGCCGGCTCGCCCGCGACCAGGTGATCGAGCTGCTCTGGCCGCAACTCGACGCGGAAGCCGGCGCGGCCAACCTGCGCAAGGCCGCGCACCACGCACGCCAGGCGCTGGGTCGTCAGGATGCGGTGGTGTTGCACGGGGGCGAGGTCATGCTCGCGCCGTCGCTCGACACCTGGATCGATGCGGTCGCCTTCGAGCAGCGCGCACGTCGCGTGTTGCGCACAGGCGAGCCCGCGGCCTGCGCCGAGGCCGCGTCGGCCTACCGCGGCGACCTGCTGCCCGGCGCGCTCTACGAAGCCTGGACCGAGCCACCGCGTGAGCGCCTGCGATCGCTGCAGGTCGCGCTGCTGCGCGCCAGCGGCCAGTGGGAGGCGCTGGTTCGACTGGTGCGTGAGTTGTCGGGTGGACTGATTACGCATATCGTGCGCGTCGACGTGGCGCCGGTGCGCTTTGCCACCTCGCAGAACTACGTCGAGGTCAGCGTGCCAGACAGCGTGCTCCTCACCGTGAACAAGGAAATGAAACACGACCCGAGCTGCGGCGCAATGCAGTGGTTCAAGCCATTCACCAAGCCGGCTCACTCGGCAATGGGCGTGGCCGAAGCGCACGAGTATTCCGGTCAGGGCCTCGGCACGAAATGGTCCGCCCCGAATAAGAGATCCGCCTTCTTTGGTACGTTTACTTACTAGCGCGCTCGCCGCGCTCCTGACGCCGGTGACGGCGCGGTTCGCGCGCCGCGTCGGGGCCGTGGACCGGCCGCGCGCCCGCGGGCTGGCCGATCGCGAGACGCCGCTCCTGGGCGGCCTGGCGATGATGGCCGCGGTGCTGGTCGCCTCGCTCGCGTTCCTCAACCTCGCGGGCGACGTCGGCGAGCGGATGCAGGGGATCCTGCTCGGCGCGCTGGTGATCACATTCGTCGGCGCGCTCGACGACCGCTTCGACCTGCATCCCGTCGTGAAGTTCGCCGGCCAGGTCGTCGCGGCGACGATCCCGGTGATGGCCGGCGTCAAGGTCGGCAACCTCACGCTGCCGTTCCTCGAGCCGATCGACCTGGGCGACGCGGGCGGGCCGATCACCGTGCTCGGCCTCGTGTTCGTGATGAACGTCGTGAACTTCTCCGACGGCATCGACGGGCTTGCGGCGGGCGTCTGCGCGATCGCCGCGATCGCCTTCGCGATCATCGCCTTCGACCTGCACCGCGGGACGGCCGCCACGCTCGCGGCGATCACCGCGGGGGCGGCGCTCGGGTTCCTGATCCACAACTTCCATCCGGCGAGCGTCTTCATGGGGGACTGCGGGTCCAACCTGCTCGGGCTGCTGCTCGGCTGCATCGCGGTCGAGGGCGCGGTCAAGACGCAGGCCGTCCTGGCGCTCGTGTTCCCGCTCGTCGTGCTGGCGGTGCCGTTCCTGGACACGACCTTCGTCGTCCTCAAGCGCCTGAAGTACGGGCGACCCGTGTACGTCGCCGACCAGAACCACTTCCACCACCGGTTCGCACGCATCGGCTTCAGCCAGCGCCGCACGGTGCTCTACCTGTACGCGTGGACCCTCTGCGTCGCGGCGTTCGCGATCGCCCTGCGGTTCGTGCCGTACTCCGACGACGGCGGCGACCTGAACACCGGCTGGACCCTGGTCATCGCGGCGCTGGGGTTCGTCGTCCTGGCGGCGAGCTTCTACCTCGTCTGGGTGCTCGAGATCCTGAAGCTGCGGCGCATGCGCGAGCACGGGCTGCGCCGGCGCGATCCCCAGGTCACGGACGCCGAGATCGACCGCGACGTCGTCGAGGCGATCGAGACCGGCGAGTTCGACGCGATCCGCCTGGAGGACGTGGAGACCTGACCGCCTCCTTCGCCCCCGCGAACGTCCCGCGCTACCCGGCATAGGGCGCAGGGAGGAACGTTCGGCGTGGTCGTCAGCCCGCGGCGCCGTAGACCGAGCGGGCCCAGATGCCCGCCAGCGCGTCGACGACGTTCGCCTGGGGGAGGGGCTCGGTCTGGACGAGCTGCTGGTACAGCGCGCGCTCGGTCATCCACGTGAGCGCGAACGCCGTCTCGCGCGGGTGGTCGCGGACGGCGCGGCCGCGCTCGCGCTCGGCGTCGATGCGGCGCTCGGTGGCGTCGACGAAGCGCCCGAGCGTCGAGCGCCAGAAGACCGCGACCTCCTCGTCGTACGTCGCGACCTCGACGAAGCCGTCGTCCCAGAGCGCGGCGCGCGCCCACGTCTCGGCGCCGCTCCACGCGGCGTGTTGCGCCTGGCTCGG
>CALMQI010000345.1 GCA_937871935.1 uncultured Burkholderiales bacterium
CCGTCATTGCCATCAACCTGAACGGCGACGTCTTCGGCCGTGGCGGCACGCTGCTCCCCGACGAATTGAGCGTCGATGAGGCGCCGCAGATTCCGTCCCAGACGCCCATGGAGGTCGAAGCCGACGCTGCCACCGGCCGCTCCGCCTGGAAGCTGCTGCATCGGCAGTTCTTTGGCCGCAGCGCCTCCGAGCCCGGCATCTCCTCCGTCATGCTCGACGCCTTCAACGTCGTCCAGGACCGTATCGCCCGCGCCCGCCTGATGGGCGATCCGCCGGATTTCATGATCTGCCCGCGCCTGAGTGGATTTGGCCTGTTCGAGTTCCATCGCGCCAGAGAATTGATCCCGCTCGGCCAGCAGATCGCCGAGCGCGATATCGCCGCCTTCAGGGCACACGGCGGACTGCCCAGGTCGAGTGCGCTCCAGAAACTGCCGGCGCTGACGTAACCCGCGCCGCACCAGCCGACCGATGCCGCTGCGCTGATCCGCGACGCTCGGCGCCGGGGTGCCGGATCGTGTCAGTGTGCGGCGATGTACTCGCGGATCGCCGATACCTCGAGTTCCGTCTCGGCAATCCTCAGTTTGACGACATCACCGATCGAGACGATGCCGGCGAGGCGACCGTCCTCGACGACGGGGACGTGACGAAAACGCCCCGCGGTCATCTGCGCCATCAGTTGATCGATAGTGTCGGATGGCCGGCACGTTTCGACTGCGCGCGTCATGAACGACGTCACGGGCATCTGCAGGCATGCGGGCCCCCGGTCGGCGATGGCGCGGACGATATCGCGCTCCGAGACGATGCCGGCGAGCGACTTGTCCTCACTCAAGACCAGCGCTGCCCCGATCCGCTTGCCGGCCAGCAGCCGGACGGCCTCCTGCAAGGTCGCATCGGGTCCCACCGAAACGACATCATTGCCCTTGTGCTTCAGGATCGTAGCGACGTTCATGGTGCGTCCTCCTCATTGCTGGCAAAGCCAGGCGAGAGACGGCGGCAACGTAAGCCGCCCTCGCGCGCGGGGGGCTCGACAGGGTGACTGCGAACGCCTGTAGTGCTGCGTGGCGGCCGGAGAGCAGGATACGATCTGTTGCGGTGCGAACAGCGCCGCAGCGCGGTCAAGAAAACCGGAGATACGGCATCATGCAAAGCACCGAGCGGTTTTTGACGACGCACGCGGGCAGCCTGCCGCGTCCCGACGATCTCATTCGAATGATGTACGCGAAGGAGGAGGGCGTGCCGGTCGAGCCGGCGGCGCTTGCCGCCCGCGTGCGCGCAGCCGTCGCCGAGGTCGTGGAAAAGCAGATCGCCGCCGGCATCGATCTCGTCAACGACGGGGAGATGTCGAAGCCGAGCTACGCGACCTACATCAAGGACCGGCTGGCGGGCTTCGGCGGCACGGGCAACACCTTCGTCTATCAGGACCTCGCCCAGTTCCCCAAGCTCGCCCAACGCGTGTTCGGCGATCCCGGCCGCTCGCGCCGCAAGACGCCAGCCTGCAATGCGCCGATCAGCGTGCGCGATCGCGATGCGGCCACAGCCGATGTCGAGAATCTCGGGGCCGCGCTCGCGGGCAAGTCTGCTGCGGGCGGCTTTCTTACGGCCGCCTCGCCCGGCGTCGTATCGCTGTTCTTTCGCAACGACCACTATCCGAGCCAGGAGGCCTATCTCGAGGCGATCGGGGAGGCGATGCGGTATGAATACGAGTGCATTGTCAGCGCCGGTTTCGCGCTGCAGATCGACTGCCCGGACCTCGGCATGGGCCGGCATATCCAGTACGCTGACCTCAGTCTCGAGGAGTTCCGCAAGCGCGCCCGCATGCATGTCGAAGCGCTCAATCACGCGGTGGCCAACATTCCGGCCGAGCAGCTGCGCATGCATCTGTGCTGGGGCAACTACGAGGGCCCGCACCACTGCGACGTGCCGCTGGCCGACGTGATCGACATCGTGTTCCAGGCGCGGCCGAGCGCCATCGCGCTGGAGGCCGCCAACCCGCGCCATGCCCACGAGTGGACGCTGTTCCAGACCGTCAAGCTGCCCGAGGGCAAGCTGCTGATCCCGGGCGTCATCGAGTCGAAATCGAACTTCATCGAGCACCCCGAGCTGATCGCCCAGCGCATCGGCCACTATGCCAGGCTGGTCGGCCGCGAGAACGTGATGGCCGGCAGCGACTGCGGCTTCGGCACCTGGGTCGGCCAGGCCGCGGTGGACCCCGACGTGGTGTGGGCCAAGATGGCGGCGATGGCCGAGGGCGCGCGCATCGCGACGCGCGAGTTCTGGGGACGCTGAGCCGCCGAAGGCTTTCGACAGTCGCGCGGGCTGCCGAGTTTGTCGCAACGCTCAGTCGGCGCGTTCGCCGCGCTCGTCGAAGGCGCTGCCGTTGACGGTGAGGCCTTCGGCCGACAGGCGCAGCGCGCTGGCCCGGCGCACGCCCTTGACGCGCGCCATCAGGTCGCGCCAGTCGCTGAACGTGCGCCGGCCGCGCTCGGCCAGCAGGCGGTCGGCCAGATCGGGGCCGACGCCCTTGACGGCCTCGATCTGCGCGCGGCTCGCGGTGTTGACCTCGACGGCGGCATAAGAGGTGAGCGCGGTGAGCGTGCTCATGCCGGCCAGCAACCACGCGCGTGTCTGCATCGCAGTCAACTCGCCGCGACCGCGATCGGCACCACGCCGGCCCGCGCGCGCAGCTGACCGCAGCCAGCATCGACGTCCTGCCCGGCCGACTGGCGCAGCGTGGTGCGTACGCCGCGCGCGTTGAGCGACGCCGCGATCGCTGCCGCGCGGTCGGCGTCGGGGCGGCGAAACGGCAACCCGTCGACCGCGTTGTAGGGGATCATGTTCATGATCGCGTAGTGGCCGCGCAGCAGGCGCACGATGCCGTCGACCTCGTCGTCGCCGTCGTTGATGCCGGCCAGCAGCGTCCACTGGTACTGGATCGGGTAGCCGGTCGCGCGCGCATAACTCTCGCCCTGCGCCACGAGCTGCGCCGGGTCGATGCGCGGCGCACGCGGCAGCAACCGGGCGCGCAGCGCAGCCTGCGTGCTGTGCAGCGACAGCGCCAACGCCGGCTTGACGCGGCCTTGCGGCAGCCGCTGAAACACACGCGCGTCGCCGACGGTGGAGAACACCAGGCTCTTGTGGCCGATGCCGCCGTGCGTGCCGAGCAGCTCGATCGCATCGAGCACCGCGTCGAGGTTGTGCGCCGGCTCGCCCATGCCCATGAACACCACCTTGCGCAGCGCGCGCCGTGTCCGCGCCAGCACCACCTGGGCGACGATCTCGGCGCTGCCGAGCTGGCGCTGCAGGCCGTCGCGACCGGTCATGCAGAAGACGCAGCCGACCGCGCAGCCGACCTGCGTCGACACGCACAGGCCGCCGCGCGGCAGCAGCACCGACTCCACCGTCTGCCCGTCGGCCAGCGCGATCAGCAGCTTCTCGGCGCCGTCGGCGGCCGGCTGCACCGCGTGCAGCTGCGCCAGGCCGTCGAGCACTGCGGTCAATGCGGGCATGTCTTCGCGCAGCGCGAGCGGCAGGCAGAACTCGGCCGCCGGCCGGCCGGCGTGCAGCGGCCGCGCCTGCAGCCACTGGCGCAACACGCGCTCCTCGTGCGCGGGCCTGGCGCCATGCTGGCGCAGACGGTCGCGGATGGCCTCGAGGTGCATGCCGTGCAGGGTGGTGCCGCCGACGGATCGATCAGTACACCACCACCGAGCGGATCGACTCGCCGCGCTCCATCAGCTCGAAGCCGTGGTTGATGTCCTGCAGCTTCAGCGTGTGGGTGATCAGCGGGTCGATCTGGATCTTGCCGTCCATGTACCAGTCGACGATCTTCGGCACGTCGGTGCGGCCGCGCGCGCCGCCGAAGGCCGAGCCCATCCAGACCCGGCCGGTGACCAGCTGGAACGGCCGTGTCGCGATCTCCTGCCCCGCCGCGGCGACACCGATGATCACGCTCTTGCCCCAGCCCTTGTGGCAGCACTCGAGCGCCTGGCGCATCGTGGTGGTGTTGCCGATGCACTCGAAGCTGTAGTCGGCGCCGCCGTCGGTGAGCTGGACGATGGCGTCGACGATGTTCGAATGCTCCTTCGGGTTGAGGAAATGCGTCATGCCGAAGCGCCGCGCCATGGCCTCGCGCTGCGGGTTCAGGTCGATGCCGATGATCTTGTCGGCACCGACCATCTTCGCGCCCTGGATCACGTTGAGGCCGATGCCGCCCAGGCCGAACACCACCACGTTGGCGCCGGCCTCGACCTTGGCCGTGAACAACACCGCGCCGACGCCGGTGGTGACGCCGCAGCCGATGTAGCAGACCTTGTCGAACGGCGCGTCGGCGCGGATCTTCGCCAGCGCGATCTCCGGCACGACGATGTGATTGGCGAAGGTGCTGGTGCCCATGTAGTGCAGGATCGGTTGGCCGTTCAGCGAGAAGCGGCTCGTCGCATCGGGCATCAGGCCTCTGCCTTGCGTGCCGCGGATCTGCTGGCACAGGTTGGTCTTGCGCGACAGGCAGAACTTGCACTGCCGGCATTCGGGCGTGTAGAGCGGGATGACGTGGTCGCCTTCTTTCAGCCCCGCCACGCCGGGGCCGACATCGACCACCACGCCGGCGCCCTCGTGGCCCAGGATGGCCGGGAACAGGCCCTCGGGGTCGGCGCCCGACAGCGTGTAGTGGTCGGTGTGGCAGATGCCGGTGGCCTTCACCTCCACCAGCACCTCGCCGACGCGCGGGCCGGCCAGGTCCACCGTCTCGATCGTCAGCGGTTCGCCGGCCTTCCAGGCCACCGCGGCGCGGGTCTTCATCGTGGTTCTCTCCGGGGTTGGCTGTGTCGCACGCCCTCGAGAGCGTAGCGCATGCGCGACCCGCGCGTGACCGGCCGCTTCGCGCTGGTGTATGGTCACGCCATGATGGTGGATCAGCCGCAGGCCAGCGAGCGAGCGCTGCTCGCGCTCGCCGCCATCGCGATCGCCGCGGTGATCGCCGGCTGTGCCGGTACGGCACGCCGCGACGGCCCCGGCGCCAATCCGCCGCCCAACCTGGCCCAGGTGCCCGATGCCGAGCCGCGTGTCGAGTCGATCCGCAGCGGCGGCCCCAACAAGCCCTACGAGGTGTTCGGCCGCTCCTATGTACCGATGCACGGTGACCCGGCGTTCAGCGAACGTGGTCTCGCCTCCTGGTACGGTCGCAAGTTCCACGGCCGGCCGACCTCGAGCGGCGAGCCCTACGACATGTATGCGATGACGGCTGCCCACAAGACGATGCCCATTCCGAGCTACGCCCGCGTGCGCAATCCGGCCAACGGGCGCGAAGTGGTCGTGCGCATCAACGATCGCGGTCCGTTTCACGGCAGTCGCGTGATCGATCTGAGCTACACCGCCGCGCTGAGGCTCGGCGTGCTGAACGCGGTTGCGCCGGTCGAGGTGGAGCGCATCACGCTGGAGTCGATCCGCAGCGGCGCGTGGCGTGGCGGCCGCGCCGACGCGCGGCTGGCTGCAACGACGCCGGCACCTGCGGCGCCCGCGCCTGCGTCGGCGACGATCGTCTCGGCCATCGCACCACCTGCCGCCACCGCGATACCGAGTGCGGGTGACCCGACCAGCGTGGCGGTCGCCTCACCGGCGGTCGAACCGAACGCGCCCGATGGCGCCCCGCTGACCGCCCCGTCCACCGAGGCGAGCGCGGACGGCCCGCGCGCGCAGGCGCGGCCGATCGCGTCGGCGCCGGTCGGCTACTGGATGCAGCTCGGCGCCTTTCGCGAACGCGACGGCGCGCTCGACTTCCAGCGCAAGGTCGAGCGCGAGCTCGACTGGCTGGCGCCGCAGCTCGCGGTCTACGTCGACCGCGACCTGCATCGCCTGCAGGCCGGACCCTATGCCACGCGCAGCGACGCCGCTCAGGCCGCTGAGCGGCTGCGCGTCGCGTTGCAGCTGGTGCCGATGATCGTCGAGCGGCGCTGACGCACCCGGCAGCCGGGCATCAGGCCAGCGTGCCGGCGTGCTTGAGCACGGCCACGAAGTGGCAGCCGCTGCCCACCAGCACGAACAGATGCCACACGAAGTGGCCGAAGCGCAGGCGCTGGTCGAGCACGAAGAACACGGTGCCCGCGCTGTAGGCGATGCCGCCGGCCAGCAGCCAGAGCACGCCCTCGCGGCCGAGTGCGGCCAGCAGCGGCTGCGCCGCGGCCATCACGAACCAGCCGAAGGCCAGGTACAGCGCGGTGGACACCGACTTGTCGCGCAGGTAGCCGCACAGCTTGAGCACGACGCCGATCAACGCCACCACCCACACGCCGGTCAGCAACGGCGCGCCCAGCGCGTGACCGAGCGCGAACGGCGTGAAGCTGCCGGCCATGAAGAGGTAGATCGCGGCATGGTCCATGCGCTTCCACCAGACCTTGCTGCGCCCGACCGGCACCGCGTGATAGATCGACGACACCGCGAACACCAGCAGCATGGTGAGCGCGAAGATCCAGACACCCAGGTCGCGCAACGGTGCACGCAGCGCGCTGTCGGCCGCCAGCACCGGCATCGCCGCCATCGCCAGCAGCACGCCGGCCGCGTGGCTGACCATGTTGGCGCGTTCCTCGCGTGAGAGATTCAAGATCGTCATCGGCATCGCGGCCTCCCCTGCGACCCATCGGCCCACAGGCTTGAACGCAGTGTGATCAGCACCGTGCACCGCCACATCCCGCGGCCATGGGACCACGCTCCCCCGTTCCAGGGGCTGGGCACCGCCACGCTGTGACACACAGCACATGGCGTGCCCACGACTACGGGTTGTCCCGCGGTCGGACATCACCTACACGCCCGCACTGCGTTCCTGCGCAGGCAGGTCCGCGCTGCGCGTGAAGCGCAGGTGCGTGATGTCGGCCGGGAAGAACATGCCCCATGTCCACTCGATCCAGATGCGCAGCTTGCGACGCAGCGTGGGCATCTGCGACAGGTAGAACGCACGCCACAGCAGCCAGGCCGGCAGGCCCGACATGCCGATGCCGAACAGCTCGGCGACACCGTTGCGCCGGCCGAGCGCGGCCATGGTGCCGCGCGGCCGGGCGCTGAAGGCGCGTGTCGGCTCGCCGCGGCAGGCGGCCAGCAGATTGGCCGCCAGATGCCGGGCCTGGCGCACGGCGAACTGCGCGGTCGCCGGCGACGGCCGATCGTCCCAGGCGTTGGGCACGGCGGCGCAGTCGCCGAGCGCCCACACGCCGCGGTGGCCGGCCACCGCCAGGTCGGGCTCCACCGCGATGCGGCCGTGCTGCGTGGGCAGGCCTAGCTCGGCGGCCAGGCTGTTCGGCCGCGTGCCGATGGTCGAGATCACCGTCTGCGCGGCGAGTGCCCTGCCGTCGTCGAGCGCGACGCCGCGTTCGTGGATGGCGCGTGCCCGCACGCCGAGCTGCACCTCGACGCCGCGGCGCCGCAGCGAGCGCAGCGCCGCGTCGGCCAGCGCTGGCGACATCTCCGGCAGCAGGCGATCCTGCTCGTGCAGCAAGGTGACCTGAAGCTCGCCGTGCGCCACGCGTGGATAGAAGCGCCGGATGCCGGCCAGGCAGTCGACCAGTTCGCCGGCCACCTCGACGCCGGAGAAGCCGCCGCCGATGATGACGAAGTGGCCCATCTCGCGGCGCAGCGCCGCGTCGTCCTCGAGCTCGATGCGGGCCAGCCGCCGCAGCACCACGTTGCGGATGTGCAGCGCATCGCCCACCGTCTTCAGCGGCAGCGCGTGCAGCGCCATGCCGGGCAGCAGATCGAGCCGCGCGCGGTTGCCGAAGGCGAGCACGAGGTGGTCGTAGCGCAGTTCACGCTCACCCGCCAGCGTGTCGCAGCGCAGCGTGTGGGCCGAGGTGTCGACGGCGACCACGCGGCCCATGATGAAGCGGTCGCCGCGCTTCAGGTCGAGCATCTCGCGCACCGGCGCGACCACCTGCTCGGGGAACACCGACGCGCCCACCGCTTCCGGCAGCATCGGATGGAAGGTGGTGTAGCTCTCGTCGGAGATCAGCGTGATCTGCAGCCCGTGCAGGCGCCGCGCGTCGAGCGCGCGGGCGAGCGTGGTTCCTGCGAAGCCGCCGCCGACGATGACGATCAAGGATTCGGTGTGTGGCATGGCCAGCCTTTCGACGGCGTGGGTGGATGAAGCGCGACGACGAGCGGCGTAGTCGCTGGCGTGGCCGCCGGCTTACAGCGCCATCACTTTTTTCCGGCGCCGCGTAAGGAAGCGCGACCGGCTCGCGACAGACGCCGCCAAGGACAGCGCTCGTCGTCAGGCGAGCTCCACCGCCATCACTGCAGGAGCGACTTCACATGTTCAACGGCAAGACCGCCCTCATCACCGGATCGACTTCCGGCATCGGCCTGGGCATCGCCCAGGCGCTCGCGGCGCGTGGCGCCCACATCGTGCTCAACGGCTTCGGCGACGCGGCGCAGATCGCGCAGCTGCGAGCCGACATCGCGCGTGAGCACGGCGTGCAGGTGCTCTACGACGGTGCTGACATGAGCCGTGTCGACGCCATCGAGGCGATGATGCGCACGGCCATCGGTGAATTCGGCGCGATCGATCTGCTGATCAACAACGCCGGCATCCAGCATGTCGCGCCGGTCGACGAGTTTCCGCTCGAGAAGTGGAGCGCGATCCTGGCGATCAACCTGAGCGCGGCCTTTCACACCACCCGACTGGCACTGCCGCTGATGAAGCAGCGTGGCTTCGGCCGCATCGTCAACGTGGCCAGCGCCCATGCACTGGTGGCGAGCCCCTACAAGAGCGCCTACGTCGCCGCCAAGCACGGCGTGCTGGGCTTCAGCGGCTCGTTGCTGCGCGAGGTCAAGGGCCGCGGCGTGAAGGTCATGACCCTGACCCCAGGGATCATCGACACCTACTTCGCCGGCGGCACCGAGGGCAGCCGCGACCCGTCCTGGTCGATGTCGCCGCGCTTCGTCGCCGACTTCGTCGGCTCCTCGAACGTGCTGGAGCCGTCCTTCGCGGCGAGCCTCGGCGGCACGGCGACGTGGACGAGCCTGCGGCCCGAGCGTATTCGCATCCTCGGGATCGCCGACGACGTGCCTGTCGGATACGGCAGCCTCGAAGGCATCGTCACGACAGTGCATTACCAGGGTGCGAGCACGCGCTTCGAGATCGACCACAAGGGGGCGCGCCTGACCGTGAGCGCGCCGGCCGGTCGCCGGGTGGTGGAAGGCGAACGCCTCGAGGTCTGTTGGCCGCTCGCCGCCATGCACGCCATGGCGACGCCATGACGACGGCGGCGCTTCCCAGCCGGGCAGCCGATGGCATGCTCGCCCGCCTTGCCGACGGGCTCTACCGCCGGCCGCTCGTGCTGCTGGGTTTTATTGGCCCGGCCTTGCTTCTGGCGGTAATGCTGATCTTCGCCTGGAG
>CALMQI010000346.1 GCA_937871935.1 uncultured Burkholderiales bacterium
TCGTCAGTGAGACCACGGCGTTGTCGAGCGGGTCGCTCACACCCGGAGTGTGCCGACTCCCGGCGACGGCGTCACTCAGAACTGCTGCTCCTCCCACCACGGGAAGAAGTCCGGCATGTCGTTGCTGACGGTCAGCGGGAAGGACGCCGGGCGCTTCTCGAGGAAGGCGCTCGCGCCCTCCTGCATGTTCGGCAGCAGGCACAGCACCTGGCCGCGGTCTTCGAGGGCGATGGCCGCTTCCAGGCTGCCCGCGTCCTGGGCGAGGTTCAGGCCCTCCTTGGTCAGCCGCAGCCCCATCGGCGACATCGCCAGCATTTCATCGGCCATCTTGGCGCCGGTGGCGTGCAGTGCGTCGGGCGGCACGACCTCGCTGACGAGGCCGATGCGCAGCGCCTTGGCCGCATCGACGAAGCGGCCGCCCAGCATCATCTCGGCGGCGTTGGAGGCACCCACCGCGCGCGGCAGGAAGTAGCTGATGCCGATGTCGCAGCCGGTCAGCCCGACCTTGCTCATCGCCACGTTGAACTTGGCGCCTTCGGCGGCGAAGCGCACGTCGCAGGCCAGCGCGAAGGCCAGGCCGGCGCCGCTGGCGGCGCCCTGGACCAGGCCGATGATCGGCTGCGGGCAGCGGCGCATGCGCAGGATGATCTCCGCCACGCGGCGCTGCGCTCGCAGGCTCGACGGGTTGCTGGCGGTGAAGCTGTCGGCCTCGGTGAGGTCGATGCCGGCGCAGAAATGTTTGCCTGCGCCTTGCAGCACCACGGCGCGCACGCCGTGGTCGAACAGCAGCGCGTCGAAGTAGCGCAGCAATTCGTCGACCATGGGGCGGCTGACGGCGTTGAAACGATCGGGCCGGTTCAGCGTCAACCAGTCGACACCCTCGCGGTGTTCAAGGTGCAGCGTCTCGAAGCGGTGGCTGGTGGCTGGGGTCATGTTCATCCTTGGCGGGGCGGCTGAGGGTGTGTGTCGGCGAGCTGCTGCTTGAGCAGCACCTTCTGGATCTTGCCGCTGGGCGTTCGCGGCAGGCCACTCGACAGCACCAGATGCTCGGGCAGCTTGAACCGGCTGATGCCGCGCGCGCTGAGAAATTCGCACAAGGCGGCCAGCGTGGGCTCGTGGCCGGGCTCGGGCACCACCACCGCGGCCAGGGTTTCTCCCAGGCGCTCGTGGGCCAGGCCGACCACCGCCACCTCATGCACGGCCGGGTGCGCGGCAAGCGCGTCTTCAACCTCGCGCACCGAGATGTTCTGGCCGCCGCGGATGACCAGCTCCTTGATGCGCCCGACGATCTTCAGGCTGCCGTCTTCGCGCAGCACCGCCAGGTCGCCCGAGCGGCACCACCGCTCGGCGTCGATGGTGCGCCGCGTGGTCTCCTCGTCGCCGAGGTAGCCGATGAAGGTGTTGGGGCCGCGCGACCAGGCTTCGCCGGGCTGGCCCGTGGGCACCGGCGCGAGCTGGTCGTCGAGTACACGCACCTCGATGCCGGGCAGCGGCCTGCCGTCGGTCTGCCACGCGTCCTGCAGCGGCGCCTCGGGCGGCACCAGGGCGTGCGGCGGGCTCTCGGTGGAGCCGTACACCGGCAGCACGCGCAGGCCCTGGGCCAGCGCACGCCGCACCAGGTCTTCGGGAATCGGCGCGCCGCCGCACAGGAAGAAGCGCAGTGCCGGCAGCCGCAGCTGCTGCTGCGCCAGCGTGGCCAGCGTGTCGCCGAGGAAGACCGACGCGCCCATGGTCCAGGTGGTGCCGTCTTCGGCCATGATGCGCACCGCCGCCTCGCCGCTGAAGACGTCCAGCAGCGACAGCGTGGCGCCGCTCGTCAGGTTCAGCACCAGGCCGTGCATGAAGCCGGTGGCATGCGTGACCGGCGAGGCCATGAAGCAGCGGTCGGCAGCGTCCAGCCCCAGCGCCGCGGCGACGGCGCGTTCGCCGAAGAGCAAGGTGTTGTGGGTGTGCACCACGCCCTTGGGGCGCGACTCGGTGCCCGAGGTGAACAGCACCGCCGCCGCGTCGTCGGCATCACCTGCCACGGCCCGCGCCAGCGGCGCGGCGGCCAGCGCGTCGTCGAAGTCGATGCCGACCTTGCGCGCGCCCTGGCCGATGACCAGCGCCAGCGGCGCGATGCCGTCTTCGCTGCGCAGGCGGTGCAGGGTTTCGGTGTAGTCGGTGCCGCGAAAACGCGCCGCCACCACGATCGCCTTCGAGCCGCAGCGCGCCAGGCCATGCGCCAGGTCCTGCCGACCGTAGGCCGGCGCGGCCGGGTGCAGCACCGCGCCGAGGCGCCACGCGGCGAGCGTGACCACCGCGGCCTCGCAGCGGTTGGGCAGGTGCAGCGTGATGACGTCGCCACGGACTATGCCCTGCCGGCTGAAGAAGCCGGCCAGGCGCGCCGCCTGGGCATCGAGTTCGGCGTAACTCAAGGCACGCTCGCCGTTGTCCGTGATGGCGAGCTTGTCGCCGCGCAGCGCCACCTGCTCGGCGATGCATTGTGCGATGGTCCGCGTGCCCCACTGGCCGCTTGCGTGGTAGCGCCGCAGCGCCTCGGGCGCCGGGCGCGGCATCATGACTGGCCCCCGCTGCGCGGCCGGCCGACGATGTGGCCCTGCACCGAATCGAGCAAGCCGCCGTCGGCGAGCAGGTTGTGCCCGCTGATGTAGCCGGCGTCGGGGCCGAGCAGGAAGGCGACGATGCCGGCCATGTCGGCGTCGGCCTCGGCGATGCGGTGCAGCGGCACCAGGGCCTCGCGTGCGGCCTTGGTCGCCGGGATGTCGTACAGCGCCTGCGTCAGCGGCGTGCGCACCAGGCCCGGCGAGACGCAGTTGACGCGGATGCCGTCGGCCGCCCATTCCTGCGCGAGCTGGCGCACGAGCATGATCAGCGCCGCCTTGCTGGCGCTGTAGGGGCCCATGCCGGCATAGGGTTGCACGCCCGACATCGAGGCCACCGCCACCAGGCTGCCGCGGCTGCGCTGCAGCCACGGGTGGGCAGCCTTGGCCAGCAGCCACTGCGCGCGCACGTTGACGTTGAAGACGCGGTCCCAGGCGGCGGCATCGAGCGTGGCCAGCGGGGCGGGGCTGCTGATGCCGGCGTTGCCGACCACGGCGTCCAGCCCGCCCAGCGCCGCTGCCGCCTGCTCGACCAGCCGCGCCGGGGTGTCGGCTTGCTGCAGGTCGCCAAGCAGTGGCAGCGCCGTGCCGCCGGCGGCGCGGATCTCGGCCACCAACTGGCCGAGCTCGTCGCCATGAGCCGAGGCGCAGGCCGCCACCGTGGCACCCTGCGCCGCGAGCCGAAGGGCGACAGCGCGGCCGATGCCGCGGCTGGCGCCTGTGATCAGGGCACGCACTGTGGGCATTCGCGGGCTCACATCGGGTAGCGGCCGAGCAGCTCGCGCGCGATCACGATGCGCTGGATCTGGCTCGTGCCTTCGGCCATGTGGTAGCACTTGACGTCGCGGTAGATGCGCTCGACCGCGAAGTCGCCGAGGTAGCCGTAGCCGCCGTGCAGCGCGATGGCGGTGTCGCAGATGCGCAGCGCGGCCTCGGCGGCGAAGTGCTTGGCCATCGACGACTCGAGCTTGATCGGCATGCCGGCGTCGAACATGCGCGCCGCGTTCAGCGTCAGCAGGCGCGCGGCCTCCAGGCCGGTGGCCATGTCGGCGATCGGGAACTGCACGCCCTGGAAGGCGGCCACCGGGCGGCCGAACTGCTCGCGCTGCTGCACGTAGGAGGCGGCCGCGTCGTAGGCCGCCTGCGCCAGGCCGACGATCAGCGCCGCGACGTTGACGCGCCCCAAATCCAGCGCGCGGGCGAAGGCCTTGAAGCCGCGCCCTTCGGCGCCCAGCATCCGGCTGCGCGGCACGCGCACGCCGTCGAAGTACAGCATCGAGGTCGGCGAGCCGTGCATGCCCATCTTGCGGTCGGGCGGGCCGATGTCGAAGCCCGGCAGGCCGCGGTCGAGGATGAAGGCCGAGACGCCGCTTTCGCTGCGCGCGGTGACGAGAAAGACGTCGGCCACCGCGGCGTTGGTGATGAAGGCCTTGGAGCCGGTGATGAGGTAATGCTCGCCGTCGGGCACGGCGCGCGTCTTCGGGTCGCCCGCGTTGGAGCCGCCCGAGGGCTCGGTCAGGCCGAAGGCACCGAGCTTGCGGCCGCTGCACAGCGCCGGCAGGTAGTGCGCCTTCTGCGCGTCGCTGCCGTGGTCGGCGATCAGTGTCGACACCAGGCTCAGGTGCGCGTTCATCGAGTTGCCGACCGAGCCCGAGGCGCGCGAGACTTCTTCGAGGATCAGACAGGCCGTCACCGCATCGCAGCCCGCACCGCCGAATTCGGGCGCGACGCGCGCACCGAGCCAGCCCTGGGCGGCCAGTTCGTCGAACAGGGCACGCGGGAACGTATCGCTCTCGTCGATGTGCCGCGCCTGCGGCGTGATGCGCTCGGCGGCGAAGCGGCGCACGGCGTCGCGGACCTGGAGTTGCTCGTCGCTGAGGAAGTACTTGTTCATCGTGATCCTCAGCCGGCAGCGTCGGCCCGGCGTCGCGCGAACTGGTCGCGCATGGCCTTCTTGTCGATCTTGCCCAGCGTGGTCACCGGCAGCTGGGCGACGAAGGCGATGTGCTTGGGTGTTTGCACGGCACCCTTGCGCAGCCGCACCAGGGCCATCAGCTCGGCACCCAAGGCGTCGCTGCCGGGTTGGCCACTTTCCCCGGCGCCGGGCCGCAGCACCACCATCGCATGCACTGCTTCGCCCCACTTCGGGTCGGGCACGCCGACCACGCCGACGGCGGCCACGGCCGGGTGCTGGCTGAGCACGTCTTCCACTTCGCGCGGGAAGACATTGAAGCCGCCGCTGATGATCATGTCCTTCGAGCGGTCGACGATGTACAGGTAGCCGTCGGCGTCGCGCCGCGCCAGGTCGCCGGTGTAGAGCCAGCCGTGGCGCAACGCGGCGGCGGTCTCCTGCGGCTTGTTCCAGTAGCCGGCCATCACCAGCGGGCCGCGGGCGCAGATTTCGCCGACCTCGCCCTCGGCCACGTCGACGCCGTGTTCGTCGAGCAGGCGCAACTGGATGCCGGCCATCGGCGTGCCGCAGCTCGCCAGGCGCTGCGGCTGGCGCTCGGGCTCGTGCTCGCGCGCGTGCAGCACGGTCAGCGCCATCGGCGCTTCCGACTGGCCGTAGATCTGCATGAACACCGGGCCGAACACGCCGATGGCCTCGGTCAGCCGCGCCGGCGCCATCGGTGCCGCGCCGTAGATCACCATCGCCAGGCTCGACAGGTCGTGCTCACGGCGCAGCGGCGAGTCCAGCAACACGTAGATCATGGTCGGCACCATGAAGGTGGCGTTGACGCGGTGCTGCTCGACCAGGCGGCAGAAGCTGCCGACCTCGAAGCCGGCCTGCATGATGAAGGTGCCCGAGCGCAGCAGCACCGGCATGATGATGGTGCCGGAGGCATGGGTGATCGGCGTCGTGGCCAGGAAGCGCGGTTCGGCCGGCCAGTCCCAGCCGGCCAGCTCCATCAGCACCATGGCCTCGTGCACGCGGTGGGTGTGCACCACTCCCTTGGGCTGCCCGGTGGTGTCGCCGGTGTACATGAGCACGCACACGTCGTCGGCGCTGGCGCGCGCCACCAGGCGTTCGGATTTGAAGCGCGCCGCCGAGGATCTGATCGATACCCTCTTTGCCAACAATCCCCAGGTCGGCGCGGTTCGCATCTCGATCATTCCGTATTCCTCGGCCGTCAATATCGGGGCTGCATACTTCACGGCCGCCACCAACCAGGGCGCCGGCGCGGATACCTGCGTGGTCGAGCGCGGCACCATGCCGGGCGCCATCGTCGACGATGCGCCGAGACCGGGGCGGTGGGCTGAGACGTCGAATTCTGGCGCCAACGGTCAGTACCATTGCCCCGCTTCACAAGTGCAGCCCCTGCTCGACATCGCCAAGCCAGCCGAGCAGACGACGCTGCGAAACCTGATCAACAGCCTCAATCCCGACGGCTGGACCGCGGGTCACATCGGGCTCGCCTGGGGCTGGTATTCGGTCTCGCCCAACTGGTCGGCTTTCTGGCCCGCCAACAACCAGCCCAAGCCGCAGTCCCCCGACGTTCTCAAGGGTGTGCTGCTGATGACCGACGGCATGTTCAACACCGCCTACTTCGGCGGCAACAAGAACGGCGACGATCCGACCGTCGTGCACAGCTCCGGCGATCAGGCGCTGGGCCTCTGCCAGAACATCCGCGATGCCGGCGTCGCGCTGTTCACGGTCGCCTTTGATGCACCTGTGTCCGCGGCTGACCTGCTGACGACCTGCGCCGGCGGCGCCGGCAATGCCTTCACCGCCGCCACCTCGAGCGAGCTGCGCGACAAGTTCCGCCTCGTCGCCGACCGCCTCAGCTCGCTGCGCATCGCCAAATAGGCGATCGGGCGCTGACCGCTGAAATAGAAAGAGCGCGGGCCTCGCAGCCCGCGCTCTTTTCTCGCCTGGATCGGTCC
>CALMQI010000347.1 GCA_937871935.1 uncultured Burkholderiales bacterium
CCCGTTTCCCCTAGGGGCGGCAAACCTACCTGTCCGCCACGACCTCGGCAATAGCGGTTTGCGGGCCACACACGCCCCTCAGGGCGCGCCGCGGCGGCTCCAGGAGGCGCGCTTGCGATAAATGGTCGAGGGATTGATCTGCAATAGGCCGGCGGCCTTGACGACGTTGCCGCCGCACCGCGCGATGGCGCGACGCGGGCCACGCCAGACGTACCATCACACCAACACACCGACGCACCAACACACCACAGCACCCCGAACAGCACCGTGCACTACCTGCGCCGCCCGCGCCCGCTGCCCGTGGCGTTCCCAGCGCCGCCCCCAGGCTGGCCCGACGGCCCGACCTACATGGCAGACCAAGCCGCCGAAGACGCCGCCGAGCTGGCCGCGAACCGATCGATTGACAGCCTTGTGGCCCGCGCCCAGCACATCAACGGCCTGGCCCAACAAGCCGAGCAACAGGACATCGACGCCAGCCTGCGCCGCATGCGCGAGGTGTACGCCAGCAGCGTCGAAGATGCGCAGTGGGCCGACCAACAAGCCGAGCGCTACGACGCGTGGCTCGCAGCCGCCGAACCCATCGAACGCCGCCACCCCTGGCTGTGGCCGGTCTACGTTGCCGCCGTGTTGGGCGTCATCGCGCTCAGCGCACTATGGCCCATGGGGTGGGCCACATGATCATCGCGTGGCGCCTGTACCGCTTCCACCGCCGCAGCGGCATGCCACTGCTTGCCGCCGTGCGCCGCGCCATCACGCATCCATCACCCACGTTAGCGACACCACCCACCCAACGGAGCCCCGGCCATGATGCAAGACATTGCCACCGACACCAGCCCCGCGCCGCTGCTGATGCCCGCAGCCGCGTCCGCGTCCAGTACCCCACACATGGCCATGCGCGAAGGTTGCGACGCCGAGCTTGCCGCCATCAGCCAGCGCATCGCCGACGAGCAGGTGATTGCCGAAATCGAGAGCGTGTGCCCCGCCTACATCCAGGGCGGCGACAAGTGGCTCGACACCCGCTTCATGACCGACGCGCGCGAACACAGTGGCGAAATCATCGACATGAACACCGAAATACTGGGCTACGCCGCGCAGCGCGGCATCACCGCCGCCCACCCGCTGCAGCCCTATCTCGTGCGCATCTGCGTGCAACTGCGGCCAAAACAACGCAGCCAGCCGACGGTGTGATAGCGCCCATGCCCATACCCATGCCCATGCCCATGCACAGCACCCAGCGCCTGGCCGCCGTCGCCCTGCTGACTATCACTTGTGGCGTGGTCGGCGCGTGCGGCGGCGGCAGCATCGACCCGTGCGCGCGCTTCCACGCGCGAGAGCAGATCCCCGAGCGGCATTGCCCAGCGTCGCCCGACGCAGCCACCACCGCCCACACCACTCGCACCACCCACACCGAAAGGCCCACAGCATGAGCATCCGCCCCATCACCGACACCCTGCGCCTGCTGCGCGCCGGCCTCTTCCTCGACGAGTGCAGCGAAAAGCTCGCCGAAGTCGTCAAAGGTGTCGACGAAACCGGCAAGGCCGGCAAGATCACCATCACGCTCGACATTAAAAAAGCCGGTGGCGCCGTGTCGGTGCTGGCCAAGGTGAGCGACAAGACCCCCGAAGAGGCGCCAGACGCCGATCTGTTCTGGCCCACCATCGAGGGCAACCTGTCGGTGGACAACCCGAACCAGCGCAAGCTCGATCTGCAGATGGCGCCAACCCGGCCCAGCGAGGTGCGCAGCGTCGACCCTGAGCCCGGCGAAGTGATCATCAAGAGCGCCTGAGGCGCACCCCTACGCAAATGCATACCAGAAGGACGCATCGACCATGAATCAGCCCACCCTCACCAGCAAACCCGAGCCGGCAGAAAACATCGCCGCCACCCTGGCCCGCGTGCTGCCCGCCGCGGCAATCATCTACCCGACAGAACCGACACCCGGTGACACCATCCATGTCGCCGTGCCACACGGCTACGTGCTGCAGAACTTCGACACCGAGAGCCAATGCGACAACCCACGCCGCGCGATGGCCCTCGCCACATTTTCAGACGCGGCCAGCTTTCTGGCCTACGTCAAACGGCACGCCATCGACAGCACCGCCGCCTGGTGCAGCTTCGACCCGCAGACCTTCGCACTGTCGTTCACGGCCGTCATCGACGAGCACGGCCCAGACGCCGCCGGCTGGCGCGCGCACCGAGCGCAGTTCACGCCCGACATGTCTGCCGAGTGGAAGGCGTGGAAAGGCAAGCACGCCACGCCCATGGCGCAGGTCGCATTCGCCGAATTCCTGCAAGAGCACGAAGACGACATCACCAGCGATTCGCAGAGCATGCCCACCAGCCTGCAGATGCACGCCATGGCCACCGACTTCGTGGCCAACGAAGAGCGCACGCTCAAGAGCAGCGTTCGGCTGCAAAGCGGCGGCGTGCGCCTGACCTACGTGACCGACGCCGACAAGCAGACCACCGAAACCATGCAGATGTTCGAACGCTTCGGCATTGGCATCCCGGTTTTCCACGGCGGCAGCGCCTGGGCGATGACAGCGCGCCTGAAATACCGCACGCCGGGCGGCAAGCTCAGCTTTTTCTATGAGCTGGTGCGGCCGGATCGCACGCACGCTGGGGCGGCTGCGGAACTGATTGAGCAAATCCGCATTGGGCTTGGCGAGGTGCCGATGTTCATGGGGGCTTGCGCTTGACGTTCGAGGTAACGCGCTCGACCCGGCGCCGCGGACGTAGGAAGATGCGCACAAGGCGGCCCGCCGGGGCGGGGCGCCGTTAACCGAGGAGCTAGGCCACATGAAACCAGAAGAGCACGTAACTGCCAGCGACCTGCCGCGCGTGCGCGGTACTGGGATGAGCTTGGACGAGGCGCGCCGCGCTTTTGAGATGTACGGCGCAGCGCTTGCAAAGCTAGAGCCAACGAACATGCGCGAGGCCGCCAAAGTGCGGATGCGCATGAACGCCGAGGTGCTGGGCTGGGGCCGCTTCCTGAGCCGCCGGTATTGGCGGTTGTGGTGGCTCGCTTATGTGGCCTAACGTTTGAATTCAGCGGCCGGTACTCCGGTCCGCTGGGATGAAGGGTTCGGCCTCACTGGTGGCCGAAGCAACAACCGCCCGCATGGGCACAACCGGAGAGCGAAATGGCAATTCAACTTGGCGACAAGGCCCGCGACAAAGTGACGGGGTTTGAGGGCATCTGCGTGGCACGCACCGACTGGATCAGCGGCTGCGCGCGGCTGACGTTGCAGCCGAATGTTGGCAAAGATGGCAAGGTGCCTGACGGCCAAACCTTCGATGAACCGATGTTAGAGCTAGTGAAGGCTGGCGCGCTGAAGATGGGGCCGAAGAACACCGGCGGCCCGCGACCGGAGCCAAACAGGGCGAGCGCCCCGCGCTGAGGCCGAACGTTCGAGCTAAGCGGGAGACGCCCCATGACCAAGCCTGAAGACACCACACTGCTGCCGGCGGCTCTCCGCTTGAGCGAGGGGTTGGGCCTCGCGGTGGACGCAGGCACGGTGTGCGCGGACCCGATGCGCGAAGCAATGCGCCGGTTCACGACGCCGCCACGCAAGGGCACGCCAGCCGCCGACCTGACCGAAGGCGAGAAGCTGGCCTTGTGCATCGCGGCCGGTGCGCCAACTGAGACGACGATGGAAGGCGGATTCCTGACCGTGCGAACCACGGTGCCGTGCGGAGTGGCAGACCGTGGCGACGGGGGTTACATCGTCGCCGTGGGGGCGAGGCCCAACGTTGCGGTTGAGCGCGCGGCCGAAGGCCGCCCGCTCGAACCGCTTGTTCGGCCTCACCGAGAGGAACAGGAATGAGCATTGTCACGACACGGGCACAGCGCCGCGAACTAGAACGGACGAACGCGAAGATGCCGCGCGAGCTGCGGCTGATACCGCGCCACGAGTGGCCGAACCCGGACGGGCCACAGCGGCGCGTGTGGCGCGCTCGGGACTACCTGGTGCAAGAGTTCGACGCGCCTGCGCCGGCATGCGTGCGGCTGAGCGTGAACCGGACCACGCTGACCGGCGACCGCTGGAATGACAACCTGACCTGGGATGAACTGCAGGACATCAAGGCGCAGTGCGGTTACCCGATGGCCGAGGCGGTGGAGGTGTACCCGCCGGCCGGCGACGTGGTGACGGCGTGGAGCGCCTCGGCGGTCCGGCGCGTGATCTCGAGCGCCTCGGCGTACGGGATCGCGCCCGTCGCCCGGAGCATCGCGCCGAGGTCGATCCGATCCAGCAGGGCCGCGACACGGATCTGGGTACGCGCTGACACCACCCCAGGGCGCATGTGAACCCGTCCGAGG
>CALMQI010000348.1 GCA_937871935.1 uncultured Burkholderiales bacterium
GCTACAAGAACACCAACATCGGTGTGGGCGGCCCGGTGCTCCGAGACAAGATCGGAGCGGCATCGGCGGGCTGCACCCTTGGCGGCGATCACGTCGTCGATCTGTCCGGATACGGTGTGATCGCAGAAAGCGCGCTGACAGCGGATTGCGCGATCGAGATGGCCGAGAGCGGCCTTCCGTCGACATTCGTGCCCGCGCGCAATCTGGTGTTCTTAACGGTCGCTGCCGCCCTAGCGTACCGGCGCAGCATGACCACGCTCGTGGGCGGCATGTGCGAGACGGACTATTCTGGCTACCCCGACTGTCGCCGCGAGACGCTCGATGCCATGGAGCGGGCGCTCCAGCTGGGCCTGGAGGCGCCGCTCATGGTGGAAACCCCGCTTATGAGGCTGACGAAGGCGCAGACGTGGGGCCTTGCGCATGACCTGGGCGGGGACGGGCTCGTCGACATGATCGTCGAGGAGACGCACACCTGCTACGCGGGCGATCGCACGCACCGCCACCCGTGGGGCTATGGCTGCGGCACGTGTCCCGCCTGCCAGCTCAGATCGAACGGATGGACGCGATGGCGCTCACTCACGCCGAACTCCTGAACGCTATCGACCTCGCGCTCGCCGGCGACTGGGCCGAGTGCGAGCCGATCGAGGCGCTGGTCGCCGCCGGCTGTGGTGGTGACGACAGCAGCTCCGAGGAGTTCGGCAGCCCGGCGAACAGCGACGGTGACGGCACCGACAGCGTCGGCGCGTACGAGCTCGGCCGCGGCGCCGGCGGGCAGCAGGTGTACCGCGGCTCGGACCTCTCTTACGCGATGGAGATCACGCTCGAGGAGGCCGCCCACGGCAAGGACACGCAGATCCGCATCCCGAGCTGGGACATCTGCGACACCTGCCGGGGCACCGGCGCCAAGCCCGGCACCAGTGCCAAGACCTGCGGCACCTGCAACGGCAGCGGCACGGTGCATTTGCGCCAGGGTTTCTTCAGCATCCAGCAGACCTGCCCGCATTGCCACGGCAGCGGCAAGATCATTCCCGAGCCCTGTGTCACCTGCAGCGGCGCCGGCAAGATCAAGAAGCAGAAGACGCTGGAAGTCAAGATCCCTGCCGGCATCAACGAAGGCATGCGCATCCGGTCGGCCGGCAATGGCGAGCCGGGCACCAATGGTGGGCCGGCCGGCGACCTGTACATCGAGATCCGCATCAAGCAGCACGACATCTTCGAGCGCGACGGTGACGACCTGCATTGCACGGTGCCGGTGACGATGACGCTGGCCTCGCTGGGCGGAGGCATCGAGGTGCCTACGCTGTCGGGGCGCGCCGAGATCGAGCTGCCCGAGGGCACGCAGCACGGCAAGACCTTCCGCCTGCGCGGCAAGGGCGTCAAGGGCATCCGTTCGAGCTACCCGGGCGACCTGTACTGCCACATCACGGTGGAGACGCCGGTGCGCATGACCGAGCACCAGCGCAAGCTGATGCGCGATCTCGACGAGTCGTTCCGCAAGAGCGGCGACCGGCATTCGCCCAACGCGAAGAGCTGGACCGACCGTGTGAAGGACCTGTTCAAGTAACGACAGCGCTCGAACGCGCGGCCGTCAGCTTCCACGCTGCGCAATCGCGCTGCCGCCTAGAACAACGAGCCCTGACCCGGCTGAGCCGCTGGACGGCGGAACTGCGTGAGATCGAGCTCGATGCGCTGGCGGTCCAGCCCGAGCCGCGCCACCGCCTTGTCGAAGCGCTGACGGATCAACTGCGCCCACACGCCGGTGCCGGTCATGCGGGTGCCGAAGCGGGCATCGTTGTCCTTGCCGCCGCGCATCTCGCGCACGCGCGCCATCACCCGTGCCGCGCGGTCGGGAAAGTGCTGCTGCAGCCATTGCTGGAACAGCGGGCTCACCTCCCACGGCAGCCGCAGCACGATGCTGAAGGCCCGCGTGGCGCCGGCTTCCTGTGCCGCCTCGAGGATGCGCTCGAGCTCGTGCAGATTGAGGAACGGCACCACTGGCGACACGCTCACACCGACCGGCACGCCGGCATTGGCCAGCGCGCGGATGGTGTCGAGCCGACGCTGCGGCGACGCGGCGCGCGGCTCCATCACGCGCGCCAGGTGCGGGTCGAGTGTCGTGATCGAGACGTAGGCGGCGGCGAGACGCCGCTCGGCCATCGGCGCGATCAGGTCGAGATCACGCTCGATGCCGGCCGACTTGGTGATGACCGAGAAAGCGTGCGAGCACTCGTGCATCACCTCGAGCACCGAGCGGGTGATCCTGAGTCGCCGCTCAACCGGTTGGTAGGCGTCGGTCGCCGAGCCGATGTTCAGTGACAGCGGCACGTAGCTCGGCCGCGCGAACGCCTCGCGCAGGCGTTGCGCGGCGTTGACCTTGGCGATGATCTTGGTCTCGAAGTCGACGCCGGGCGACAGATTGAGGTAGCTGTGCGTCGGCCGCGCATAGCAGTAGATGCAGCCGTGTTCGCAGCCACGGTAGGGGTTGATCGACAGGTCGAAGCCGATGTCGGGCGAATCGTTGCCGGCCAGGATGGACTTGACCTGCTCCTCCAGCACCTGAGTCTGCGGCGGCAGGAGCTCTTCGCGCGCGGCCTGCTCCAGCGTGCCCCAGCCGTCGTCGAACGACTCGGTGTGGTCGCGGGTGAATCGGTGCTCGAGCGCCCAGACCGTGCCACGGCCCTTGAGCGGCGCGTAGACCAGCGTGGCGGCCTGGGGCGCCGTGGCAGTGGGCGTGGCGATATGCTGCATACTGTCAATTTATACAGTATGCAGATGCCCGTCAAGCACGGGCCTATTCGGGCGGGCGCTCAGTAGTCGCCGCTGTCGCCGCCGGAGGCCATGTTGTCGAAACGCGTCAACGGCTTCAGGAAGGTGAGCTTCAGCGTGCCCACGGGGCCGTTGCGCTGCTTGCCGATGATGATCTCGGCCACGCCCGGCTCCTTGCTTTCCTTGTTGTAGTAGTCGTCGCGGTAGATGAACATGATGACGTCGGCGTCCTGTTCGATCGCACCTGATTCGCGCAGGTCGCTCATCATCGGCCGCTTGTCGGTGCGCGACTCGACGCTGCGATTGAGCTGCGACAGCGCCATCACCGGGCACTTGAGTTCCTTGGCGAGAGACTTCAGGCCACGTGAGATCTCGCCGATCACGGTGGCGCGGTTTTCGTCGCTGCTGCTGCCGCTCCCGCTCATCAACTGAAGGTAGTCGACGACGATCAGGCCGAGGTCCTGATAGGGGAGGAACAGCGCCGACCGCGCTCCGACGACGACCCTGGCGTCCCCCGTCGCCACCGCCTTCCAGATGCGCCCGCGATCGACGGGCGACACCGCCGAATGCCATTCGACAGGCTTGACGCCGAAGCGTCTCTCGAAGCGCTCGATGAACTGGCCGGTCAGTGCGATCTCGGGCAGCATGACGAGCACCTGCGCGTCCGGATGGCGCTCGAGCGCGCGCGCGATCGCCTCGAAATAAACCTCGGTCTTGCCGGAGCCGGTGACGCCATCGAGGAGGGAAACGGAAAAAACGCCACCGTCGATCGCCGCCTGCAACATGTGCACGGCCTGCGCCTGCTGGTCGTTGAACGTGACCTTCGTGTGCGCCGGATTGGGAATGGGCAACCGCTTCTCGGGCAACTCGACCTGCACGAGGGTCCCGGCGGCCACGAGCCCGTCGATCACGGCGGTCGAGGCGTTGGCTTCGGCTGCCAGTTGTGCCTTGGTGCGGATGGCGCCATCGGCTGCGACCTCGAGCACCCGCGAGCGTCCCGGCGTCAGCCGTGGCGGCTCGGCGCCGACCATGCGCACGCCGAAGCGCGGTCTGGGCGTCTCGAAGGCCTCGGTCGCGCTCATCATCA
>CALMQI010000349.1 GCA_937871935.1 uncultured Burkholderiales bacterium
CGGCCTGGCGCTGCAGCGCGCCGCCCGCCGGCGTGAAGCGACGCAGCAACTGCGCGCCACCGTCCGGCGTGACCCACACCGCCGCGTCGGCACCCAGCGCAGTCGCCGCGTCGGTACCGGCCGCACCGATGCCGCACGACCCGGCGATGATGAAGTGTCGGCGTTGCACGATCGCGTCAATCGGCGGCGAGCCGGCGCGCGAGTTCGGCCACCGCCACCTCGATGCAGGCACGCAGCGCGCGGTCGACGCCCTCCTTGCGGCTGGAGCGGCTTTCGCCGTCGACATTGATCGGCATCGTCTTGCCCGACAGGCCGCGCAGCGAACCCAGCAGATTGCCCACGCCGCTGACACTGCTGGTCCTGGCTTCGATGGTCTTGACCACGTTGACCGCATCGACCACCAGACCCGACTGCACGTCGACGATGCGCACGTCCAGTCCGATCGCGTCGGCGCTCTTGCCGCCGCCGACCGACATGCCGCCGATGTTGACGCTCTGCGCGCTCTCGCCGGCGCCGCGGTTGGCCTCGGACACGACGACCTCGAACACGTAACGCGCCGCGGCCACCTGCCCGGCGGCCGGGCCGGCGGTGATGCCGGCGCTGTTGAGCTGGCGCTCGCGCATCAGGCCTTCGTTGAGGCGCTGGCGTTCGGCCACCGCGAACGCGCCCGACTTGATCAGCGCGGTGACGAACATCTCCTGCGCCGCGGGCACCTGCACCTCGGGCACGGCGCTGCGCAGCTCGTAGATCGCCACAGTGGTTCTCACGCCGGGTGCGCGCTTGACGCGCGCGAGCTCCTTGCTGGAGGCCGAGTCGTCCACACGCGCGTTGCTCTGCGCGTGCGCGGCGCCGGCGACAGCAACGCACAGGGTGGCGACGGCGGCGATGGCGATATGACGCCGCAGTCGTTGGGCAAGCTCTCGCATGGCGATCTCCGTTGCGATCGGGTGGTGGTAGTTGTGATCGATTCGAAGCCGCCCCGGCCAAGGTCTTGCGCGGATCCGGCTTTGCCGGTCCGCCGCAAGGGCCCCCTCGGGGGGCAGCGACCAAAGGGAGCGTGGGGGCTTCACTTCAGCGCATCGATCCCAGCAGGGACTTCGGCTTGGCCTTCGCGCCCGACACGCAACAGCTGTTGCGCGTGGGCGCGGGTGCGGCGTTCTTCAGATAACACTGCGCCGCCGGACCCTTGATGCCAGCCTTCACGAAGGTCCAGGCCATGCACTGCGCGTTCACCGCACAGGCGCTCTGGCAGGCAGCCGGATCGGCGTTCGTCAGCGCGAAACCGTACACATCGTTGCCCATGCGGTCGGTGTCGGCTTCCATGGCACCGGTCCCGACAGGCGCGGTCACGGCCGGTGCGGGCACCGGTGGGGCGAGCCTCAGCGCGGGTGCCGGCCGCGACTTGCCGGCCCCCGATGGGGTTTGCGAGCCAGGCGCCTGGCCTGTCGCGGCTGCCGCGGTGTCGACTGGGGCGTCAACGAAGCCCGCCGCCACGCACTGATTGAGACTCGCCACGAGGTTGGCGTCGCACATCAGCGCCGGCCCACGCATGCCTATGGGGCAGGGCTGCTCCCCGAGGCGGCCGCACAAGGGCGGATGCGTGCAGCGGCCACCGCGCGCGACGAGGTTGAGGTCGCAACTGGGAATGCGCTCCAGCACACCACACTCCGGCTGGCCCTCGCGACCACAGTTCGCCGGCTGCTTGCACAGGCCGCCGACGTCTCTCAGGTTGATGTCGCAGGGCTGCGGCACCGGCAGCGGCGCCATCAGGATCCAGTTGAATGTCGTGCGCTGGAGGACGGTGCACAGCTTCTGACCCTCGGCCCCGCAGCTGGGCCGCACGCAAGTGCCGCCGCCTTCGACCAGGTTGACGTCGCAGCTTGGGATCCGCTCATTGATGTTGCAGGCGCGCTGGCCGGCAGCGCCGCAGGCATCGGCCCGCACGCCGGTGGCAAACAGCAGCATGAATGCCAGCAGGCACAACGCCGGCAGCGACGCGATCTTCAACATGCGGTTCTCCTTCATCGACGAACGAAACGATGCGGTCATTGCCGGCGCACGCAGACCGCGGCCAGCGAGACGTCCACATTGCCGCGGCCATTGATCGTGTTGCGGTTGTGCACATGGGCCTGCCAGGCCAGCGTGTTGTCCTGCGGCTGCAGGATGTTGCTCACCATGTCCAGCAGGTTGCGCGAGCCCTGCGTCAGGCCGGCCGCGAGCAGGGCCTTGCCGTCCGGACAAGACAGCGCGAGCGTGGCCTGCGAGTGCGCGCCCAACGACTGCGATGCGCTGCGCACGATCTCCCAGCCGTCTGCGCCGGCCTCGGGGGCGCACAGCGCGCGCGTGCTGGCGCTGACGCGTATCGCGGGTGCCGCGGTCGATGACGCCATCTTCACCCGCCAGCCACCGTCGCTCGCACCGCCGGCCGGGGCATTGACACCGAACAGCGAGTTCAGCGTACCCATGGCGCCGCCGCCGACCACACGCTCCCCGGCGGCGCAAGCCATGCTTGCATTGCCGACGCTGATGCTGCCGGCGGTGGTTTCGCCGTCCACCGCGCGCAAACCGGCGATGGCATTCACGCACACCGCCAGCGCGCGCACCCGGGCCTGCTCGAAGACGTTGGCATTGCGCATCAGCACGCGCGCCTCGCGGCCGTCGGGCATCAGGCCGCGCACTTCCAGGCCGAAGCTCGCGTCGCCGCCGGCCAGCATCCGGTAGCCCGCGCTGAGCGCAACCTTGCCGCTCGCGCACAACGCGGTGGCCGTCGCGCTGGCCAGCGGCGCGAGCGTGATCTCCGGGCCGAGCACCACCTCGTAGCCGCTGACGCCCGAGCGCGTGACGGGCGTGGGCCGGGGTACCGGGGCCGGTGCAGGCACTGCCGCGGGCGGCGGTGTATAGGTGCCGCCCATCACCAACGGCGGCACGACGGGCAGGACGGTTCCTGCCACCGGCGCCGCCGGCGCTGGCGTGGCCGGCACGAGCGCGCCCTTGGGCGGCCTGAGGATCGCGCCGCTCTGCGCGCCGGGCTGCCCGGACGACACGGGCACGCGACCGGCCACGCCGGCCGAGCCGGTGGCGGTACAAGGCATGCGACAGGAGATGACGCCCTGCACGGGCGCGTCGGTGAGTGTGCCGGTGAGCAGCGTGCAGTTGGCCGCGGCAGGCGTCAGCGGCATGCCGGGCATCGGCTTCGGCGGACGCACGCTGCCCGTCGCGAGGTTGTAGCCGGTGCAACCGCTGATTCGCTTGCACTCGGCCTGGCAGGCCGGCTGGCTGCCCACCTGCATGCCGGCCAGCACCTGGCCGCGCAGCGCGATGTCCACGCGCGCAGGCGGCGTGACGGGCGCCACCGGCACGGGTTGACCCCAGGCGGCGGTGGCCGAAGCGGCGCTCAGCAACAAAGCCGCCAGGCGGGTGATCCATCGAGCTGCCATGGTGTCGGTTTCCTTCGTTGTCAGTTGATGGCGGGGCTTGGCGCGCCGCGGCAAATGCCAGCTGCGGGGAATGTGTGCGTGCAGTGTCACGAGGCGAGCGTTAGGAGAGCGTTAGCGTGCTGTCAGCGCTGCGCGTCGACCGGTCATCGATAGGTGACGATCAACTTGGGGCCGCGACCCCCAGCGTCTTCACTGCTGTGAAACTCGAAGTGGTCGAGCGAAACGCAACCGCAGTGGCGCAGTTGCTCCTGCTGCAGAGCCATGGCAAAGCCGTTGTTGGCGTAGGCACCGGACAGCCAGTTGCGCACCGTGGCCGTCTGGTCCAGATTGAAGACCTGTCCCGCAGCCGTCGGCGCGTTCTGGATGCTGATCGAGGGGGTGTAGGTCAAGTCGCCGTAGTTGATCCAGGTGACGGCCGTACCGGACCATGCGGACGCACTCGCGGCCACGTACCACGGGTCCTTGTAGCTGCCCACGCCATGCGCGGACGTGGTCAGGCTCAGGGTGGCGCCCAGAATGGTCTTGCCGGCGAGCGTTGCCAGGTTGAACTTGATCAGCCCTCTGGCACAGCTGAGGTACTGGGCGCCCGAGAGGGCCACGAACAACTGGTCGCAGCCCATCCCGATGCCTGGCGTCGTCGCGAACCAGTATTTGTGTGGATAGACCGAGTTCTCGTAGACCGCATTGAGCCCGCTGGAGGCAATCGTGTTGTCGTTGATCGGCACCAGCGTGACCGTGACGTCGGCGGGTGCTGGCGTCACTGCGACGGCAGCGTTGCTGCAACTGCCGGCGACGGCCACGCGGCCCGGCACGCAGGGTGGCAGATTCGTGCTGGCGGTCGTACCCGTACCGAAGCTGGCCGCTTGAGTACTGGCGGTACCCGCGCCGGCCACAGGCGCCGCGGGTGCCGGTTGCAGCGGCAGCGCGGCAGCGCGGGGCGGCAGGCTCGCCGGCCTGTTCGGCAACAGCGTGGTCGGCGGCGGCGGGCGCAGCACGGTGACCGGCTGACGCTGCGTCAGCGTGCTTGCCCGCACAGCAGGCTCACACGGCATGCGGCACGACACCGCGCCCTTGGCCACGATGTCGGTCAAGGCGCCGCCGAGCAGGCTGCAACTGGCCTTGGCGTTGCGATCGAAGCTATAACCCGCGCAACCGGATGTGGCCTTGCATGCGGCCTGGCAGGCGCCAGGGTCGGCAACGCTGCGGGCCGCCAGCACACTGCCGCGCAGCGCCATATCCAGGCGGGCCGGCGGCGCGACGGTGCCGGTCGATGTCGGTTGCGCCCAGGCACCGCCGGCCACGACGACGCAGGCCGCGATCGCTGCCACCCACTGGCGCAGGGCGCTGTGTCCGAGGTCTCGCGTGCTCATCGTTCGTGTCCACGTTGGCCCGGCGCGGTTGGCCGTATGCCGAGCAGTCTCGGCAGACGAGCGTTATGGCGGCGTTATGGCTCGGCTGCTCGTTAGCGCAGCGCACGGAACGTCTCCCAGGATCCGTCCTCGCCCAGTAGCTGCAGACCGGGGCTGTCCTGGTGGCTCGGGTGCTCGCCGATCGAGTAACGCCGCGCATAGGGCGCCGCCGTTGCGCGACTGACAAGGGGCACCGGCTGCCCGCGCGGTGCCCTGCCCTCCTGCGCCTGCTTCGGCTGGAACCGGATCACGCCGTCAGCGACCGTATAGGTGCCGCGTTCGATCACCAGCGAACGCTCGCTGCGGTTGTAGTCTTCATGGTCCAGTTCGTAGACATACTGTCCGCTGCCCTCGATGCGGAATCGCCGCGCGCTGCGAAACTGGGCCAACGCGAAGTTGGTCTGCCACTGCTTCGTGAACGCGTTGTAGGTCATCGACGGACCGCTGGCAGCGGTCCGCTCCCAGACGCCAGCCGGCGAGCCGCCACTCACCGCGAAGACGGGCGGCGCGGCGCCCGACGTCGGTGCCGGCGCTGCGGCCTCGGCCATGCGCAGCCCGACCACGACCGTGGTGACATCTTCCTGGCAGGCCTGAAAGGCCTGGTCGTCGGACGCATTGAAGACCACGCCGACGTAGCGCTGCGCGCCGCGAATCACGAACAGCGCGCTCACCGCCCGGTTGCCCCTGCTGTCCACGGTCTGGGCGCCGCGCATGATGCTGCCCGGTGCCAGTGGCAGCGGCAGCGCGCGCGCGTCCGACATCGAGGTCACACGACGCGGCGCCGCGAAGGCGTACTTCCATTCGTGCTCCAGATCCAGCTGCGGCGTGCCGAGCGACTTCTGCGCGCGGTACAGGCCGATCTGGCAGTAGGACCGTTTGGCCGGGTCGATCTTGGCCAGCTCGGTGTTCTCGCTGCCGACCTTGATCGTGTAGCCGGCCGGCGCTTCGTAGGTGTAGACGTCGAACGACTGCACCTGCGCGAGGGCCAGTGCCGGAACAGCGGCGCAGGCAGGCAGGAAACGCCTGAATCGCATGGCTATCGCTTGGGCTCTGACTTGGGTGCCGACGCAGGCGCAGGTGGCGGCGGCATCAGTCGTGCCGGCACCGACAGCGTGGGCGCTGCAGGGTCGCGCAGTTTGGCGACCGGCAGGCGCTGCGGCAGCACACTGGCGCGCGGCGCCGGTGTGCAGGGCATGCGGCACGACACCACGCCGGCTCGCGCCGCCTCGGTCAGGCTGCCGCTGAACAGCCAGCACAGCGGCTTGGAGCCCGCCACCGGGGCGGCGAAGCTGAAACCGCTGCATCCCGGCGTCGACTTGCACAGATCGTGGCAGGTCGCCAGCGTGCCGTGGCTGCGTCCGCCGGCGTCGTTGCCGTTGAGCTTGACGTCGGCGCGCATCGGTGGCGTCACCTGGGCCTGCGTCAGCGTCGCCAGGCACAGCAGGGCGGCGCAAAGAAGATGTCGGGGTGCGATCGGGTGCATGGTTGTCCTTCACTCGCTGGGTGTTCGCCTGACGTAGGCGTCGGCGGGTGCTTCGAGGGTGGCCGGATAACCTTCACCGTCGCGCGCGCCGCCGGCAGCGCCGAAGCGCAGGCGGCCCTGGTCGATAGCGACGACGGACTTGGCGTTGGCAGGCATGGGCTCGACGGCCCCGTCGTCGACCAGGCGCAAGGCCGGCAACCCGGCCAGCGTGGTGCTGCCCACCACCTTCTGCGTGAACTGCGGTGTCGCGATGACGGTGCCGGCGCCGGCGCACGAGGTATTCTTGTAGTCCTTGGCGACGCCGGCCAGCTGCAGCGCGTCGACGCCCTCGAGCGTGATCGTGTAGGTGATGTCGGACGCACCATCACCCGGCAGATAGGGCTGGCAGAGCTGGCGCCAGGTGCCCGCCAGCGCGGCGGCCGGGTGTCCGCTCGAAGCGGCGGCGCGCGTGGGCACCGACGCGGCCGAGGCAGCCGCTGCAGTCTGCGCAGGCGCGACGGCGCCGCTGCCCTTGTCGCAGGCCACCACCAGCAGGAGCGCGAGCGAAGCGACGGCCATCCGGGCCGCGCGGGTGGCGATGCTGGCGCGAGCCACCTTCATGGCTTGCCCGGCAGCACGCCGGGCACCGGGGCCGCGCTGCGGCCGGTGTGGGGCGACGTCCCCGCGCCGGGCCGGATTTGCGGCGCGGTCGTGGTCGGCGTCTTCACGCCCTGCACCGTGCGGCGTTCGACTTCGAGGTCCTCCAGGTCATCATCGGCGCCGCCACTGAGCGTGGTCTTCTTGGTCACCAACGCGCCTGTGTTGGGCGACACGCCGGCGGTGGGCCGCGGCTGCGGCGCCGCGGTTCCCGGCGGCGTGGCACCCTGCACCGGCCGCGCCATTGCGCCGACACCGATCGGCGGCTTGGGCGCGGCGACCGTGCCGGGCAGCAGGGCCTTCGGCGTCGCGCTCGTCGTCGCCTTGGCCGGCGCGGGCGTGGTCGCGCCGGTGCCGGCCGCTGTGGTCGAACGCTGCGCCTGGCGCTTGTTGCCGACGTAGACGTCGTCTTCGGTCTGCGTGCCGGGGCCGGCCAATGCGATCTGGCCGACCAGGGTGAGGGCCAGGCCGATGCCGCCGAGGCATGGCCGGCGATGGAACAGGTGAGGCTTCATCGGGTTCTCCCGAGGAGTTGGAAAGTGGCTTGTGTGCAGTGCGATGGGCAGTCAAAGAACCGGACAGGGATCGGCGCCGCCGCATGGCAGCTTCTTCGGGCGCTTGACCTCGATGCGAACCGAGTACGACACCTCGTTGGAGCCGCCGATGCCGACCGCGGCGTCGACCCACCAGCGCACTTCGGCGTAAGGCGACGTCGTTCCCGCTCGTGAATCGACCAGGTAGGCTCCGCTGTAGCCCGGTCGCGCCGAGTACACGCCCCCCAGCCGTGCGGCGCTGACGACCCAGCCGTTGCGCAGCTGCGAGTTCATGTAGAACTTGTCGTTGCCGGTGAATCCCCAGAACATGCCCCCGCTGTGCGTCGGCTGCCCCGTGCGGGCCGAGCTGGCGGCATCGACGTTGACGATGCTGGGTGCCAGGAACCAGTCGCGGCTCGACTGCGACAGCTCGGTCACGTCGTACAGCGGCAGGAAGCGAAACGCCCTCAGCGCCGACTTCGTGCCGTCGCCGCGCTTGACGTAGACATGTCCGTCGTAGACCGGGATGCCATCGGCATACGGCACTTCGGTGACCACCTGCGATGTGCTCCAGAACGTGACGGGCGCCGCGACGTCACGGCCGTTGCCGACGATGAAGCGCACCTCGCCCGGCGCATCGCCGAAGTGGCTGCCACCCAGCGTGACCGGCATGCCGGGGTCACCCTCGGCCGCACTCGCCGTCGCGAGCACTGGCGCGGGCGGCGCCGCTGCCGTGGCCGCCGTGGCGGCCGATGGCCCCTCGGCCTCCGACCTCGAGCGGAGCGCCGTCCAGGTGGAGTCCCAGTTCATCTACCGCCTCCAGACCTGCGGCGGCTTTGGCGGCAAGTGCGATCATGGTCCCCGGCAGCCCCACGTGCGCGGAGGCCTGATTGCGGCCAGCTGTGATCAGGGAACTCGCCAGATTCCGCTTGGGGCATGTCGTCAGGCTTCGGCCGCCTCAGGATGGCAGCGGCGGGGTGGAACGGCGTTCTCACGGTGCAGCCGAAGGCGGGACTATGTGCCTCGAGGCCTGGATAAGAGAGATGGAATTCCCATCCTATCAGTGTCTGGAATGATTTTCTATTTTAATTATATTTTAAGAGCAAGAATAGCATAATTTTCTATATGATGACTCGCATCCTCGAACGGAGAATGCGATGCCGACGACAACCCCCTCCAACATCGAGCCGGACGCCCGCGAGCCGTTTCTCGAGCTCGACGTGCGGCTCGCCAACGGCCGTTGGTTCCAGCCTCTGGCGGCCCCTGGCTTCCATCTGATGGAGCTGATCCGTGCCTTCGGGCTGCCCATCAAGGCGGAGTGCGGCGGCGCCGGCGTGCGCGCCACGTCTCACGTGCGGGTGGCTCCCGTGCGGCAAGGCGCTCTGGCGCCGCCGGCGGACGACGCGTTGGCCAAGCTCGACGAGATCGCGGGCGCCGACGAGGCCTCGCCGTTGGCATGCCTAATCCCCATGACCCGGTCCCTCGAAGGGATCGAAATCGAGCTGCAAGC
>CALMQI010000350.1 GCA_937871935.1 uncultured Burkholderiales bacterium
CGCGAGCATCGCAGCGCAGTCCTCGCCGCAGGCGAGGACCGACACAGTATGAGCCTCGGGCGGGTACCGCCTGGCGCGATGCGCAGTACGCCAAGCGGTTGTTCGCGAACGGCAGCAACGGGCCGCAGGCAGGCTGTCGTGGCAGGCCGACGTTCCATAGATGGCGAGTCGCGCCAGGCGCGGTGGAGCACATGACCAGCCCTGTCTCCACCGCCCCGCAGCACGGTGGCGACCGCATCGCCCAGGCGCTGCAGGCGCACGGCGTGCAGCGCCTGTTCACGCTGTGCGGCGGCCACATCTCGCCGATCCTGAGCGCCGCCAAGGCGCGTGGCATCCGCGTGGTCGACGTGCGCGACGAGGTCACGGCCGTGTTCGCAGCCGATGCCACCGCGCGGCTCACCGGGCTGCCGGGCGTGGCCGCGGTGACGGCCGGGCCCGGCATCACCAACACCATCACCGCGCTGAAGAACGCGCAGCTGGCGCAGAGCCCGGTCATCCTGCTCGGTGGCGCGGCGCCGACCGCGCTGCAGGGCCGCGGTGCGCTGCAGGACATCGACCAGCGTCCGTTGGTCGAGCCGCACGTCAAGCGCTTCTTCAAGATGCGCCGCGTGCGCGACCTCGGCCCCACGGTGGCCGATGCTTTCGCGCTGGCGCGCTCGGGCGTGCCGGGGCCGGTGTTCATCGAATGCCCGGTCGACCTGCTGTACGACGAGGCGTCGATCCGCCAGTGGTATGCCGAGGCCGCGGGCCAGGGCACCTCGCTACCCGACCGGGCATTGCGCTGGTACCTGAATCGTCACGCCCGACGCATGTTCGCCGGCAGCGCCGACAGCGCGGTGCCGAGCGTGCAGACGACGTATCTGCCGCGCGCCGGCGAGAGCGCCACGCGCGCGGCGACTGCCGCGCTCGCCCGTGCCGAGCGGCCGCTGCTGGTCATCGGCAGCCAGGCGGTGGTGCGCGCCGAAGCGGCCGACGCGCTGGCGCGCGCGGTGGCGCGTCTGGGTGTACCGGTCTATCTGTCGGGCATGGCGCGTGGCCTGCTCGGGCGCGACCACCCGCTGCAGATGCGCCACGCGCGCCGGCAGGCGCTGCGCGAGGCCGACTGCGTGCTGCTGGCCGGCGTGCCGTGCGACTTCCGGCTCGACTACGGTCGCCACGTGCGACGCAGCGCGACGCTCATCGCCGCCAACCGCAGCGCGCGCGATGCCCGGCTCAACCGCAAGCCCACCGTCACCGCGATCGGCGACGCGGGCCTGTTCATCGAGGGTCTGGCCGCATCGGCGCCGCCGGCCGACGGCCGCCGCGACGGCTGGCTGGCCACGCTGCGCGCGCGCGACCAGGCCCGCGAAAGCGAGATCGACGTGCAGGCGGCGGTGGGCGGCGAGTTCGTCAATCCGCTGATGTTCTTTCGCGCTCTCGAGGTCGAGGCCGGCGACGACGCGTTGTTCGTCGCCGACGGCGGCGACTTCGTCGCCACCGCGAGCTACGTGCTGCATCCGCGCGGGCCGCTGAGCTGGCTCGACCCCGGCGCCTTCGGCACGCTCGGCGTCGGCGCCGGCTTCGCGCTGGGTGCCGCACTGGCGCGACCCGATCGCGCGGTGTGGATCATCTATGGGGACGGGGCCTGCGGCTGGGGGCTGGCCGAGTTCGACAGCTTCGTGCGTCAGGGCATCCCGGTGATCGCGGTGGTCGGCAACGACGCCGGCTGGACCCAGATCGCCCGCGAGCAGGTCAAGATGCTGCACGACGACGTGGCCACGGTGCTCGCGCGCAGCGCCTATCACGAGGTGGTGGCCGGCTTCGGTGCCGCCGGCCTGCTGGTCAAGCAGCCGGGCGAGGTGCGGCCGGCGCTGGCTCGCGCGCGCGAACTGCAGCGCCAGGGCCGCGCGGTGCTGATCAACGTGTGGCTCGACAAGACCGAGTTCCGCGAGGGTTCGTTGTCGATGTAGCGCCCCTGCGCCGTCGCGCCGATACTGCGGCCCTCGGCGGCGAATGAAGGGCGGTGCGGCGATGACATCGATGGCTCGGCTGACATGGCGCGCGTTGCAGGTGCGGGCGGTGCAGGTGCCGCTGCGCATCCCGCTGCAGACCAGCAGCGGCACGGTCGGCGTGGCGCCGCTGGCGTTGATCGACCTGCACACCCACGAGGGCGTGACCGGCCGCACCTACCTGTTCTGCTACACGCCACTGGTGCTCGAGCCGGTGGTGCGGCTGCTGCGCAACCTGTCGGAGCTGCTCGCCGGCGAGGTGGTCGCCCCGCTCGCGCTCGATGCCCGGCTGCAGCGCAGCTTCCGGCTGCTCGGTGCTTCGGGCCTCACCGGCATGGCGATGGCCGGCATCGACATGGCGGCCTGGGACGCGCTGGCGCGCGCCGCAGGTCAGCCGCTGGTGCGCCTGCTCGGCGGCACGCCGCGGCGCGTGCCGGCCTACAACAGCTGCGGCTTGGGGCTGATCGGGGCCGCGCGTGCGGCCGCCGAGGCGGTGGAGCTCGTCGCGCCCGGTTTCCACGCCGTGAAGGTGCGGCTCGGTTATGCCGATGCGAAGGCCGACGTGGCGGTCGTGCACGCGGTGCGCCGCGCCATCGGCGAGACCGTGCAGCTGATGAGCGACTACAACCAGGCGCTCAGCGTGGCCGAGGCGCTGCAACGGGTCGACGCGCTCGGCGGCGAGGGCCTTGGCCTGGGGCTTGATCACCTGGGCGACGAACATGCCGCGCACGGGCCGCAGCATGGGGTCCCGGTCCATGAACTCGAGGTAGCGGGCGAGCTGCTCCACGCCGTCGATCTCGCCGCGGCGCTTGATCTCGATGGCCACCGAGCGGCCCTCGGCATCGGTGCAGAGGAGGTCGACCGGCCCGATCTCGGTGCGGTGCTCACGGCGTACGAGCACCATGCCCGCCTCGAGCGTGTGGCACGCGTCGGCGAGCAGCTCGACGATCAGGCGCGTAAATTCCTCTCAGGACCCTACGGCGCCAAGTTCAAGGCGGGGCGGATGTTCCCGGTACTGGGCTACCTCAACGAGATCCACGCCCACGCGGACGCCTTCGTCGATCGCCCGCTGCCCTACCGGGCGTTCTTCGGCGGTGGCAATTACGCCGACGACGGCGTGCAGCTGTCACTGCTGTTACCAACGGACCTCTACGCCGAAATCGGCGCCGGTGCGTTTCGCGGCACTGGATTCCCGGCAGCGGGATCGGCCAACAGCGGTAACGGGTCGCAAACCCTGTTTGCGCGTATCGGTGGTGATAGTGGTGCTTCCCAGTCCTGGCTGGCCGGGGTGTCCTACCTGCGCGCCAAGGCCGTCGAACGGGTAAATGGCGACCTGACCTTCAACGGCGTCAGCAACGTCTACATCGTCGACGCGAAATACACCTGGTCGCCGAATGGCAACCTGGCCAACGAATTCCTGGTGCTTCAGGGTGAGTACTTCCGGGGGCGCAG
>CALMQI010000351.1 GCA_937871935.1 uncultured Burkholderiales bacterium
CTTCTCGGCGCCGGCCATTCGCGCCAGGACATGCCCGCCCACAGCCTTGCCGGGCTGTACCGAGCGGGTTGAACCGTCAAACCGCCTGGCGCGATGCGCAGTACTCGGTCCAAAAAGCGGTCCCACGCGAACGGCAGCAACGGGGCCGCGAGCCGACTTGCGCACTCTCAGGACAGTGCGCCGCCGCGGCGGCTCGCCCGCCGCGCCTGCCCGATGCGCTCGCCGCGCCGCTTGCGCAGCCACACCCACAGCCCCGTCACCACCAGCAGCAGCGGCATCGCACCGGTGAGGCACATCGCGAGCAGGCCGCCGGGGCCGAAGGCGCTGCCGGTGTGCAGCGGGAACAACCAGTGCATGAAGTTCTCGCCGCCGCTGCGCGTACGGTCACTGCGCTCGACCAGGATCTCGCCGGTCATCGGGTGCACCCAGGCGATGGTGTCACCCAGGCGGTGCACGTCGTCGCGGCCGCGCAGGTAGAAAAGGTACCCCGTGTTGCCGCGCGGCGGGATGTGGATCTCCGTCACCGTGTGCGCCGCAAAGGCTTGCTGCACCTGACTCAGCATGGTCGACAGCGGCACCGGTTCGCCGTCGGCCGTGGTGCGCCACGGCAACACCGGGAAGGTCTCGACGCGAGAGAACACGCCGACGATGTCGCGCACGTAGTTCAGGTAGACCAGCGTCGCGCCGGTCAGCGTGGACAGCAGCAGCAGCAGCGCGAGCAGCACGCCACCGCTGCGGTGCAGGTCGAAGGCGATGCGCGTTGCGCTGGCGCCGGTGTTGACCCACACCAGCCGGCGCCAGGCACGGCGCCGACGCGGCCAGGCGATCACGACGCCGGTGATGACCGAGGTCAACAGCAGGAAACCGGCCACGCCGACGATGTTGGAGCCCCAGTTGCCGAGCAGCACATTGCGATGGAACTCGTACAGCGTGCGCAGCAGGTCCGGTGGCCTCAGGCTCATCGCCTCCAGGCTGCGCATGCCGAGCAGGCTGCCGCTGGCGGGGTGAATCAGTGCCTCCATGCGCCCGGACTCCACCCGGCTGGACAGCGGGCGTACTTGCAGGCGGTAGACGTCGCCCGCACCGGCGGGCAGGCGGACACGCTCCACGCGACCCAGCTCGGGCAGCTGCTGGGCGATCTCGACGATGGTGGCGGCGTCGAGCTGTGCGGTAGTCCCATCGCCGGCATGTCCTGCGCGCAGCAGCGTCGGGTTGAGCCAGGCGTCCACCGTCTCGCGGTAGACCAGCAGTGCGCCGGTGGCGCCGACCAGCACGAACCAGACGCCCAGCCCGATGCCCAGCCAGCGGTGCAGCTGGTTCCACAGCGAGCGCTGGCGCTGCGTCGCGACACGGGCGGACGGGCGTTTCACGGTCAAGGGATGACCTCGCACGATCAAGGGTGACGCCGGCACGGACGGTGCCTGCGGCGGCCAGGGCACCGATTGTCGTCGCGCGGGTCGGCATGGCGGCGTTGCGCCGGTTCGCTCGCGAGCGGGTACGCTTGCGTGTCCACCCGGCGGCGGGCGGCCCGGAGCACCAGGGGAGACAGAGACCATGAAGTGGGAAGGCAACCGGCAGAGCGAGAACGTCGAGGACCGGCGCGGCGAAGGGCCCGGCAGCGGTGGTGGGGGGTTTCGCCTCGGCGGTGGCCGCGGCATCGGCGTCGGCACGATCGTGGTCGCCCTGGTGGCCGGCTGGATCTTCGGCATCAACCCGCTGACCATCCTGGGCGCGCTCGAAGGCGGCGGCCTGCCCGAGGCGCCGATGGCCCAGCAGGCGCCGGCGCAGCGCCCGCCGGCCGACGACAAGATGGCCGCTTTCGTGGCCACCGTGCTGGCCGACACCGAGGACGTCTGGAAGACCCAGTTCGGCGCGCAGGGCGGTGGTTATCGTGAGCCGAAACTGGTGCTCTTTCGCGGCGCCACGTCCACCGCCTGCGGCGCCGGCCAGGCGGCGATGGGGCCGTTCTACTGCCCGGGTGACCAGAAGGTCTATATCGACCTCGGCTTCTACGAGACGATGAAGAACCGCCTCGGCGCGCCGGGCGACTTTGCGCAGGCCTACGTGATCGCGCACGAGGTCGGCCACCATGTGCAGAACCTGATGGGCATCACCGACAAGGTGGACAGCCTGCGCCAGCGCAGCAGCCCCGAGCAGGGCAACGCACTGTCGGTGCGGCTCGAACTGCAGGCCGACTGCTTCGCCGGCGTGTGGGCGCACCATGCGCAGCGCTCGCGGCAGATCCTCGAGCAGGGTGACATCGAGGAGGCGCTCAATGCGGCGGCGCAGATCGGCGACGACGCGCTGCAGCGCAAGTCGCAGGGCACCGTGGTGCCCGAGAGCTTCACCCATGGCACCAGCGCGCAGCGCGTCAACTGGTTCAAGCGCGGGTTGACCGGTGGCAACCCGCGCGAGTGCAATACCTTCGAGGGTGCCCGGCTGTAGCGTCGGGCTGGCACCTGCACCGCAGGCGGGCGGGCGCCCGCCCAGGAGGGACGCATGAGCACGCACTCGAACGCGCACGAGCGCATGGCCGCGCTGCGCGCGGCCGACAAGGGCAAGATCGTCAGCGCCGACGACGCGGTGGCGCTGCTGCGCGACGGCGACATGCTCGCCACCGGCGGCTTCGTCGGCATCGGCTTCCCCGAGAACCTGGCGGTTGCGCTCGAGCGGCGCTTCGTCGCCAGCGGCACGCCGCGCGGTCTGGGGCTGGTCTATGCGGCCGGCCAGGGTGACGGCCAGTCGCGTGGCCTCAACCACCTGGGCCACGACGGGCTGGTGCAGCGCGTGATCGGCGGCCACTGGGGCCTGGTGCCCACGCTGGGCAAGCTGGCGGTCGACAACCGCATCGAGGGCTGGAACCTGCCGCAGGGTGTGATCAGCCATCTCTTTCGCGACATCGCGGCCGGCA
>CALMQI010000352.1 GCA_937871935.1 uncultured Burkholderiales bacterium
GTACTTCACCCTCGATCCGATCAAGGACAGCAAGGCGAAGTCGGATCCGCCGCCGTGGATCGGCGAGTTCGCGCGCGGCCCCTTCCTGCGGCGGCGGCTCGCCGCCGCGAAAGCGCAGCACCGCGTCGTGCCAGCGCTGGTAGGCCGGTGAGCCGGCGCGCGACAGCGCATCGCGCACACCCACCGTCTGTACCGAATGGTTGGTGCCGAACTCCCAGCGCAGGTCGTCGCAGGTGACGAAGCGGCCCAGCCCGGGGTGGAACGGGCCGACGTGGTAGTCCTCCAGGTAGACCTCGATGAAGGTCTTCCAGTTGTAGTCGCACTCGTGCATCACCGCGCGATCGAAGACGAAGCCGCTGAAGTCGAATTCCGCGCGCGACGACAGGGCGCCGAGGTCAGCCGCCACGTCGTAGCCGTTGGCCTCGAACAGCAAGCCGTTCCAGCGCTGCAGCGGATAGTTGCGCAGGTTCAGGCAGGGATCCTGGTCGAAGTGCGGCGCGCCGATCAGCTGGCCGTGCAGGTCGTAGGTCCAACGATGCAAGGGGCAAACGATGTTCGACCCCGTGCGACCGCGGCCGCGCAGGATCACCGCTTGCCGATGGCGGCACACGTTGGAGACGAGCTCCACCGCCTTCGCGGTACGCACGAGCGCCCGGCCTTCGCTCTCCTGGGGCAGCGCGAAATGATCGCCGACCTCGGGCACGGCGAGTTCGTGCCCGAGGTAGCGCGGACCGGGCTGAAAGATCAGCTCCATCTCGCGCGCGAACAGGCCGGCGTCGAAATAACTGTTGACGGGAAGCTGCGTGCGACTGCGCGCAAGAGCTGCGAGACTGATGCTCAGGTCAGACATGATCCCCAGGTTCTCCGGAAAACCGATCTCGACCCCCACCCGGTGGCCCCGCGGGCGGGTCTGCTTGACGGAGCCTTGCGGGCTCGATTTGTTCCCTGCATGAGACACAGAGACGAACCGGAAATTCTAGCCGGCCCCCGCAGCTAGAATTTGCCTCCGCCAGTGACGCCGCTCAAATGACAGCACAAACCCCTAGCCCGGCCGAGCCGGCCAGCTACGAAGAGGCGCTGGCTGAACTGGAACAACTGGTGCAGGCCATGGAGGGCGCGCAATTGCCGTTGGATTCACTGCTCGACAGCTATCGCCGCGGTGCTCAGCTGCTCGACTTCTGCCGCGCGCGGCTGCAGGCCGTGGAGAACCAGGTGAAGGTGTTCGAACAGGGCCAGCTCAAGCCGCTGGGCGGCAGCTAGCGTGGGGCGCGCGGGTGAAGCCGCGGTGGTGGGCGAGCCGATGAAGGTCGCTGATTTCGATCTGTGGGTGCGCGAACAGCTCGCCGTGGTGGAAGCCGCGCTCGAGCGCTGGGTGCCGGCCGCGGCGCCAGCGGGTCTGGGCGAGGCCATGCGCTACGGTGTGCTCGACGGCGGCAAGCGGCTTCGGCCGCTGCTGGTGATGGCCGCCTGCGACGCCGCGGCGGGCGAGCATTCGGCGGCGCTGCGTGCAGCCGTCGCGGTGGAGCTGATCCATGCCTACTCGTTGATCCACGATGACATGCCCTGCATGGACAACGACGTGCTGCGCCGGGGCAAGCCGACCGTGCACGTGCGCTTCGGCGAGGCGCAGGCCATGCTGGCCGGCGACGCGATGCAGGCGCTGGCGTTCGAGGTGCTCACGCCGGCGGGTGGTGATGCCGATGCGATTGCGCCACTGTTGCAGGCACGTTTGTGCGGCTTGCTCGCGCGCGCGGCTGGTTTCGAGGGCATGGCCGGCGGGCAGGCGATCGATCTGGCCAGCATCGGCCTGCCGCTCAGCGAGTCGCGCCTGCGCGACATGCACCGGCGCAAGACCGGCGCGCTGCTGCAGGCGAGCGTGCTGATGGGCGCGGCCTGCGGCGAGTTGCCGGCGCGGGCCTGGTCGGCGCTGTCGGGCTACGGTGCCGCGATCGGCCTCGCGTTCCAGGTGGTCGACGACATCCTCGACGTGACACAGGCCTCCGAGACGCTCGGCAAGACCGCCGGCAAGGACCTGCATCACAACAAACCGACCTACGTGTCGGTGCTGGGCCTGGACGGCGCGCGCGCCCAGGCCGAGAGCCTGCGCCGCCGCGCCCACGAGGCCCTGTCGGGCAGCGGATTGGCGCAACATGCCTACCTGAGCCTGCTGGCTGATCTGGTCGTCGATCGCAATAGTTGATCGACCACCCCGTAACGGCCTTCGGCATCGAGAAGACGATGACCCATCCCTTGCTGCAGACCATCAACTCGCCGGCCGACCTGCGGCGCCTGTCGCGCACGCAGCTGCAGACGCTGGCCCACGAGCTGCGCGACTACCTGCTGCACAGCGTCAGCAAGACCGGCGGCCACCTGTCGTCCAACCTCGGCACGGTCGAGCTGACGGTGGCGCTGCACTACGTGTTCAACACGCCGTACGACCGCATCGTGTGGGACGTCGGTCACCAGACCTATCCGCACAAGATCCTCACCGGGCGGCGCGACAAGATGTCCGGGCTGCGCCAGCTCGGTGGCATCAGCGGCTTTCCGCGCCGCGACGAGAGCGAGTACGACACCTTCGGCACCGCGCATTCTTCGACCTCGATCTCGGCCGCTCTCGGCATGGCGCTGGCGGCCAAGCTGAAGAACGAGGACCGCAAGGCCGTGGCCGTGATCGGCGACGGGGCGCTGTCGGGCGGCATGGCCTTCGAGGCGCTCAACAACGCCGGCTCCGGCCACGGTGTCGGTCATGCCGACATGCTGGTGATCCTGAACGACAACGACATGTCGATCAGCCCGGCCGTCGGCGCGATGAACAAGTACCTCGCGCGGCTGATGAGCGGCAAGTTCTACACCGCGGCGCGCGAGGGCGCGAAATCGGTGCTGAAGAACACGCCGCTGTACGAACTGGCCAAGCGCTTCGAGGAGCACACCAAGGGCATGGTCGTGCCCGGCACCATCTTCGAGGAACTCGGCTTCACCTACGTCGGCCCGATCGATGGTCATGACCTCGACTCGCTGATCCCGACGCTGGAGAACCTGCGCGACAGGAAGGGCCCGCAGTTCCTGCACGTCGTGACCAAGAAGGGCATGGGCTACAAGCTGGCCGAGGCCGACCCGGTGAACTACCACGGGCCCGGCAAGTTCGACCCTGCGGTCGGCCTGGTCAAGCCGGCCACGCCACCCAAGCCCACGTTCACACAGGTGTTCGGCCAGTGGCTGTGCGACCAGGCCGAAGCCGATCCGCGGCTGGTGGGCATCACGCCGGCGATGCGCGAAGGCTCGGGAATGGTCGAGTTCGAGAAGCGCTTCCCGAAGCGCTACCACGACGTCGGCATCGCCGAGCAGCATGCGGTGACGTTCGCGGCGGGCCTCGCGGCCGACGGCATGAAACCGTTCGTGGCGATCTATTCCACCTTCCTGCAGCGCGGTTATGACCAGGTGGTGCATGATGTCGCCATCCAGAAACTCCCCGTGCGCTTCGCCATCGACCGCGCCGGCCTTGTCGGCGCCTACAGCCGCCAGCACGACCAGCCAACCGTCGCCTTCCCGCCGGACGTGCTCGACCCTGGTCTCGGCAAAAATTTCGGCGCCGTGGGCGACGGCATCCGGCAGATAGGTGAGGGCCAAGGTATTCTTGGCGCCGACATTGCACCCCGCGCAGCAGTCGCCGCACAACACACAGGCGGGCTGACGGAGGCCGGCGGCGTTGTACCCGGCGTCGAAAGTGACGGTGACCGGCGGCACGACGGGCGCATGGCCGAGCCGGTGGCCGGAGATCTCGAGGGCGCGGAACTTCTGCATGCTGGCGCCATCCGCGTGACGCGCCGGCCGCAACCACCGCTCGGCGCGCGCGTACCCTTCCGCCAACAGCCCATCATTGCGCACCTCGTCGGGCCAGACCGGATCGGCCAGCACCCGTGCGCCCTTCGCAATATCGCGCGCTGCAATGACGCAGCGCCCGCGGCCAGGCAACACTTTCACAATCA
>CALMQI010000353.1 GCA_937871935.1 uncultured Burkholderiales bacterium
ACAGCCCGCTGGCGCGCCAGGCGCCGTGGCCCGAGGAGACGCGCGTCGCGGCGCCCGGCGGCTTCCTGCCCTCGGCAATTCGCCCCGGCGCCGCCGTGCCGGTCTGCGCGCCGGCCAGCAGATCACCCCCCTGCAGCACGGCCGGAATGGCCTGCACCTGGATGGGCGTAGGAATTTCGTAGCCGTGTTCGCGAACGGCGCGCAGGAGCGGCTCGGCCAGGCCGAGGTCGGTGAATTTCATTCGATGGAACGCCCGGCTTGAAGGGGCGATGGAGGATCGGCCTGCTGCCGCGCGGCTAAACCGGGGCACCAGTCGTGAAGGCAGATGGATTCGAAGTTGTCGGAGTCGACCGCGACGGCGTGACTGGTGGCGCTGTCGCAGCACGCATTGTACCTGCACGGCCCTCGCCGCCGAGAACGGCGACAATCACCGGTTCACCTCCATCGAATCCGCGAGACCCCATGGCCCAGTACGTCTTCACCATGAACCGCGTCGGCAAGATCGTGCCGCCGAAGCGCCAGATCCTCAAGAACGTCTCGCTCAGCTTCTTCCCAGGCGCCAAGATCGGCGTGCTCGGCGTCAACGGCTCGGGCAAGAGCACGCTGCTCAAGATCATGGCTGGGCTCGATCACGAGATCGAGGGCGAGGCCACGCCGATGCCCAACCTGAGGATCGGCTACCTGCCGCAGGAGCCGCAGCTGGCGCCCGACCAGAGCGTGCGCGAGGCGGTCGAGCAAGGCATCGGTGGCGTGCTGGAGGCCAAGAAGCGTCTGGACGAGGTATATGCCGCCTATGCCGAGCCCGATGCCGACTTCGACAAGCTGGCCGCCGAGCAGGCCGAGCTGGAGGCGCTGATCGCCAGCGCCGGCAGCGAGAACACCGACCACCAGCTCGAGATCGCCGCCGACGCACTGCGTCTGCCGCCGTGGGACGCTGTGATCGGCAAGCTGTCGGGCGGCGAGAAGCGCCGTGTCGCCCTGTGCCGCCTGTTGCTGTCCAAGCCCGACATGCTGCTGCTCGACGAGCCGACCAACCACCTGGATGCCGAGTCGGTGGAGTGGCTGGAAATCTTTCTCAAGCGTTTCCCGGGCACGGTGGTGGCGATCACCCACGACCGCTACTTCCTCGACAACGCGGCCGAGTGGATCCTCGAGCTCGACCGCGGCATGGGCATCCCGTGGAAGGGCAACTACTCGAGCTGGCTCGACCAGAAGGAGCAACGCCTGGAGCAGGAGCAGAAGAGCGAAGACGCGCGCATGAAGGCGATGAAGAAGGAGCTCGAGTGGGTGCGCCAGAACGCCAAGGGGCGCCAGGCCAAGAGCAAGGCGCGCCTGGCGCGCTTCGAGGAACTGTCCGACTTCGAGTACCAGAAGCGCAACGAGACCAACGAGATCTTCATCCCGGTGGCCGAGCGGCTGGGCAACGACGTGATCGAGTTCAACGGCGTCACCAAGGGCTTCGGCGACCGCGTGCTGATCGACAACCTGAGCTTCAAGGTGCCGGCCGGCGCCATCGTCGGCATCATCGGCCCCAACGGGGCGGGCAAGTCGACGCTGTTCCGCATGATCCAGGGTGTCGAGAAACCCGATGCCGGCACGGTGGCGATCGGCAAGACCGCGCAACTGGCCTTCGTCGACCAGAGCCGCGAGAGCCTGGCCAACGACAAGACGGTGTGGGAAGACGTCTCCGGCGGCCTGGACAACATCACGGTGGGCAAATTCGTGATGCCAAGCCGTGCCTATCTGGGCCGCTTCAACTTCAAGGGCAACGACCAGCAGAAGCGCGTCGGCCAGCTCTCAGGCGGCGAGCGCGGGCGGCTGCACCTGGCCAAGACGCTGGCTCAGGGCGGCAACGTGCTGATGCTCGACGAGCCCAGCAACGACCTCGACGTGGAAACGCTGCGCGCGCTGGAAGAGGCGCTGCTCGAGTTCGCCGGCTCGGTGATGGTGATCAGCCACGACCGCTGGTTCCTCGACCGCATCGCCACCCACATCCTCGCTTGCGAGGACGAAGGCAAGTGGGTCTTCTTCGCCGGCAACTTCCACGAGTACGAAGCCGACAAGGTCAAGCGGCTCGGCGAAGAGGGCGCCCGCCCGCACCGCCTGCGCTTCAAGGCACTGAAGTAGGCCCCCCCGGAGCGCCTGCGGCGCTTCCCCCGGCGGTCCGAGAAGGGCCGCTTCGCGGCCTTGGGGCGTCGCCAGCGGACCGGCGCAGCCGGATCCGCGGCGGCACTGGGTTCTCATCGAGGCGTGCGAAGGCTAGGGGCGGATGTAGGCGTAGCCTTCCTTCTGCAGCTTGGCCAGGCGCACCACGCCCGACGGTGTGAACTTGGCCTCCTCGATGAACTGCTCCTTCTTGAGGTTGCGGTTCTTCAGCGTGATCTCGCAGATCTCGAAGCGAACGCCGCGCTTGACGAGCTGCTGCACGGTGATCTCGTAGGGGTTGCCGTTGCGGTCCTTGGCGTCGTGCATCAGGAAGTCGACCCCTTGTGCATGCGTGACCACGGTGATCTGTGCGCTCGGGTCGGTGTCGAGGTGGTTGCCCACGTTGCGCAGGCCGCCCAGCGCCTGGCCGGCGGTGTCGGCGACGTGATAGACGACCCTGTCCTGCGCCGACGCGCCGGTCATGCAGCAGACGAGGGCAAGGGCGGCGAAGAGCGATTTCATCAGGATTCCTCGGCTTGGAGTCGCCGGTCGACCGGCGGGCGGAGCCTGCGACATGCGGCCCTCGCGTGATGATATGGGCGCCAAGCCCGTATTTGCGCGGTGCATACCATAGGGCTCGACGCGGTGGAAGATGCGCGCTTGCCGCACAATTGACGGCAAGTTTTGGGCCGCGAGCCCACCTTCCTTCTTCCACGCGGGGCGACGAGTCTCCGCGACTAATGGTGATGTCCCTGCCATGCGAACACCTGCCATCGATCCGCGCAGCATTTCAATCCTCGCCGCCGCCATCCTGCTGACGGCCTGCGCATCGGCGCCCGTGGGCACCGCTGGCGCTGTGCCCGCCACGGCAGCCGGAGCGCCCGCCGCGGCGACGGCCGCCTCGGCAGCGGCATCGGGCGCCGCGCGCAGCGCTGGGGCACCGCCGCCGGCGGTGCCCGGCCAGCCGCCGGCCTTTGCCACCGTGATCAAGGACGCCAAGAAGCTCGACGGTGCACTGACCACCTGGCAGAAGGACGACAAGTTCTGGATCGAGCTGGCGGCAGGCGACTTCGGCAAACCGATGCTGCTGGCACCCAAGATCGCCCAGGGCATCGGCGAGGCGGGCCTGTTCGGCGGCACGATGATCGGCCCGTACGGGCGCTACGGCCGGCAGCAGATGGTGGAGTTCCGGCGCGTGTACAACCAGGTGCAGCTGGTGGCCCGCAACACCGAGTTCGGCGCCAAGCCCGGCTCGCCCGAGGCGCGCGCGGTGCAGGCCGGCTTCTCGCCGAGCCTGATCGCCTCGACCGCAGTCGCCAGCCAGCCCCACCCCGAACGCAAGACGGTGCTGATCGAAGCCAACGCCCTGTTCCTCGGCGACCTGCTGGGCCTGGGCGGCGGGCTGCAGCGCAACTTTCGGCAGGGTTACGCCTTCGACAGCCGCAACTCGGCCATCACCGCAGTGCGCGGCAAGCCCGACCAGGTGGTGTTCGAGGTGATGGCGCATTACGCCACCGCGAGCATCGCGCAGCCCGCCCCGGGCGCCACAGGCCCGGCGCCGTCGGTGCCCACAGCCGTGCCCGACGCGCGCAGTCTGTTCGTCGGCCTGCACTATTCGCTGGCCCGGCTGCCGGAGCAGCCGATGCCGCCGCGTCTGGCCGATCCGCGGGTGGGCTACTTCGACACCGTCAAGCAGGACTTCAGCAACGACCTCGCGCGCACGCCGCGGGTCTACACGATCAACCGCTGGCGGCTGGAAAAGAAGGACCCGTCGGCGGCGCTGTCGGAGCCGGTGAAACCGATCACCTACTGGCTCGACCGCACGATCCCGCTGAAGTACCGCGACGCGATCAGCAAAGGCATCCTGGCGTGGAACGACGCGTTCGAGCGCATCGGCTTCAAGAACGCCATCGTCGTCAAGGTGCAGCCCGACGACGCCGATTTCGACACGCTCGACGTCGGCGTCGCATCGGTGCGCTGGATGACCAATGCGGTGGCCCAGTTCGGCGCCATCGGGCCGAGCCAGATCGATCCACGCAGCGGCGAGATCCTCGATGCCGACATCGCCTTCGAGAGCCTGTCCTCGCGCAGCGTGCGCATGCTGCGCTCGCAGGTGCTGTCGTCGAGGGTGGCGGTCGACTGGCCGGCACTGATGCAGTCGACCAGTGACGAACGCCTGGCCGAGCTGATGAGCCAGCGCCAGAGCGGGGCCGGTCTCGACGCAGATCAGTGCCGCCACGCCGACTTTGCCGCCGAGCAGCTCGGCTACGCGCTCGACGTGCTCGAGGCCCGCGGCGAGCTCGACCCCGACAGTCCCGAGGCTCAAGCGTGGGTGCTCGACTACCTGACCGACACCACCATCCACGAGGTCGGCCATACGCTGGGCCTGCGCCACAACTTTCGTAGTTCGCGCATCTACACCGACCTGCAACTGTCCGACCCCGAGTTCACCGCGAAGAACGGCATCGCCGGCTCGGTGATGGAGTATTCACCGATCAACCTCGGCCGCCCCGGCGAACGTACGACGTCAGCGTGGCAGCTGCACCTGGGGCCTTACGACTACTGGGCGATCGAATACGGCTACAAGCCGGTCGCGCCGGAGCAGGAGCGTGACGAACTGCTGCGCATCGCCGCACGCAGCCACGAGCCGCAGCTGGCCTACGGCACCGACGAGGACAACTTCCTCGGCATCGACCCGGAGTCGCTGCACTTCGATCTCGGCGACAACCCGGTGGCGTTCGCCAAGAAGCGCTTCGAGATCGCTCGCGACCTGATCCGCCGGCAGGAGAACCGCGAACTGAAAAGCAGCGACGACTATTCGGTGCTGCGCCGTTCGCTCAGCTTCGCGTTGCGCGACGCGGCGCGTGCCTCCGGCATCCTGGCCCGGCAGATCGGCGGCGTGCGCACGCTGCGCGACTACCCTGGCAGCGGTCGCGACCCGCTGATGCCGGTGAGCATGGCCGCGCAGCGCGAGGCGCTCGAGGTGCTGGCGCGTGGCGTGCTCGCCGCCGACAGCTTCGTGATGTCGCCGGCGCTGCAACGCCGGCTGGCGCCGAGCTATCAGGATCGGCGCGACGCGCTCTACAGCGGCTTGGCGGCGTCGGTGGCCACCGACTATTCGCTGGCCAGCGTGGTGATCGACATGCAGCGTGCGCTGCTCGGCGCACTGATCAACGACAGTGTGGCTCAGCGCCTGCTCGACAGCGAGGGCAAGGCCGACAAGAGCGGGCCGGCGCTGCGCCTGTCGGAGCTGTACCAGCGCGTCGCAGACGAGGTGTGGAGCGAACTTCGCGGCGCCGGTGGCGACATCGCCAGCACGCGGCGCGAACTGCAGCGCGAGTTCACCAACCGCGTGAGCAACATGCTGCTGCGTCCGTCACCGATCGCGCGGGCCGATGCCCGCTCGCTGGTGCGTGCGCAGGCCCACGAACTGCTCGCGCGCATCCAGGCGGCTTCGCAGCGCAAGGGGCTCAGCGCCGAGGTGCGGGCGCACCTGCAGGACAGCGCCGACTCGCTGCGCCAGGCCCTGTCTGCGCCGATGCAGCGCATCGGCACGTAGCGCCGCCGCTCGCGCCGACCCCGCGGGCGCTGCGCGCCCGGCGCCGTCCGCACTGCGCCGCCCGTCGTTCGTCGCACGAGCGGGCTGCCAGGCTTGGAGGGGGCACCGGGCTGCGGTTATCGTGACGGCATGTCCGCGCCACCACCGTCTGCTGCCCGCGATGCGCCTGCGTCGGTGTGGCGGCGCTTCTTGCGTGAGCTGAACGTCGGCAGCGTCGGCTGGGCGGTCGGCCTGGCCGTGACGGTGGCGTCGTTGCTGAATCCGATCTTCGTGACGCCGTTTCCGGCCCTGCTCGGCCGCACGTTGTTCGTCGCGCTGGCCGTGGTGCTGGCGCATCGGCTGGCCGGCTTGTGGCGGTTTCGCTGGTTGCCGCGCTGGCTGGCGCAGGCGCTGGCGGTGGTGCTGGTCGCGCCGGCGGCCACGCTGGCCGTCTATCTGTTCTCGACCAGCGGCGACGTCGCCGCCGTGCTGGAGAACCCCTATCGCATGCTCGGCCTGCTGTGGATCGCGGGCTGCGCCACTGTGCTCGGCGTGCTGGTGACGCTCGGCGCCGTGGTGCGCGAGCGCGAGGCCCAGGCGCACTCGCAGGCGCTGCAGTTCGCCGTCGAGCGCAGCGAGCTGGAGCGACAGGCACTCGACGCGCGGCTGACCATGCTGACGGCGCAGATCGAACCGCACTTCCTGTTCAACACGCTGGCCAACGTGCAGGCGCTGGTGGAGAGCGGTTCGCCACGCGCCGCATCGGTGCTGAAGAGCCTGATCGCCTACCTGCGGGCGGCGCTGCCGCGCCTGCAGGACGGCGGGCAGGCCTCGCTGGCCGACGAGCTGATGCTGGTGCGCTCGTACCTCGAACTGATGCACATGCGCATGCCCGATCGATTGACCTATGCGGTCGACGTCGACCCGGCGTTGTCGAGCTTGCGCTTTCCGCCGATGGCGCTGCTGACCCTGGTGGAGAACGCGATCCGGCACGGCATCGATCCCGCCGAGCAGGGCGGCCACATCGAGCTGGGCGGCCGGCGTGAGGGCGATGGCTCGCGGGTGCGGCTGTGGGTCAGCGACACCGGCATCGGCCTGCGCGGCAGCGGCACGCCGGGCACGGGCCTGGCGAACCTGCGCTCGCGCCTTCAGGGCGTGCATGGCGCATCGGTCACCGTATCCTTGACGTCCAACGCGACGCGCGGCGTGCGTGCCGAACTGTCGTTCGAGGCACCGACGTGATCTGCACAGCGCTGATCGCCGACGACGAGCCGCTGCTGCGCGAGCAGTTGCGCCTGCATCTGGCACGGCAGTGGCCCGGCCTGCAGGTGGTGGCCGAGGCACGCAACGGGCGTGAGGCGGTCGCCTTGTTCGAGCAGCACGAGCCGGCGATCGTCTTCCTCGACGTGCACATGCCGGGCATGAACGGCGTCGATGCCGCGCGCGCGATCGGCACGCGCGCGCAGATCGTCTTCGTCACCGCGTTCGAGCAATACGCGGTGCGGGCCTTCGAACAGGGCGCACTCGACTACGTGGTCAAGCCGCTCGACGAGGCCCGCCTGGCCACCACGGTGGCGCGCCTGCGGCAGCGGCTGGCGCAGCCGACGCCGGTCGTCGGCGACGGCGGCCTGGACACCGTGCTCGACCAGATGGCCAGGCTGGTGCGCTCGCGGGCCACGCCGCCGGCGCACCTGCAGTGGATTCGCGCGTCGGTCGGCACCACGGTGCGCATGATTGCAGTCGACCAGGTGGTCTACCTGCGCAGCGACGAGAAGTACACGCTGGTCGTCTGCGAGAGCGGCGAGGCGTTGATCCGCAAGCCGATCCGCGAGCTGGTCGACGAACTCGACCCCGAGCAGTTCGTTCAGGTGCACCGGTCGGTGATCGTCAACCTGCGCCACGTGGTGCAGGTGACGCGCGGCGCCAACGAAACCGCCGACATCCAGCTGCGCGGCCGGCACGAAACGCTGCCGGTCAGCCGCAGCTACCTGCATCGCTTTCGCCAGATGTAGCAGCCCGGTGCCGCCGAGCGATCACCCGCCCCGTGCGGGTTCGCGCCACAACCAGGCCGCGCCCCGCACGCCGGAGGAGTCGCCATGCCGGCTCGGCAGCAGCCGTGTGCGCACCGGCTCGCGCAATCCGCCGGCGAAGACCCACTGGGCCCACAGCGAAGGCACGGTGCGGTAGACACGCTCGATGCGCGACAGACCGCCGCCGAGCACGATGACGTCGGGGTCGAGCAGGTCGATCACCTGGGCCAGCGCTCGCGCCAGACGGCGTTCCCAGCGTGCGAGCGTGTCCTCGGCCACGGTGTCGCCCGCCGACGCCCGCTCGGCGATCTGCGCTGCCGACGCGGTGCCACCATGGCGCGCCGCGTGGTCGCGAGCCAGGCCGGGGCCGCTGAGCAGCGTCTCGCTGCAGCCGGTCTGCCCGCAGAAGCAGGGCCAGCGCGGGTCGTCGTCGTCGGCCCAGGGCAGCGGCACATGACCCCACTCACCGGACAGCCGGTTGGGCCCTTCGAGCACACGGCCGTGCACCGCGATGCCGGCGCCGATGCCGGTGCCCAGGATGGCGGCGAACACCACGTCGCAGCCGGCGCCGGCGCCGTCGGTGGCTTCCGACATCGCCAGGCAGTTGGCGTCGTTGGCCATGCGCACCGGCTGGCCCAGGCGGGTCGCGAGATCGCCGGGCAGCGGCTGGCCGTTGAGCTGCGTGGAGTTGCAGTTCTTCATCCGACCGTCGCGCGACAGGCTGCCGGGCGTGCCGAATCCCAGCGTGCACGGCGCGCCGTGCAATGACGCGCGTGCGCGATCGGCGAGGGCGACGATCGCTTGCAGCGTGGCCGCATAGTCGGCGCGCGGCGTCGGACAGCGCTCGCGCCACCGCTCGCGACCGTCGGCGTCGAGCACCACGGCCTCGAGCTTGGTGCCGCCGACGTCGACGCCGATCGCGTGCAGCGCCGTCATCGCCGGCCTGGGCAGACGATCCGACGCAACGTGTCAGGCGCCCAGCGCGGCGGTGCGCGTGGTCAGCCAGGCCAGTGCGTTCCCCGACAGGCGTGGTCCCAGCCGCTCGTGCACGAGTGCGTGGTAACGGTCGAGCCAGGCGACCTCGTCGGCCCGCATCAGTGTGCGATCGATGCAGCGGGTGTCGATCGGGCACAGCGTGAGTGTCTCGAACTCGAGCATCTCGCCGAATGCGTGGGCCTCCGGCGTGTCGACGGGCATGTTGAGCACCAGGTTCTCGATGCGCACACCCCACTTCCCGGGCCGGTACACACCGGGCTCGATCGACGTGATCATGCCCGGCTGCATGGCCATGTTCGGGTCCGGCAGCGCCTGGCTGATCGACTGCGGGCCCTCGTGCACGTTGAGGAAGTAACCGACGCCGTGCCCGGTGCCGTGGCCGTAGTCGAGGCCGTGCTCCCACAACGGCGCACGTGCGATCGCGTCGATCATCGGCGACAGCGTGCCGCGCGGAAAGCGCGTGCGCGACAGGTTCATCATCGCCTTCAGCACCAGCGTGAAGTCGCGTCGCTGGGCGGCGCTGATGGTGCCGATCGGCCAGACCCGCGTGATGTCGGTGGTGCCCCCGAGGTACTGGCCGCCCGAGTCGATCAGCAGCAGGCCGTGGCCTTCGATGGCGGCGTGCGACTCCGGTGTGGCGCGGTAGTGCGGCAACGCGCCGTTGGCGTTGAAGCCGGCGATGGTCGAGAAGCTCAGGCCCACGAAGCCCGGGCGGCGCGCGCGCTCGGCGCTCAGCCGCTCGTCGATCGTCAGCTCGGTGATGCGCTCGCCGGCGCGTTGCGCCTGCTCGAACCAGGCGTAGAAGGCGCACATTGCCGCGCCATCCTCGATCATCGCCTCGCGCACGAAGCTCGCCTCCTGCGCTGTCTTGCGGCTCTTCAGCAGCGTGCTCGGGTTGATGGCCTCGACCACGCGCACGGCCGCCGGCACCTGCTCGCGAAAGCCGAAGGTCACGCGCCGCGGATCGATCAGCAGCACCGAGCCGCCGGGAAGACCCCGCAACGCATCGGCGGCGCGCGCGTAGTCGACCACCGCGATGCCGTCGGCGGCCAGCTGCTCGGCGAGCGCCGCATCGATCTTGCCGGCGCCGACGAACAGTTGCGCCGACGTCGCGTCGATCAGCAAATGGGCCAGGAACACCGGGTTGTATTCGACGTCGGCGCCGCGCAGGCTGGTGATCCACGCGATGTCGTCGACGGTGGAGACGAAGTGATGCGCCGCGCCGTGGCGGGCCATCGCCTCGCGCACCCGAGCGAGCCGATCGCTGCGTGGCGCATCCGCGTGCGGTGCAACATGTGCATACACCGGGCGCGCCGGCAGCGCCGGCCGATCGGGCCAGATGTCGGCCATCAGGTCGAGATCGGTGCGCAGCGCCACCCCGGCCTTGTCGAGCGCACCGCGCAACTGCTGGGCGCTGGCCAGGCCCAGCACCTGGCCGTCGACCGCCAGCGTCTGCCCGGAGCGCAACTGTTGCGCCAGCCAGTCGATGTGATGCGTCGCCGCGCCGGTGGGGATCTTTACCAGCTCGATGCCGCTGCCGGCGAGTTCGGCTTCGGCCTGCGTCCAGTAGCGGCTGTCGGCGAACAACGCGGCCTTGTCGAGCGTGATGGCCAGCGTGCCCATCGATCCGGTAAAGCCCGACAACCACTGGCGCGACTGCCAACGCCCGGGCAGGTATTCCGACAGATGCGGATCGGCCGACGGCACCAGCAGCGCGTGCGCGCCACGACGCTCGAGTGCTTCGCGCACGTGTTCGATGCGTTCACGCTGCACGCAGACTCGGCTGTCCATGGTCAGGCTCCCGGTGAGGCCGGCGCGACCGGGTCGGTGGCGCGGGGCATGAAAAGGTGGTGAAAACGATTCTAGGGGCGTGGGCTCGGCGCAGGGGCCTGCGGGCTCGTGCCGGTCGTGCGATCCGTCGGCGGCAGCGCCGCGCTGTCGCGTTGTGCGACCACGCGGGCGTGGCGGGCGAAGGTCCAGTAACTCCAGGCCCAGTCGATCAGTACGACCAGACGGTTGCGGTAGCCGATCAGAAACCAGATGTGCGCGAACAACCAGAACACCCAGGCGAACCAGCCGGAAAAGCGCAACTGCAGCGTGCCCGGCAGCGCCAGCTGTACGACAGCCGCCTTGCGGCCGATGGTGGCCAGCGTGCCGTAGTCGCGATAGCGGAAGGCCTGCGCCGGCTGGCCGTCGAGCCGGCGCCGGATGTTGCGCGCCGCATGTCGGCCCATCTGCTTGGCCGCCGGGCTGACGGCGGGCACCGGTCGCGAGCCTTGTCCGGCGGGTGTGGTCGCACTGGCCAGGTCGCCGATGACATGGATCTGCGGCCGCCCGGGCACGCCGAGGTCGGCGCCCACCACCACCCGACCGGCGCGATCGAGCGTCGCGCCCGCGCGCTCGGCCAGCACGCGGCCCAGTGGCGAGGCCTGCACGCCGGCGGCCCAGACCACCGTGCGTGCCGGCAGCTGCTGTGGCGGACCGCCGGACTCGACGAAGGTGAGGCCGTCGTGGCGAATCGCGGTGACCTGGCAGCCGCAGCGCACTTCGACGCCCATCGCCTCGAGCTGGCGCCGGGCGCTCGCCGACAGGCGCTCGTCGAAGGCGCCGAGCACACGCGGCGAGCCTTCCATCAGCACGACGCGCGTGCGCCGCGAATCGATGCGGCGGAACTCCTGCGGCAGCGTGTGGCGCGCAATCTCGACCAGCGTGCCCGCGAGCTCGACGCCGGTGGGGCCGCCGCCGACGATGGCAAAGCTGAGCCAGGCCGCGCGCTCGGCCAGGTCGTCGGTACGCTCGGCGCGCTCGAACGCGCCGATGATGCGTTCGCGGATATCGAACGCATCGGCCAGCGTCTTGAGTCCCGGCGCGTCGCGCGACCAGTCGTCGTGTCCGAAGTAGCTGTGCGTCGCGCCGGCGGCGACCACCAGTTCGTCGTAGAGCAAGCGCGCGCCGTCGTCGAGCACCGCCGCGCGTGCCGCGGGATCGATGTCGATCACCTCGGCGCGCAGGATCGTCAGCCGGCCGCGCGCCATCTCGTGGCGCAACACGTGCCGGATCGGCGCCGAGATCGCCGGCGCCGCCAGGCCGGCGGTGGCCACCTGGTACAGCAACGGCTGGAACAGGTGATGGTTGGTGCGGTCGACCAGCGTGATGTCGATGCGCGGGTCGCGCGCCAGCACGCGCACCGCCTCGAGCCCGCCGAAGCCGCAGCCGACGATCAGCACGCGGTGCGCGGCCGCGCCGGCCATCACGTCACCGCGGCGCGCCGGCTGAACCGCGCGTCGCGCCAGATGTCGCCGTCGAGCACCGCGTGCAGCTGTTCGACGGCGTCCCACACGTCGACGTGGCACAGGTACAGCGGGGTGAAGCCGAAACGCAGGATGTCGGGCGAGCCGGACTCGCCGGCGCGGTAGTCGCCGATGACGCCGCGCTCGATTAGGGCCTGCACGATCGCGTAGGCGCCGCCGTCGCTCCCGCCGTCCCGAGTCAGGCAGGCCTGGCTGCCGCGCAGCGCATCGTTGTGCGGCGACACCCAGTGCAGCCCGTGCCCGGCGCAGCGCTGGTCGACCAGCTCGCGGAACAGCCGCGTCAGCGCCAGCGACTTGGCGCGCAGCGCCGCCATGCCGCCGAGCGGCTCGGCCGCGAGCAGCGTGTCCACGCCGCATTCGAGCGCAACCATCGACAGCACCGGCGGCGTGCCGCACAGGTAGCGCGCAATGCCGTCGGCCGCGCGGTACTCGGGTGAGAACTGAAACGGGCTGGCGTGTCCCATCCAGCCCGACAGCGGCTGCTGGAAGTGCGGCACATGCTGGCGATGCACCCACACGAAGGCGGGCGCGCCGGGGCCGCCGTTCAGGTACTTGTAGCCGCAGCCGACCGCAAAGTCGGCACCTGCCGCGTTGAGGTCCACCGGCACCGCGCCGGCCGAGTGCGCGAGGTCCCAGACGGTGAGGGCACCGCGCTCATGCGCGTGCCGCGTCAACGCGGCCATGTCGTGCAACTGGCCGGTGCGGTAGTTCACGTGGGTCAGCATCAGCACGGCGACCTGCTCGTCGAGCGCGCCGGCCAGCTGGTCGAATTCGACGAGCCGCAGCTCGCAGCCCTTGTCGCGTGCCAGCGACTGGGCGATGTACAGGTCGGTCGGGAAGTTGCTGCGCTCCGACAGCACCACCCGTCGCGCGGGAGAGCGCTGGCGCTGCAGATCGAGCGCGGCCGACAGCACCTTGTACAGATTGACCGAGGTCGAGTCGGCGACGACCAGCTCACCCGGTGCGGCACCGACCAGGCGGGCGATCTTGTCGCCGACGCGCTGCGGCAGATCGATCCAATGAGCGTCGTTCCAGCTGCGGATCAGGCCGCGACCCCATTCGTCGCGCAGCGCCCGCTGCACGCGCGCGGCGGTGGCCCGCGGCAAGGCGCCGAGCGAATTGCCGTCGAGGTACACCACGCGGTCGGGCAGCTCGAACTGCTCGCGCAGCGGGGCCAGCGCATCGGCGGCGTCCAGCGCCGTGCAGTCGTCGCGGGTCAGCGGCATCTTCGGCTCCAGGTTCAGCGGCGCAGCACAGCGCGCACCGGCGACGCATCGGCGGTGGTCAGGCGCAGCGGCAGCGCGATCAGCTCGTAGTCGCCTTCGTCGACGTCGTCGAGCACCAGGTTCTCCAGCACACGCAGGCCGAGGCGGCGGATCGCCTGGTGGCTGGGCAGTGCCTTGCTGTCGGCCGGATCGATGCTGGCGGTGTCGATGCCGATCAGCGTCACGCCCAGGTCGGCCAGTTGCTCGATGGTGGCGGCGGCATACGCTGTCAATGCGTCGTCGAAGCGGTCGATGGGTGCGCGGGCATAGGTGCGCACCAGCACCCGGGGCGGCAGACGCTCGAGCGCGTGGGCCAGGTGACGCGGCTCGATCAACGGTCCGCAGCCGATGGCATGCACCACGCGGCAAGGCCCCAGGTAGGGCGCCAGGTCGAGTGCGCCGACGGCGATGCCGGCGGGGTCGTAGTGCAGCGGCGCGTCGGCATGCGCGCCAATGTGCGGCGACATCTCGATCGCGCTCACGTTGACCGGGCAGCCCGGCGCGATGGTGGCGGCCCAGCGTTGCCGGTACGGCGTGTCGCCGGGAAAGACCGGGGCGCCGGCGTGGACCGGCGGCGAGATGTCCCACAGGCGCTGCGGCATGCGGCCGATGATAGGGGCTGCGGGTGACTACGCAGCGGTCGGGGTCGGCTTGCAGCTACAGTGCAACCGACACTCGACACACGGAGGCCCGATGATCTCGAGCGGTCATGTCGACACCTTCGCGCGCGACAACCTGCCGCCGCCGCAGCAGTGGCCGGAGTTCGTCTTCGATCTGCCCGAGTTGCAGTTCGCCGAGCGTCTGAACTGCGCGGCCGAACTGCTCGACAAGGCCGTCGCCCGCGGCTTCGGCGAGCGGCCCTGCGTCTTCGGCGAGGGCGTGGCATGGACCTATGCGCAGTTGCTGGCACAGGCCAACCGCGTCGCCCGTGTGCTGGTCGGCGAGTTGGGCCTGAGGACCGGCCAGCGCGTGCTGCTGCGCGGCGGCAATTCGCCGATGCTGGCGGCCTGCTGGTTCGGCGTGGTCAAGGCGGGCGGCATCGCGGTGGGCAGCATGCCGCTGCTGCGCGCCAAGGAGCTGACGCAGATCGTCACGAAGGCGCAGGTCAGCCATGCGCTGTGCGATGCGCGGCTGGCCGACGAGCTGGCCAAGGCCCGCGCCGACTGCCCGAGCCTGACGCAGGTGCTGCACTTCCAGGACGTCACGGATGCGGGCCTCGAGGCCCGCATGGCCGCCCAGCCGGGCGACGACTTCGCCGCTGCCGACACAGCGCTCGACGACGTCTGCCTGATCGCCTTCACCTCGGGCACCACCGGCCAACCCAAGGGCACGATGCACTTCCACCGCGACGTGATGGCGTCGTGCCTGTGCTGGCCGCCGCATGTGCTGCGCGCGACCGCCGACGACCGCTTCATCGGCAGTCCGCCGCTGGCGTTCACCTTCGGGCTCGGCGGCCTGCTGGTCGCCGTCGTCGCGCCGCTTGCGCTTGGGTTCGGGAGCCCCCGGGACGGCCGCGAATTTGGGTGTGGCCCAGAAGGCTGCCGGCGGCTCGACGTTGAACTCGGTTCGGTAGAGCTCGAGCGTCGCCAGGTACTGCGCCTGGAACGCCGCGGTCTGGTCGTCGGCCGGGACGAGTTCGGGGTTGTGGTCGAAATCGCGCCCCAGCACCTGCTCGCAGAACTCGCGATATCCGCGGCTGAACAACAGGTGCTCGTGCCAGACCTGGTCGATCACGCGCGCCGGTGTCACCGGAAAGTCCGAGACCATGCCCAGATACACGAACTTCTTGTACTCACCGATCGCACGCAGCGCGAACCGCCGGCTCCAGTTCAGCTTCCGCATCAGCTTGTCGGCGAACGCCTGGGTCGACGCGTCCGACCCGCCGAACGCGGCGCGCAGCGAGTCGAGCAGATGCGGCGGTGCAAGGTGGTCGAAGTGATAGCTCCTGAGACGCAGCCAGAGGTCCTTTTTGGAGCCCCTGTACGTGGAGGCGGCTTGCGGCATGGATCGCACCTCTTCTGCGGGAGTGCACCACGGTACCCTCAGCGGAGAGCGTAGCCGTACGGTGCAGGCACTCACAAGCAG
>CALMQI010000354.1 GCA_937871935.1 uncultured Burkholderiales bacterium
ACCAGCCCGTCGGCGCCGACGAACACCGTGGCGCTGAAGCGGCCGGGCTCGGTGAAGCTGAGCGCCGTGCTGCCGTCGGCCCGCGAAGCGGCTGTCGCGTTGTTGCGCTGCGCGGCCTTCAGGGCGCCGTGCGGCGTGATCCACAACTGGTGCACGCGATCGGCCACGAAACGCGGGCCCGGCAGCGGGCCGGCGCCGCCCTGGTTCCAGGCCATGCCGCCGCTGACATACTGGTCGTTGCGCTGCTGCCCCTGCAACGGATAACCGCCGCCGCCTTTGGGCTCGGCGCGGCTGAGCGTGATCTCCTCGCGCATCGACGCCGTGTCGTAGTTGATGCTGCGCGCCAGCGCATGCACGGTGATCTTCGGCCATGCAGCGCCAGGCACATGTGCCTGGCCGAAGGTGTAGCCGGTGCCGTCGGCGGTGTAGCGGATCGACTTCAGGCCGGCCGCTCCCATGGCATCGCTGGCCCGCCTGAGCGTCGCCGCCGCATCAGCGCCCGGCGTGGCGCACGAGGCCAACCACGCGATCGACAGCGCGGCCGCTGCGGCGGCGCCGATGACGAATACTCTTCTGTCACTGCGTGTGGTCGCTTGCATTGAGGGGTCTCCTGTGTGGCTGCGCGCGCAGCCGGTGCGCGCGGCGCGTATACGCGCGACAGCGACGGTGTCATCCGCCTGAGGGAGGCGCCGACGGCAGGCGCTGTCAGCCGCGACCGACGAACGGCATCTTGGTGGCCATCACGGTCATGAACAGCACGTTGCTGTCCAGCGGCAGGTTGGCCATCGTGAGCAACGCATCGGACACCGATTTCAGCGGCATGCGCGGTTCGGGCTTCATGCTGCCGTCGGCCTGCGGCACGCCGGCCACCATGCGGTCGGTCATCTCGCTGGCCGCATTGCCGATGTCGAGCTGGCCGACCGCGATGTCGTGCGCCCGGCCATCGAGCGACGCGGTGCGCGTTAGGCCGCTGACGGCATGCTTGGTCGCTGTATAGGCGATCGACATCGGGCGCGGCGCGTAGGCCGAGATCGAGCCGTTGTTGATGATGCGGCCACCCTTGGGCTGCTGCGCCTTCATCAGCTTGAACGCCTGCTGCAGACACAGGAACGAGCCGGTGAGATTGGTGTCGACCACCTGCTGCCACTTGTCCACCGGCAGCTCGTCGATCGGCACTGCCGGCGCGCCCATGCCCGCGTTGTTGAACAGCAGGTCCAGGCGGCCGAAGCGCGACTTCACGGTCGCGAACAGCGCCGCCACGGAATCGGGTTTGCCGACGTCGGTGCTGACCGCGAGCGCACGCTCGCCGATGTCGCCCCACGGATCACCCGCGCCGGTGATCGCCTTGTGCAGCGCGTCGGGCCGGCGGCCGGCGAACACCACGCGCCAGCCGTCGGCGACCAGCGCCTGCGCGCAGGCGGCGCCGATGCCGCTGCCGGCGCCGGTGACGACGGCCGTGCGGTTGTGAGGGGTGCGGGCGGGGGCAGTCATCGGCTCGTCTCCTGGAATCGAGCCGTGGAGTCTGCCATCACATCGACCGGTGCGCCTCCGGCCAACCACCCGTGTTTCGCGCACCCCAGCGAATAACGCGGTGTGCCATTGACCCAGCGAACGCCGCGGATCCGGCTTTGCCGGTCCGCTGGCGTCGCCCCCTGGGGGGAGGCGACCGCAGGTCGCTACGGGGGGAGCCCATTCACCCCGGCCGGCCGTCGATGCGCGGCTTGAGCAACCAACGTCCGTAGCGCAGCGTCCAGGCGCCAACCGCGCCGATCCAGAACTGCACCGCCAGCAGCGTCAGCGGTGTGGCTGCGTCCGGCAGCAGCGCCGCCAGCACGCGCAGCACGACGCCGGCCTGCAGCGCCCAGAACATCGCCCAGGCCCAGTTGTCGGCCACCAGTGTGCGCCCGGCATGACCGCAGACCACGCGGGTGGCCATCGCGATCAGCGTGCTGCCGAGGTAGCCCATCGTGAACGCGTGCAGCGGCGCGAGGCCGAGCGACAGCGTGCCGCCGCTCACGGCCGACAGCGCGTGCGAGACGCCGGCCAGCGTGAAGGCGACGCCCAGCCAGAAGAATCCCATGTGCAGCATCGCCAGCAACCGGACCGACAGCGACTGCACCAACCCCCAGCGCACGGCCAGCCACAGCAACATGGCACCGCCCGACAGTTCGACCAGCGCACGCAGCGCCATCGGCGCCGCCGGCCACGGACCCGTCACCAGTGCGTCGGCAGCGGCAAACGGCGCCTGCGTACCGAGCAGCAGCGCCAGCATCGCGAGCAACACGCGCGGCCGCCAGGCCTGCACCGACGGCAGCGCCGTCGTCGTGAAGAACGGGATCATGCGGTGCGCCACCGCGGCGAACACGAGGCCGACGCCGCCCCACAGCGCGAACTGCGTCGCCGCCCGCGCCAGCGCCTCGCGGTCCAGCGCCACCGCGACCGCGGCCACCCACAAGGCGAACGAGGCGACGGCGCAACCCAGCAGCACGAGCCGGGCGTGATCACGATCGTCGACACGGCTTTGCAGCACCAGCAGGCCGAAGCGACCGGTCAACAACGCGAAACCGCAGGCCACCAGCGCCAGCCCGACGGCCGCCAGCGCGCTCGACAGGTGAAAGCCCAGCCACGCGGCCAGCCAGCCGAGCGCCATGGTCGCCACCGGCAGCAGCAGCGCGCGCGCGGCCACCGGCGCCATGCCGAGCCAGCGCGGCCCGGCGGTGAACAGGAAACCGGCGAAGAAGAACGGCATGAAGCCGAACACCATCAGCAGCGCATGCGCCGCGCTCGGGCTCACCGCCCACGGCACCGCGGCACCGCCGGCGCGCAACGCCAGCACACCGCCCCACCACAGCGCCGCCAGCGCCAGCATCAGCGCGCCGGCAAAGATGCCGAGCCGATGCGGTGCGTCGAGCAGGCGCGCCAGGCGGGCCGGGCCGTCGACGACGCCTCGTCGCGCCTGCTGGCGCTGCGGTGCGGGGGGGCCGGCGGTGGCGGGATGCAGCGGAATCATGACGAAAGCTCCAAGAGAAGAGAAGGATCGTGTCCGAGGGTCAGATCGGTTGCGGCACGGCCATGCCACGCGTGAGCAGCCGCTCCACCAGTTCGCGCACACTGCGGATCTGCGCGCCGAACGGCAGCGCGCCGGCGCCGCGGAAGAACAGGCCCGTCTTCAGGTCACCGCGCAACGCGGCGCCGAGCTGGTGGTCGATGCAGAACTGGCCCCAAGTGGGGAGGCCGTCGCGCAGGCCGCACTGCGCCAGGCAGTCGAAGGCCTGCGCACAGCGCGCGCGCACGTGCGCCACCGCCTGCAGCTTGGGCTCGAGCTTGAGATAACCCTTCAGCCACGACGTCGCCACCGCGCGTGCCGGCAGGCCGGCGACGCTGGTGAACTCGACCACGTCCTCCGGCTGTGCCTCGGCGAGCACGCGCTTGAACGCATCGCTGGCGTCGCATTCGGTGGTGGTCGCGAACGGCGTGCCGAGCTGGGCCGCGCTGCCGCCGAGCGACTGGATGTGCGCGATGTCCTCGCAGCGGCGGATGCCGCCGGCCGCAATGACCGGCACCTCGCGGCCGAGGCCCGCCTTGTGCAGGAACTCCAGCGACTCCGGAATCGCGCGCTCGAAGTCGAAGCGCGGGTCGTTCAGGTCGGCGATCCTGGCCGCACCGAGGTGACCACCGGCCAGGCGCGGATGTTCGATCAGGATGGCGTCGGGCAGGCGCTTCTTGCGCTCCCA
>CALMQI010000355.1 GCA_937871935.1 uncultured Burkholderiales bacterium
CCCAGGCGCCGGCGGTTGAGCGCCAGGGCATGCCCGCCCGCAGCCTTGCGCGCTCGGTCTCACGAAGGCGCGCACAGCGGACGGTCGGTGTCGCACACGGGCCGAACTCAGCCCGTCACGTCTTCGGCAACGTCACCCCGCGCTGCCCCTGGTACTTGCCGCCGCGGTCCTTGTACGAGGTCTCGCAGACCTCGTCGCTTTCGAAGAACAGCACCTGCGCGCAGCCCTCGCCGGCGTAGATCTTGGCCGGCAGCGGCGTGGTGTTGCTGAACTCCAGCGTCACGAAGCCCTCCCACTCGGGCTCGAACGGCGTCACGTTGACGATGATGCCGCAGCGCGCGTAGGTGCTCTTGCCCAGGCAGATCGTGAGCACGTTGCGCGGGATGCGGAAGTACTCCACCGTGCGCGCCAGCGCAAAGCTGTTCGGCGGGATGACGCACACGTCGGATTCGATGTCGACGAAGCTGCGCTCGTCGAAGTTCTTCGGATCGACGACGGTGCTGTAGATGTTGGTGAACACCTTGAATTCCGGCGCGCAGCGGATGTCGTAGCCGTAGCTCGAGGTGCCGTAGCTGACGATGCGGTGTCCGTCGGGCGCGTTGCGCACCTGGCCGGGCTCGAACGGCTCGATCATGCCGTGCTCGGCGGCCATGCGGCGGATCCATTTGTCGCTCTTGATGCTCATGCCAACTTCTCTCGGGATTGGCGGTGATTCTATGCAGGGGGTCAAGGCCACCGCTTTGACAGCGGCGCAGCGCTGTGCTGAACTGCGAACACCGACGTACGACGCACGTCACCCGCCCGCTGACCCGCCATGCCCGCCACCCTGTTTCGCCCCGCCATCGAACTGATGGCCCGCTACGCCGAATACCACCGCGACAAGCGCAACATCGCCGTCCACTTCGTCGGCATCCCGATCGTCGTGTGGGCGCTCGGCATCCTGCTGTCCAAGCCCAGCCTCGGCGGCTGGTCGCTGGCGTGGATCGTCTGGGCGCTGGCCAGTGCGTGGTATCTGACGCGCGGCAATCTGGTGCTCGGCATCGCCACCTGCCTCGTCAATGCACTGCTGATCGCGCTGGCGCAGCCGTTTGCGCGGCTGGGCATCGGCCACTGGCTGGCCTGGGGCATCGGCGTCTTCGTCATCGGCTGGGTGGTGCAGTTCCTCGGCCACTACTACGAGGGCCGCAAGCCCCATCTCGCTGACGACGTGGCCGGCCTGCCGGTGGGGCCGATGTTCGTCGTCGGCGAGTGGTTGTTCGCGCTCGGCTGGGGCCGCGACCTGCTGGCCGAGATCGAGCGTCGCGCCGGGCCGACGCACTTGCGCGACCTGGCCGCGTCGCCCAGCCGTTGAACGCAGCCGTCCCGGGCCCGGTGCTGGTCTTCGGCGCCGGCGCGGTGGGCTGCTGGATCGGCGGCTGCCTGCAGGCGGCCGGCGTGCCGGTCACCTTCGTCGGCCGACCGCACGTGCTCGACGCGCTGCGCGCCCACGGCCTCACGCTGACCGACCTGGACGGCGGCCGGCGTGATGTCGCGCCGGCGGCGCTGCAGCTGGCGCTCGAGGTCCCCGAGGGCAGCCGGCCCGCGCTGGTGCTGCTGTGCGTGAAGAGCGGCGCCACCGCCGAAGCCGCCGCCACGCTCGCCCGCCGGTTGCCGGCCGGCACGCAGGTGGTCTCGACGCAGAACGGCGTGAGCAACGCCGCCCTCGCGCAGGCGCACGCACTGCCGCTGACGGTACGCGCGGGCATGGTGCCGTACAACGTGGCCGCGCTGGCGCCGGGCCACTATCACCGCGGCACCAGCGGCACGCTGGCCGCGCACGACGATGCGGCGCTGCGGCCCTGGGCGCCGGTGTTCGCGGCCGCCGGCGTGCCGCTGCAGCTGCATGCCGACATGAACCCCTTGCTGTGGGGCAAGCTGCTGCTCAACCTGAACAACGCGGTCAATGCCTTGTCGGGCCTGCCGCTGCGCGCGCAGCTGCTGCAGCGCGACTATCGGGTCTGCATGGCCGCGCTGATCGAGGAGGCGCTGACGGCGCTGCAGGCGGCGTCGATCGCGCCCGCACGGCTGACGCCGCTGCCGGCTGCCGCCCTGCCGGTCGTGCTGCGCCTGCCGACGCCGTTGTTTCGCCTGCTGGCCGCGCGCTTGCTGCGCATCGACGCGAAGGCACGCAGCAGCATGGCCGACGACCTGGCACGCGGCCGGCCGACGGAGATCGACGCGCTGTGCGGCGAGGTCATGCGACTGGCCCAGGCGCATGGCGTCACAGCGCCGGTGAACGCGCGCATCGCGGACCTCGTGCGCGCGTGGCCGGGCGACCGGCGCACGCGCAGCGGCGCCGAGCTGCGCGCCGACCTGGGCCTGCGCTAGCGGCCGACGCAGGCCCGCGCCTGGCGGTATTCGCTCGGCGACGTGCCGGTGTGGGTGCGGAACACGCGGCTGAAGTGCGCCGGGCTGGAGAAGCCCGAGGCCAGCGCGATGTCGGTGATCGAGCGGCCGGCCAGCTGGGGGTCGTCGAAGGCGGCCCGGCAGGCCTCGATGCGACGTGCCTGCACGAAGCCGGCCACGCCGTCGGGCTCGTCGCCGAAGGCGTTGTACAGCTGGCGCCGGCTGACGCCGAGCGCCAGCGCGATGCGCTCGACCGACAGGGCAGGGTCGGCCAGGTGCTGCGTCACGTGCTGCTTGATGCGCTCGCGCAGCGCCTCGCGTTGCGTCAGCGCGGTGCCGCGGCCGGCCAGGTCGAGCAGCGACAGGTGCACGCAATGCGTGATCACGTCGCCGAGCGCGCGGGCGCCGGCGGCCGACATCGCCGGCAGCTCACGCCAGGCGCTGCGCATCGTCTCGAGCGCCACGCGCGCCATGCCGCCCTGACTGCCGAGCGGACGCGCCATCAGCTCGCCCATGGCCAGCCCGCGCTCGATCAACTGGGCCTTGGGCACCATGACGATCAGGTGCTCGACCCGCGTCGGGTTGGACACCGCATAGGTGTCGGTGGTGTCGTAGATGCACCATTGACCCGGCGTGACCCAGGCCTCGCGTCCCTGCTGCTCGACGCCGGCGCAGCCGTGGAACGGCGCCACGATCTTCAGGTAGCCGAGGTCGCTGCCGCGCACGTCGCTGGCCGAGCGCATCACGCGGTGCCGATCGGCCTCTAGCCGGGTGAGGATCAGGTCGCCGGCGTGCAGGCTGTCCATGCGACCGTCGAAGCGCGTGTCGCCGTACAGGTCGGACTGCAGGCCGTGGAACAGCCGGTCGATCCAGTCGGTCCAGTACGGGATGCGGTCGCCGGCCGACACGTCGTCGGTGTTCATCGTCTTCGCCAGTTGCACCATATCGCGCGTCTCCGGGCCGGTCGGGTCATTATGCGAACGGCTCGCGCCTCGACGCTCACGCGATCGCATGGTTCGGACCTAGGGAAACTCCGCATCGGCCTGCACGCCTGGGCAAGCATCGCTGCATGGCCGGCACAGACAGCGGGCGGGCGCGTGCGTACGATGCCGGCCCAGGGCTGGACATGCGCCCGGCCTTTTCGAGGAGACAACAGATGAACGCAGCCCGCCCCGCCCTCACCCGCCGTCGCGCCCTGCAGGGTCTGGCGGCCGGCGCCGCCAGCATCGGAGTGCCGGCGTTCGCCCAATCGGCCGCCGCCGTGCGCGTGGGCTATGCGATCGCCCGCACCGGCCCATGGACCGGCGGCGCGCAGGTCAGCCAGGAGCCCAACTACCTGCTGTGGGCCGAGCAGCAGAACGCCGCCGGCGGCCTGAACGTGAAAGGCACCAAGCGGCCGATCGAGCTGATCAGCAGCGACGACCAGAGCAACATCGAGACCTGCGTGCGCACCTACGAAAAGCTGATGGGCAGCGACAAGGTCGACCTGGTGCTGCCGCCCTGGGGCAGCAACGCCAACTTCGCCGTGGCGCCGCTGGCCAACCGCTTCGGCTACCCGTTCCTTGCGCCCACCGCGCTGAGCAAGCAGCTGATCGAGATGAAGCTGCCGTACTTCTTCCTGATGCTGCAGCAGCCCGGCCCGATGACCACGGCACTGGTCGACATGCTCAAGGCCAACGGCGTCAAGTCGCTCGCGTGCATCTATGTCGACGACCTGTTCGGCCTGGAGAACTACGCCGCGCTGAAGGTGGCGCTGGCCGGCAGCGGCATCAACATGGTGGAAGACAAGAGCTACCCTGGCGGCGTGAAGGACCTGTCGCCCGTGCTGCGCTCGATCAAGGACAAGAACCCCGACGCCTTCGTCGGCTTCACCTACCCACCCGACACCATCCTGGCCAGCAAGCAGGCCAAGGAGGTGGGCTTCAACCCGAAGTTCTTCTACGCCTCGGTGGGCACGGCGTTCCAGCTGTACAAGAACGTGATGACGCCGGCCGGCGCCGAAGGTGTGCTCGGCATGGGCTCGTGGAACGCCAAGACCAGCGCCGGCGCCAAGGCCTACTTCGACGCCCACGTCAAGAAGTTCGCCGGCAAGGAGCCCGACCGCTGGGCCAGCGGCGCCTGCTGGGCGGCGCTCGAGATCCTGACCGCCGCCGTCGGCAAGCACGGCCTGGAGCGCAAGGCGATCCGCGACTACGTGGCCGGCACCGAGCACCAGACCATCCTCGGCAAGATCAGGTTCAACGGCAGCGAGAACGTCGGCACGCCCGGCTCGGTGAGCCAGTGGCAGAACGGCGAGTTCGAGGTGGTGTGGCCGAAAGCGATCGCCACCGCAGCGCTCAACGCCAACAAGCCGGCCTGGAAGTAGCCCGCGTGCCCCCACCGTCGCCCGTGTGATGAGCGTCGGTGCGTGGCTCGAACTGATCGCCTCCGGCCTGATCACCGGAGGCATCTATGCGCTGGTGGCGCTCGGCCTGAACCTGCAGTACGGGCTGATGCGCATCCTGAACATCGCGCACGGCGAGTTCCTGATGGTCGGCGCCTACCTCACCTGGGTGACGCAGACGAGCCTCGGCCTGTCGCCGCTGGTGATGATTCCGCTGTCGTTCGCGATCCTGATGGTGCTCGGCCTGGTGGTGCACTGGCTGTGCTTTCGCCGCCTGGCGGCCACCTCGCCGAACCTGGACGTCTTCGAGGCGCGCGCGCTGATGATCGCCTTCGGCCTGATGTTCCTGGTGCAGAACTTCGTCTCCTGGGTCTGGGGCGGCGAGCTGCGCGGTTATGACTACCTGACCGAGCCGGTTCACATCGGCGGCGCGCAGTTCGCCGCCAACAAGCTGGTGGTGTTCGCACTCGCGCTGCTGTTCGCCGGTGCGCTGATGGCCCTGCTGCGGCTCACCCTGCTCGGCAAGGGCGTGCGCGCGCTGATGCAGTCGCCCACCGGCGCGCAGCTGGTGGGCATCAACACGCAGTGGCTGCACCCGCTGATGTTCGGCATCGGCCTGGGTCTGTCGGGCGTGGCGGGTTGTCTGCTGTCGATGGCCTACACGATCAGCCCGTCGATGGGCGAACCCTACACCGTGACCGCGCTGATCGTCATCACGCTCGGCGGCTTCGGCAGCATGGAAGGCGCCCTCGCCGGCGCGCTGCTGCTCGGCGTGATCGAGGCGTTGGGCATGCACTTCAGCAGCCCGTCGTTGAAGGCGTTGCTGTCGTACACCGTGTTCATCGCGGTGTTGTTGCTGCGACCGCGTGGGTTGTTCACGCGATGAGAGCGCGCACACAGGGAATGTCGGCGATCGGCCCGTTGCGGGCGTTCGCGAGGGGATGTTTGCGGACCGAGGACTGCGCATCGCGCCAGGCGGTACCCACTCGGGGCTCATACTGGGTC
>CALMQI010000356.1 GCA_937871935.1 uncultured Burkholderiales bacterium
TCGACGAGTGGGGACCCCGCCTGCGCGACGCGGGGGTCGAGCTCCACGCCGAGCTCGCCCCGGCCGACCCGATCAAGGGCGACGGGAACGCGCTGAAGGACGCGGTGTCCTGCCTGCTCGACAACGCCCTGAAGTACCGGCGGGAGTCGGCGCCCGACAGCCAGGTGTGGCTGGATCTCGCCCAGGTGGGGCGCCACGTCGTGATCAGCGTGACCGACAACGGGATCGGCGTGCCGAAGGCGATGCGCAAGGCAAGACCGCGCCAGAATGGGCACGCGGGCCCGAGTGTTGCCGTCAGAATTCGATGCTGGCAGCGACCGAGCCGTACGAATGCCGCGATGTTTGCTGCTCGAACTCGCGCGTTCGCCAGACGCGCATCCATGCCAGTTTGACACCCCGCCCAGCGATCGGCAGCTGGGTGCTGAGCCCCAGCGACGCCTGCGCGACCCAGGGCCTGCGGGAGACGCGGTGGCTGGACCGGAACAGGTTTCCGTCGAGAGAGAAGTCATGCGCGACGGCTTTCACTTCGAGGGTGCTGAAGAGATGAATCCCGGCCTTCAATCCTCGGTCGGGTGGGCCCGCATCGGCTAGTCGAGCCGTGGGAGCCGACGACGATGGCGGACGGTTCTCTGCGCCGGGGCGTATCGGGTAGGTTCCAAAGTCATTCGGGATGTTCCAGCCCACGCGCCCTTCTACGGACAGCGCCGCCGACGTCTCGATGTTGCCGACACGCAGCCCGAAGGAACGGATCGCGTCGGCCGTGAGCCCAGGCGTGATCACCGCGAGACTGCGATGCTGCTTGAACTTGCGGTCCATCGCCATCTGAAGGGCCGGTTCGGTCCTGATTTGATGGTCCCATCCGAGGAACCGGTTTGCACCGATCGCATCGTGGACGAGGTTTTGCGCCTGTCGCGCCAGCGACCAAGGTCCTATGACACCCAGCGTGATTTCACGGGTATCGAGGGTGTCGGTCGACGTGGGTTCGTCAACAGAGCGGCGATTCCATGACATGCCGACATAGAGCAAGCCTGCATAGGGCCGATCGTTGTCGATGAGGTCCACGCGCTGCGGGTCAGCCGGGGTGTACATGGACTGTCCGAACTTCACGACGACGTTCTGGACGCCCGGCGGATGGTCGGCGTTTGCCCAGAAGCCAGGATCCAGCCACTTGATCAGGCTGGCATGCCAACGCACCGTTGACGGCAAACACTCCGGACGGACGGTTTCCGCGATGTCCCGGGAGATGCCCAACAGCGCGACGCCGTTGGTGTAGCTCTGGTCGGTGCCCACGAACAGGTCGTTCTCCAGGCGGACCGTGAAGCCTCGGAAGGTGATCCTGTCCTCGGCCGCGCAGATGTCGGATGAACGGTCGGTTTGCCGCGCGCGGTCAGCCTGGATGGACTCGGCGGCGCCTGCGGCACTCCAGAGCCCCCAGGCCACCAGGACACAGGGCCACCTGCCCGGCCCGTGTCGCCTGCGTGTGTTCAGGAGGCCTCTCATGTGGCATCCGTCGTAGGTTCCGGTGGCTTGCCGCCGTAGAACGCATGCAGCCGCTCGACGATCTCCTCGGCCGTGTCGACTACAGAGAAGAGTTCCAGATCCTCTGCGTTGATGACACCTTCGCTGGCGAGGAACTCGAAATCGATCGCCCGACGCCAGAACGCTGTTCCGACTAGCACGATCGGCAACCGGCCGACCTTCCCGGTCTGGACCAGCGTCAGGACCTCGAACAGTTCGTCCAGCGTCCCGAAACCGCCCGGAAAGGCCACCAGCGCCCGCGCCCGCAACAGGAAGTGCATTTTGCGCAGGCCGAAGTACCGGAAGCGCAAGCACAGTTCCGGGCTGATGAACGGGTTGGGGGCCTGCTCATTGGGCAGTGTGATGTTCAATCCGATGCTGCGTGCGCCCACGTCGTGCGCCCCACGGTTGGCGGCCTCCATGATGCCTGGGCCGCCACCGGTGACGACCACGAAGTCTCGCCGGTGCGCGCGCTGAAAGTGCGCTGAGACGATGGCGGCAAAGCGCCGGGCCTCCACGTAATACCGGGAGTAGGCCACCCGCTTTTCGGCGCGCTTGATCGCGGCCTGGCGCGTCGGGTCCTCGGGGCCTTCAGGCACGCATTGTTGAACCGCAGCGAGTTGGGCCGCTGCATCGGCCGGCGGCAACAGCCGCGCGCTGCCGAAGACGACCACCGTCGAGCCTACCTTCTGCCGTCGCAGTTGAAGCTCGGCCTTGGACAGCTCTAGTTGCAGTCGCACCGGGCGCAGTTCGTCGCTCCCCAGGAAGTCGGGGTCCTCGTGGGCCAGCCGGTAGGCTGGGCTGGCCTCGATGTCGCGCAGCAGCGTTCGGCGAACGTTGGTCACTGCCGTGTCTCTGAACGTTGCGCGGCATCGGGCATGGGCGGTATGCCGCCTGTTGCGCACCATCGTTGGATGACCCGCCAGGCCATCCCCGCGCCGCCGGCTCGCGCCGCGTCACGCCGCGCGTCTTCCGGGACGGTCATAGATCGAAGGACTCACCGCACCGTGGCGTCACCACGTTCCAGCCGTTGACCGTTCGCAAACGCTGCGCCAGTGCATTGGCAGCGGCGTCCTCGCCATGCACCGCGAAGACCCGGCGAGGCGCTCGCTTGAACGATGCCGCCCAACCCAGCAGCGCCTTCTGGTCGGCATGCGCGGAAAAGCCTCCGAGGGTGTGAATCGAGGCGCGCACCTCGATGTCTTCGCGGAAGATGCGCACGCGCTTGGCGCCATCGACCAACTGGCGCCCGAGGGTGCCCTGGGCTTGGAATCCAGTGATCAGGACGCTGCATTCGCGGCGCCCGAGGTTGTGCCTCAGGTGGTGCTTGATCCGTCCGGCGTCGCACATGCCGCTGGCGGAGACGATGACCGCACCGCTGCGCACGCGGTTGAGCGCCATGGATTCCTCGACGCTGGCCGTGAAGTGCAGCAGCGGCAGGTCGCGGCCCGCTGAGTGCCACCCGGCCAGCCGGCGGGCGGCTTCATCGAAGAGCTCCAGGTGGCGCATCGTGATGCGTGTGGCCGCCGCCGCCATTGGGGAGTCGACGTAAATGTGGAGATTGTTCAGGCGCCGCTCGCAGGCCAGACGGTGCAGGTGATAAATCACCTCCTGCGTGCGGCCTACCGCAAAGGCCGGGACGATGACGTTGCCGCCCCGCCCGTGAAGCGTCTGGTCGACCACCTGCACCAACTCGTCGACCGTCGCGCCCTGGTCCTTGTGCAGCCGATCCCCGTAGGTGGATTCGATGAAAAGCACATCGGCATCGTCGATCGGCGTCGGATCGCGCAAGATCGGGCGACCGGGTTGCCCCAGGTCGCCCGACAGCACGACCTTGGTGGTCTTCGCGCCCTCGGTCAACCAGATTTCCAGGATGGCCGAGCCCAGGATATGGCCGGCGTCGCGGAACCGGCATCGCACGCCGGCATGCGGACGCACGTCCTCGTCGTAGCGCACCGCCTGCAGCTGCCGCAGGCAGTCGAGCGCGTCCTGCGTGGTGTACAGAGGCGCAGCGTCGTCCGGCGCCGCGCGAGCAGGGGAATGGTGACGGTTTGCCCTTTGCGCATCGGCTTCCTGGATGTGCGCGCTGTCGGGGAGCATCACGGCCAGCAGGTCGGCCGTGGCCGCCGTGGTGTAGATCGGACCGGCGAACCCCTTGCTGGTCAGCTTCGGCAGCAGGCCGCTGTGGTCGATGTGGGCGTGGGTCAGCAGCACGAAGTCGATTCGCCCCGGATCGAAGTCGAAGGGCTTGCGGTTTCGGGAGGGTGCGTCGCGGCCGCCTTGAACCATCCCGCAGTCGACGAGGAAGCGCGTCGAGTTGGTCTGAACGAGAAGGCAGGAACCGGTGACTTCGCCCCCGGCGCCGAGTACGGTGATGTTCATGCTTCAACTCCCAAGTCGGGTGCGGGGTGATCGATCGGCGCACGGATTGCCTTCGTGCCCGGACCGAACGGTCACCAGCCCGCTGGAGCGAAGTACTCGGGGTACTGCTGCAATGCCTTGCGGATCCGCTGCAGGCCTGCCGGCCGGGTTGCAGGTGAAGCCAGTTCATCGGCCCCCGTGCTCAGATCCGCAATCATCACGTGCAGGACCGCATCGGCCTTCGGTTCAAGCTTGCAGTTGCTCACCATGAATGCGATCTGATCGCGCACGCCGTCGGCCAGGCGGCGAGCCGCTTCGTCGGATGGCGTGGACCCTTCGGGCACGGCAGCGGCGAGCTTGCGCACGCTGGACATGCCCAGACGCAAGGGCGCGTCCGTCGGCCACTTCTTGCCCTCGTTCAAGCTCAGGACACCTTGTTGGCCAGCGTGATCGTGCCCGCCATGCAGGTGACTGCAAGCGGTCGAGCCCAGCGCGGCGGCGATGACGGCGGCGCCGACGTGCCAGCGTTGGCGAAGCAGTGAACGAACGAGCGACATGATGTTTCCTTTTGTTGTCGGTAGTCAGATGAAGCGGCAGGGGCGTTGGCGGCGCGCAGGTGGCGGCCTGTCTTCGCGCAAAGGACTTGGGCTCAAGCGCCGCGCCCGGGGCGCATGCGCCCGAGCAGGCCGTCGCGGAGTACAAACTGGTGGTAAAGCGCCGCCACCACGTGCAATGCCACCAGGCCCATCGCCAGCTTGGCGACCAGGCCGTGCACCGTGCGCGGGGTGTAGGCCTTGAAGTCCGACGGCAGCACGCCGCTGCCGAACACAGCCTCGAGCAGGCCGCTTTGCAGGGCCAGCGTGGCGCCGCTGAAGGCCATCAGCAATACCGCGACGTTCAAGGCAAGGTGACCGAGTCGGAGGATGCGGTCGCCGGGTTGTGCGGGCGCGATCGGATGGCGCCGGCGCAGCGCGATCCGCACGATCACGAGCAGGCCGGCCAAGGCGCCGACGAGCAAGTGGATGCGCAGGTTGCCGATTTTCTGCGCATCGTTGGGCAGGGCCTCGAGCACGAAAGTGCCGGTCAACAGCAGGAAGATCACTGCCGCGGCGGCCAGCCAGTGCACGGCCACCTGGCGAGTGGTGTAGCGAAATGCGGTGTAGCGAGACGATGTCATGGCTGCACCTCAAGGACTCGAAGGGAAACGGTGGCCTGTGCATCGGCCTGGCCATGCGCCACGGGGTCGCCGGCCAGCGCCGCGCTGAGTGCCACGGTGTCGACGAGGCGCTGGGCTTGCGCGGCGACCAGGCCACTGCGCGCCTGCAGCAGAAATTGATCGGCCACCAGCAGCTGGACCGGGCTGGCCGCACCGGCGCGGTACTGGCGCTGCGCCACTCGGTGCTGCGCTTCGGCCGCCTGCACGCTGCGAGCGAGCGCGGCCAGCGCCTGGGCATCGTGCTCCACGGCACGCAGCGCGTCGGCGACGTTGCGCAGTGCGTCGAGCACCACGCGCTGATAGCTGGCCGTCGCGACCTCGAGCGCCGCCTGTGCGGCGCGCCGCTCGGCCGGGAGGCCGGCGTTGAACAGTGGCTGGCTCAGCTGGCCAACCACGTTCCACACCGCCGCCGCGCCGCCGAACAGCGCCGATGTCGTCAGCGCCTGGCTTCCCAGGCTGGCACTCAGGTTGAGTTGCGGGTACTGGCGCGCGAAGGTCACCCCCAGTTCGGCGTGGGCCGCTCGCAGCCCGGCTTCGGCAGCCAGGATGTCCGGCCGCCGACGCGCCCACTCTGACGGGACGGAGACGGGCAGGCGATCCGGCAAGCTGAACTCGGCCAGCGTGAAGGCGGGCACGCCCTGCGCCGGCGGTCGGCCTGCCAGAACGGCCAGCAGGTGCTCGGCCTGCTGCATCTGTCTGTGCATCTGGGGCAGCCCGGCGCGGGTCAGTTCGGCCTGCGCGGTGAGTGCGCTCACCTCGTCGGGCGCGGCCTGGCCCAGGCGGGTGCGTACCTCGGCCAGCCGGACCAGTTCTTCCTGCGCGCGCAGGATGGCCGTCTGGGCGTCGATCTGCGCGGACAGCCGTGCGCGCGTGATCGCCGCGGTGGCCAGGTTGGCGGCCAGCGCATGGCGGGCCGCAGCCAGTTCGTGCTGGCGAATGTCGGCGCGCGCGCCCAGCGCCTGCAGGCCGCTGTCGATGCCGCCGCCGAAGTCGAAGCGGTAGCGCACTCCGACGCTGGCGCTGTAGAGGCTGAACTCACGCGTGTCGCCCGGCAGGCCCTGGGCCGCGGGGCTGATCTGCTGGCGCTGGGCGCCGAGGCCTAGGTCCACCTGCGGCAGCTGGGTCGAACCGGCCTGGGCGGCGTGCAGTTCGCGTGACTGGGCCAGTGCGGCCCGTGCTGCAGCAAGCGTGGGGCTGGCGCGTAGCGCGTCCTCGACCAGCGCGTCGAGGGCCGGCGATCGCAGCGCGCGCCACCACTGGGCGCCGACCGTACCGTCGACCACCTGCTGGGCATTGCCGAGTGGGCCGTCTGCCCTGGTGGTGGCCGTTGGCGTTGCGCCGGCCGTGAATCCCGTCACCTCCGGTATGCGGGGCGGTTGATAGGGCGGCACTGCGGCACAGCCGGCCAGCAGCCAAGCGATGGCCGCCTGCACGAGCGCAGCGCGAACATTCGAGTGCGGGGAGATCGTCATGACCGGGTTCCTTGCAGATGTGCGTTCGAGGTCAGGCCAGCTCGACCGCGCGTCCTTCGCCAGCCTCTTCGTGCGTGACGCCGTCGCGGATGTGGTAAATGCGCTTGAAGGTCGGGATGATCTTTTCGTCGTGGGTGACGACGATGATCGCGGTCTGGTAGCGCAGCGCCATGTCGTTGAGGATGCGGATCACCGCCATCGCGCGTTCGCTGTCCAGCGGTGCGGTGGGCTCGTCGGCCAGGATCACCGGGGGGTGGTTGACCAGCCCGCGCGCGATGGCCACGCGCTGCTGTTCGCCGCCGGACAATTGCGATGGCATGGCCTTGGCGCGGTGCTGCACGTCCAGGGCGGTAAGCAGTTCCACCGCCCGTGCCCGGGCCTGCGCGTTGGGCATACCGGCCAGCATGGGCAGCAGGGCCACGTTGTCGGTGACATCGAGGAAGGGGATCAGGTACGGCGCCTGGAAGACGAAGCCGATGCGATCACGCCGCAGTGCGCGCAGGTCCCTGACCTGCCAGCGCTCGTCGTAGATCACCTCCTGGCCCAAGGTCATGCGCCCGGCGGTGGGGTCGATCACCGCGCCCAGGCATTTCAGCAGCGTGCTCTTGCCCGAGCCCGACGGCCCGATCAGGCCGACAACCTCGCCGGGCGCAACCTTCATGTTGACGCCCTTGAGCGCGTCGACTGCGGTGTCGCCGCTGCCGTAGCGCTTGCGCAGGCCTTCGATGTGGATGCCTCGGTCCTGCATCTCAACCTCCGATGGCTTCAGCGGGGTCGACCCGCAGGGCCATGCGGATCGCGATCACGCTGGCCAGTGCGCAGATCACCAGCACCGCGCCGAACCCGAACACCGAGTCCAGCGGCATCAGTAGCACGTACTTGGGAAACAGCGGCGCGGCGAAGGTGGCGGTGATCTTGCCCACCGCAAAGCCGATCACCCCGAGCGCCAGCGCCTGCTGCAGGATCATCCAGGCGATGGTGCTGTTGCGCGTGCCGATGAGCTTGAGCACCGCGATCTCGCGGATCTTGTCCATCGTGAGCGAGTAGATGATGAAGGCCACGATGGCCGCACTCACGGCGGCCAGGATGACAAGGAACATGCCGATCTGCTTGGCCGAGGTGGCAATGAGCTTGCCGATCAGGATGTCCTCCATGTCGGCGCGCGTGTAGACGGTGAGCCGCTTCCAGCGGCGCACGGACTCGGCCACCTCGTCGGGGTCGGCGCCGGGGCGCAAGCGCACCAGCACGGCATTGACGGTGTTGCTGCTGGTCTGCGACGCGTTGATGGCGGGCAGCAGCCCGGGCACACCGGGCCGGTTGAAGGCCGGGTTGGCCGCCGTGCGCGCGCGGTTCTGTACGATGGCGTCGTTGTCCTTGAGGAACTGCGCTTCCTGCGCGTCGCGCAGCGGGATGAAGACCATCGGGTCGCCGCTGGACGACACCATGCGGCGCGTCAGCCCGACGACGGTGTACTCGTTGCGACGGATGCGCACCGTGTCACCGAGCCCGAAACCCGTGGCGATGTCGGCCATGGCCTCATAGTGGCCGCGCGTGACGCGCCGTCCGGCCACCAGCGCGGGCGGCCAGCCTGGGGACCCCCAGGCCTCGCCGGGCACGATGCCGACCACCATGGCCCGCACATCGCGCCCGCCCTGGCGCACCTGCATCGTGAGGTAGGTGACGTTGGCTGCCTCGGCCACGCCGGGCATGGTGAGCAGCGCGCGCTCGGTGTCATCGGCGATGCTCGAAGGTTCGGCGTAGGGCCCGAGCGTGTCTCGCTGCACAACCCACAGGTCAGCGCCGCTGTTGTCGAGCAAGGCCTTGCCGTCGTCGACCATGCCGCGGTAGACGCCTGCCATCACCAGCGTCACGCCCAGGAGCAGCCCCAGGCCCAGGCCGGTGAAGACGAACTTGCCCCAGGCGTGGGCGATGTCGCGACCGGCCAGGCTGATCACGGCGCGACCCCGGGAATGTGGTCGACCACCTGGATCCGCGAGCGCGCGGTGAGCGGCTTCTCGCTGTGCAGCACGATGGCGTCGCCGGCTTTCAGGCCTTGGAGCACCTGCACCTGGCCGTCGAGATCGGCGCGGCCGAGCTTGACCGACACGAAAGTGAGGCTGTCGCCTTGGGTGGCCCAGACCCCCAACTGCTGGCCTTGCCGCTGCACTGCGGCATTGGGAATCACCGGCCCTGCGGGCAGCGCAGGCAGGTCGACCGTGACCTCGGCACGCTCGCCGATCGGAGGCAACGGCAGCGGCACGGCGCTGAAGGCGACCTTGGCCAGCAATTCCTCGGTCACGGCATCCGCGCGCAGTTCGGTGCGCAGCACCTCGCCGTCCAAGGTCTGGCCGCGGCGCGAGCGCAAGGCCACGCGTGCCGGCTGCGCCGCCGCCAAGCCGCCGGCGCTGACTTGGTCGAAACGGGTGTTGACCCACAGTGACTTCGGATCGACGAGCTCGACGACCGCCTGGCCCGCCACCACGGTGGTGCCGGGCTCGACGTCGCGCGAAGTGACAACGCCTGCCGCCGGCGCCACCAGACGCAGGCTGCTGCGCTGCGCGCGCAGCGCCTGCAGGTCGGACTGGGCCCGGGACTGATCCTCACGCACGGCGGTCAGCGCGGCGAAGGCGAGCTGCAAATCCTGGCGGCGCGCGGCGAGCAGTTCCTCGCTCGTAGCCTTCTCGGCGAACAACTGTTCATAGCGGCGCGCCTGTGTCTCGGCGTAGGCATGGCGCGCCGTCGCATCGGCCAGGGTGGCAGCGGTGCGCTTGACGACGGATTCCTGCGAGCGCAGGCGGTCGTCGCTGTCAACCGGGTCCATCTCTCCGAGCACCTGGCCGGCCTTGACGGTGTCGCCCACCTCCACGCCCAGGCGCAGCAGCCGCCCTGGGGCCGTCGGGCCGATGCGGTAGAGCTGTCGTGCCTCGACGTTGCCGACGCCGAACAGCGCCGGGCGCAGTGCGCGCGTCTCAACCTTGACCACAGTGACGGCCACGGGAGCGAGTGGCCCGGAGCGCAGGGCGACGTAGCCGAGCAGTGCGGCCAACCCGACGAGAACGGCCACGATGGCCAACGTACGGCGGCTGATGGGTAGACGGCTCATGTCTGTCCTTGGGTGATGCCGCGCAGGAAGATGGCGAAGACGCGGGGCGCATCGCGGCGGATGCGGTGCACATCGCCGGCGATCAGGGCCTGCATGACCAGGCCCTGGATCGCCCCGACGAACAGGGTGGCGGCGGCCTCGACATCCAGGCCTGGGTTGAACTCGCCGGCGTCGCGACCGCGTTCGAGAATGACGCGCAGCCGCTCGGCGTACAGGCGCAGCAGCGTGGCCGCCACCCGCTTGGGTGCCGTGGAGCCGGCGCGCTGAAGCTCGCCGAACATCATCCGGGGCACGCCGGGGTGTTCGGCAACGAAGCCGGTGTGGGCCAGGAACATCGCCTCGAGTGCGGCGGCCGAGGTCGCAGCGGCTTGCGCCGCGCGATCGACCCTGTTCAGCAGGCGGTCGGCCACCCAGGTCATCACCGCTTCGAGAATGGCGTCCTTGGTGGGGAAGTGCTTGAACAGGGCACCCTGTGTCACGCCCATGTGCTGGGCGATCGCCGTGGTCGTGATCTCGCCGGGGTCATGCCCGGCTGCCAGTTCGATCACTGCTTCCACGGTCGCCGCTCGGCGCTCTTCGGCAGGCAGGTGTTTGGTTCGAATGTTCACGGGTGCAAGAGTGTCGAGAGAGGAGAGAAGCTAGTAACTTATTACTATCTTAATCCAGTCTCTTATACCTGTCAAGGTATCGACGACATCGGCTCACTCCGTGCGTCCGATCCGGGGTCTCGCTGAAGCCGATCCACCTTTGGAGGCGGAATACGGGCAGGCAGCCTTTGCGTTGGCCTGGCCAGCGCCCTGGGCATCCGCGCCATGCGGACCCTGCCGGCAGCCGACGTCGTGGCTGCCACCAACACAGGCATCGTGCTGGCGACCGCCACGGCGCTGCTTGTGTTCTGCGAGCGCAGGCAGTAGCAGCAGCGCGCTGCGGTTGCCGGCGCGGTGTGTGTCGGATTCGGGTTCATCGGGGACTGGCGGACGCTTTGAGGCTGAGGCGGCTCGCCTTCAGCAACGCCCCGGAGCCAGGCTCACATGTCGTGCTGCCCTTGGTCGGCTCTGCGCCAGTCGCGCGGTGCCACACCGTAGCGCTGCTTGAAGGCCTTGGACAACGCAGTGGCGCTGCCGTATCCCACCGCATCGGCCACGGCCTTGAGCAGACCGCCCGCGCGCAGCTCGGACATGGCCAGGGTCAGTCGCCAGTCGGCGAGGTAGCCCGCTGGCGTGGCGCCGGTGGCCTGCTTGAAGGTCACGGCAAACGCCGTGCGCGACATGCCGGCCTGCGCCGCCATGCGCTCCAGCGACCACGTTTCGGCGGGCGCCGCGTGCAGCGCGATGAGTAGCCTGGCCAGACGGGGATCAGCCAGCCCTGTGATGAGGCCGCTGCCGACGCCGCTCGCACCCGGGTGGTCGATCAGCCAGCGCAGCAGTTGGATCAGCACGACCTCGAACAAGCGGTCGGCCAGCAGTCGCGAGCCGCAGCGCACGCGGTCGGTCTCGGCGAACAGCAGGTCGAGCGCGGGCTGCAGGCCATCGACCTGATCCAGCGGGACGAGCACCAGGGCTGGCAGCGCCGCCACCAGCGGGTTGTGCTCGGCACCATCGAAGTCGAGCGTGGCACACGTGAAATCCGATCCGTCGTGCGGCGGGTTGTGGAAGGTGTGCGCCACCGGCCGGGGGTAGAGCATCAGCGTCGGCTCGTTCACGACGACGCGGCGTTTCAGGCCTTTGACATTGCCGTGCGTCACCACCAACTCGCCGCGGCGCAGCACATGCAGGAAGGCGCGGCCCGGCTTCGCGTCGAAGGCGGTCGTGCCGCACAGGGCGCCGGCATGGAACAGGTGGGCCCGCACGCGGAAACGATCCAGCAGACCGGAAAGTCGATCAATAGCGGGGGGCAGGGTCGCTGCCTCCGGTTTGAACGATGGATGGTGTTTTGAGTACTCCACAGCATCCATGGTACAGATGATGGGGACACACTGGGGACGTTGCGCAATCACATCCGGGTCGGCGGACCCGTTCCAACCCAAGACACCAGGAGTTGTTCATGAAGATGCTGAAACTGCTGATTGCCGCCACCACGCTCGGTGTGGTGGCGGATGCCGGCGCGGCAGCGCCGCAAGGCCGTGCACCCGGCTACGCGCTGGGCCAGCCGACACTGGCCCGTGCGCCGTACTCGATGGCCGACCTGGCGGCGCTGCAGAAGTCGATGCTGTTCGGCGCCGACGACGTGGCAGCGCTGCGCCAGAGCCGGGCCATCCTCGCCGACCAGACCGAGGCCATCCTCGATGTCTGGTACGGCTTCGTGGCCTCGACGCCCGAGCTGGTGGTGTTCTTCGGCGACACGCGCAGCGGCCAGCCGGACGGCGCCTACCTGGCCGCCGTCCGCAAGCGTTTTGCGCTGTGGATCCTGGACACCGCCGACGCGAAGTACGACCAGGCCTGGCTGGACTGGCAGTACGAGATCGGCCTGCGCCACAACCGGGTCAAGAAGAACAAGACCGACGGTGCCCATGGACCCGCACAAGTGGACTTTCGCTACCTGCCGGCGCTGACCATCCCCATCACCACGACGCTGAAGCCTTTCCTGGCCAAGAAGGGGGCCTCAGCGGCGGACGTCGAGAAGATGCACGCGGCGTGGGTGAAGGCCGTGCTGTTGCAGGCCATCCTGTGGAGCCACCCCTACATCAAGGATGGGGAGTTCTGATGCCGTCGCCTGCAACGCCGGAGCGTGCGGGCACCGAGTCGCCATCCAGTCAGACCGCCAGCCTGGCCGGGTGGCGGGTCTCGCAGTGGTTCAACACCCCGACGCCCGTCGAACTGGGGGATCTGCGGGGGCGCGTCGTGCTGGTCCATGCGTTCCAGATGCTGTGCCCGGCATGTGTGTCGCACGGCCTGCCCCAGGCGCTGCGTGTACATGAGGCGTTTCAGGGCGAGGCAGTGACGGTCATCGGGCTGCACACGGTGTTCGAGCATCACGAGGTGATGGGATCACAGGCCTTGCAGGCTTTCATCCAGGAATACCGGTTGCCATTCCCGATCGGCATCGACCAAGCCGCCGAGGCGGGGCCGCTGCCTGTCACCATGGCGCAGTGGGGCCTGCGTGGCACGCCGAGTGCCCTGTTGTTCGATCGGCAAGGCCGCGCGCGGCTGCATCGTTTCGGGGTTGTCGACGATCTGGTGCTGGGAGCGGCTATCGGTCAGCTGCTCGCAGAAGGGCTCGCGGACGCTTCGTTGGAGTATCGAGATCACGACGGGACTGGCACGATACGGCCGGAGTGCGACAGCGAGGGCTGTGTTTCGAGGTAACGCCAACACTCATGGTGAAGACCTGTCCCGCGCACGGCGAACTTGCTGCCGCCAAGTGTTCGAGCACGAATGGTCACGGTTCATCGGGCTTGATCGCGTCGTCATGCACCTTCATCGGTCCGACTGCCGATCTCGGTTAAGCCTCGCACCAAGCGACGGCTGCCCGCTTCCTGCACGCTCGAATTCACTGCGCTGGGCCAACTTGGCGGCCTCGCGAGCAGCAACTTGGCCGCCTGGGGCGATCTCCGCCAAATAGCGGACCGCTTCAACCGCGAGGCGCAAGTCGGCTGGGTCTTTTGAGCTCGCCAGCGCCCGCGCGATTTGCTCCCACGCCTTGATTGCGTCAGCTCGAACCGCCAGTGCGCGCGGGCTCGTCCGCTGCGCCGGCCGTTGTCGAAGCAGCTGGCCACGGCCCGCCGCCCGGTCCTCCCACACTTTTCGGTAGTTCCGATTCGCCGCCCGAACCGGCTGCCGGCTGGCCACCGCATTGACATCGCGGTCCTGCAGGTTCCGGGCGAACACCGCGCGCCAGCGATCCAGGTCAGCCTTGCGAGGCGACAGGCGCACGCCGTCGTACCGATCGGCTCGCACCGAAAGATGCACATGCGGTGCCCCCTGGTCTTCGTGCATCACGAACACGTACTTGTGCCCCTCGAACAGCTCGC
>CALMQI010000357.1 GCA_937871935.1 uncultured Burkholderiales bacterium
AACCCGGCGCGCGCGACTGGTTGAAGACGAATTGCAGCAGCAGCAGCGCGCCGGCGGCCGCGGCGATACCGACGCCGCCGGTGAGGTAGCCGATCGAGGCCGACAGCACCGCAGCGATGCCGACGCCCAGGCCGCCTGCCACGCCGGCCGCGCCGCCGGCGGCGCCGTCTTCGCGCAGGCGCAGCGTCAGCGCCGCCTGCACGCCGACGAACACCACCAGGCCCACCGCCGTGGTCACGAGGGCCGTGCCTTCGCGCTGACCGAGCAGGCTGGCGAACACCCACAGCGTCGACAGGCCGCACCCCGCGCTGGCCGCCCACGGCAGCCAGCGCGGCGCTCGCCCGGCCAGCCGGTCGAGCACCAGGCCGACCAGCGGCGACAGCAGCACCAGCAACGTCACCTTGCGACCGGCGGTCAACGGCGACACGCTGATGCCGGCCGACAGCGACGCCGCGGTCGCAAAGCCGGCCACCACGGCGAGCCACGCGAGGCGGGTGCGCCACAACGCGGCGGCCACCAGCAGCGCGACGACCAGCGGCGCCACACCGGCCTGGACCATCGGGTGATCGAGCAGCTGCTGCATCGTGTCGTTCGCTTGCGTGGGTGCGTTCAAGGAGGTCCGGTGTGCGGGCCGTGCCGGGTGATCCGCGGCGACCGGCTGGGCTTCGCGCATCTTGGTGGCGCAGACCCGGGTGGCCTTTCGATCGCGCTGTTGAGTCCATTCAAACGCCTTGATCGAAGGCTGACGCAAGGCAAGAAAAAGGGACGCACGAGGCGTCCCTGGGGTCCGGCCGGGCGGCGGATCAGTTGCTGCTGTACTTCTCGGCGCGGTAGTCGTCGTGGCAGGCCTTGCAGGCCTTGCCGAGCTCGCCCACTGCTGCCTTGATGGTGTCGAGGTTACCGCCCTTGGCGGCGACCTCGAACTTCTCGGCTTCGGCCATCATCTTGCCGGCGAGATCCTTCACCTTGGCCGAGTCCTTCCAGACCTCGGGCTTGGCGCGCGTCGGCAGACCCTTGTCGGTGCCCTCGCCGAAGGCCACCCAGGGCAGTTTGGACATCGTCACCACGATCGCCGCGTTGTCGGCGGCGGCCTTGGCGTCGAACGGGGCGCGGCCGTTGGCCATGGCACCGACGCGGCCCAGGTGGTTGGCCATCACGGTGAACGCGCTCTGCCGGTACTTGATGGCGTCCTCGGGCTTCTGGAACTGCGCTGCCGCGGGCAGGCTGACCAGCGTGGCAAGGGTGGCAACCGTGGCCACGATCAGTCTCTTCATGCGATTCCTCCAGCTGTGGGTTTGCGGGTGACCGCCGTGCAGCCGTGCCGGCAGCCCGGGCGTCGCGCAGTGTACGGGCGGGCACCGCCCGCTATTCCCATATCAGGAGTTCCTCAGTGCTTACCCGCGAGCCGGCGTTTCGAGGCCGGGCGTGTCACCGCGGCGCGCATCCGCTATCGTTGCGGTCCCCGCACTTCCAGCAGAGCGCCCACGCATGAGCGATCCGGCCGCCGCGAACACCGACGAGCCCATGCTGCCCGCGACGCGCGCCGTGCGCGTATGGGACCTGCCCACGCGGCTCTTCCATTGGCTGCTCGCGGTCGCGGTGCTGGCCCAGGTGGTCACCGGCAAGATGGGTGGCAACGCACTGGATTGGCACTTCCGCATCGGCTACTGCATCTTCGCGCTGCTCGGCTTCAGGCTGGTGTGGGGGTTGATCGGCGGGCACTGGTCGCGCTTTTCCAGCTTCGTGCGCGGTCCGGCCGCCGTGCGGCGTTATCTGCGCGGCGAGCACCGGCCGGACGATCACTTCCACGTTGGCCACAACCCGCTGGGCACCGGCTCAGTGCTCGCGATGCTGGCACTGCTGGTGGCCCAGGTCGGCACCGGCCTCGTCGCCGACGACGAGATCGCCAGCGTCGGGCCGCTCAACAAGTACGTGTCGAGCGCGACAGCCAGCAGCGCGACGGCCTGGCACAAGGGCGCCGGCCAGGGCCTGATCATCACGCTGGTCGTGTTGCACGTGGCGGCGATCGCCTGGTACCGCTACCGCAAGCAGCAGCACCTGGTGCGCGCGATGGTCACCGGCGACAAGGATCTCGCCGCCGACGTGCCGGCGAGCGACGACACGCGTTTGGCGCGGCTGCGCGCGCTGGCGCTGATCGTCATCTGGGCAGGGCTGGTGGCGTCTGTCGTCAAGCTGGGAGGATGAGCCGCTTGCCGCGCGCGAAGAGCCAGCAGGGGGCCGTCGCGCCGGCGCCGACCATCACGATCGACACACCGTCGAGTGCGGTGCAGCTCGACGAGACCCGTGCGGTCTTCCGCGAGTACGCGCAGGGGCTCGGCATCGACCTGTGCTTCCAGAACTTCGAGGCCGAGCTGGCGGCGCTGCCCGGTGAGTACATCGCGCCGCGCGGCGCGTTGTTGCTGGCCCGCGTCGACGGCGCAGTGGCCGGCTGCGGCGCACTGCGGCCGCTGGACGACGTCGACTATCCCAATGCCTGTGAGATGAAGCGCCTGTACGTGCGGCCGGCCTATCGCACGCTCGGCCTGGGCCGCCTGCTGGCGCAGGCGCTGGTCGAGGCGGCGCTGCGCGCGGACTACTCGGCCATGCTGCTGGACACGCTCGACACGATGGAGGCTGCGCGCGGCCTGTACGCCTCGCTCGGCTTCGAGGAGATCCCGCCGTACTACTACAACCCGATTCCCGGCGCGCACTACCTGAAAGCGCAGTTGCGCTGAGGGGTGGCCCGCGGGCCGCGCACCCTGCTAGGCTTGTGTGCGCGCTGGAGCGGCGCAAAGGACCCACCATGAATCCGTTTCGCCTGTTGCTCAAGTCGGCCGGCAGCCAGCCGACGCTCGGCACCTGGATCCTCTCGGCCAGCCCGATCGTGGCCGAGGCGATGGGCCACGCCGGCTTCGAATGGGGCGTGATCGACATGGAGCACACCCCGCTCGACATGATGGGCGTGGTGCACCTGCTGCAGGCGGTGGGCAACACGCGCATGGTGCCGCTGGTGCGCGTGCCGTGGAACGATGCGGTCACCGTCAAGCGCGTGCTCGACGCCGGCGCGACCACGCTGCTGGTGCCGTTCGTGCAGAACGCCGACGAGGCGCGCCGCGCTGTCGCGGCCACGCGTTATCCGCCGGCCGGCATCCGGGGCATCGCCGGCATGAGCCGGGCCTCCAAGTACGGCACCACGCCGAACTACTTCAAGAACGCCGACCAGAACATGGGTGTGGTCGTGCAGATCGAGACCGAGGCCGCGGTGCGGGCCGTCGACAGCATCGCGGCGGTCGACGGCATCGATGCGATCCTCATTGGCCCGGCCGACCTGGCCGGCAGCATGGGTCACACCGGCCAGCCGTTGCACCCCGACGTGGTAAAGCTCACCACACAGGCGGTGCAGCGCTGCCGGGCCATGGGCAAGCCGATCGGCACACTCGGGGCCACGCCGGACCAGGTGGTGCATTACCGCGCGATGGGCTTCAACTTCCTCGCCGTCTCGTCCGACCTCGGCCTGCTGATGCGCGGCGCCAGCTCCTGCCTGCAGTCGCTGCGTACGCAAGAGGGCACGCACCATGTGCACAACCTCACCACCGGCACGCACACCGAGGCCCTGCCCTGAACGCCGACCGACCCATGGCGGGCCGGCCGCACAATGCCCAGACGATGACCACCACTTCACCCTGGCCGACCCTGCAGGCGGGCGCGTTGCGCCTGGCCCTGCGCCCTGATCTCGGCGGCGCCATCGCCGGGCTCTGGCTCGACGACGTGCCGGTGCTGCGCAGCAGCGAGGCCGACGCGCTCGCCTCGTCGCGCGACAGCGGCTGTTATCCGCTGGTGCCGTACTCCAACCGGCTCGGCTATCGCCGCTTCGCTTGGAAGGGCCGCAGCTACGAGACGCGGGCCAACTTCGACGGCGAACCGCACTCGGTGCATGGCGTCGGCTGGCAGCGGGCCTGGCAGGTCACGGCCAGCGGCGCCGACCGCGCAGTGCTCGAGCTCTCGCATGTCGGCGATGCCGACTGGCCGTTCGCATTCCATGCCGAGCAGGTGTTCGAGCTGACGCCCGATGCGCTGCGCGTCACGCTGACGGTGACCAATATCGACGCCCGCACGGCACCCGTCGGGCTGGGCTGGCACCCGTACTTCCCGCGCCGCCAGCGCAGTCGGCTGCACCTGGAAGTCAGCGACCGCTGGGAGGCCGACGCGCAGAAGCTGCCGGTGCGCCGCGTGACGCAGAGCGGCCTGGACGCCGACGTCGGCGCGCTCGACTTCGACAACTGCTTCGACGGCTGGCATGGCCCGGCGCGGCTGCGCGACGAGCGGTTGTCGCTGCGGCTGGCCTCGTCGCTCGACCGCGCGGTGGTTTATACGCCGCGCGACAAGCCGTACTTCTGCGTCGAGCCAGTCAGCCACGTCAACAACGCGATCCACATGGCCGAGCCGGCCGCGCACGGCTTGCGCACGCTCGAACCGGCGCAGTCGATGAGCGCCTGGATGCAACTGCAGATCGCACGAGCCTGACCATGCGCTCGCTCGCGCCGCTGCCCGGCGCGCCGTCGCTGCTCGGCGAGTCGCCGTTCTGGCACCCGACGGACAACACGCTGTACTGGTGCGACATCCCGGGCCGCCGGCTCGAATGCTGGCATGCGGCAGACGACCGCCGCGAGGGCTGGCCGCTCGGCACCGAGCCGGGCTGCTGCATGCCGCTGCTGGGCGGCGGCCTGGTGCTGGCGCTGCGCGACGGGTTGTGGCGCTTCGACCCCGACAGCGGCCGACGCCGGCGCTTCGTCGAGGCGCCGTACGACACCACGCAGCAGCGCTTCAACGACGGCAAGGCCGACCCGCTGGGGCGGCTGTGGATCGGCACCGTTCACGAGCCACGCGACCGCCCGGCGGCGCACCTGTACCGCTACGCCGCCGGCCGGCTCGATGCGGTGGCCGGTGGCGTGACCACGGCCAACGGGCTGGCCTTCAGCCCCGACGCGCGCACGCTGTACTGGAGCGACACGCCGGCCCACACCGTCTACGCCTTCGACTTCGACATCACCGCCGGCGAGCTGTCGAAGCGCCGGGTCTTCGCGCGCTTTGCGCCGCGCACGCCCGAGCAGCCGCTCGACGACTACGGCGGACGGCCCGACGGCGCCGCGGTCGATGCCGAGGGCTGCCTGTGGATCGCGATGTACGAGGGCGCGCGCGTGCTACGGCTGGACCCGCAGGGCTCGATCGTCGACGAGCTGGCGCTGCCGGTGCGCTGCCCGACGATGCCGTGCTTCGGCGGCAGTGACCTGCGCACGCTGTTCGTCACCACCGCCTGCCACAACCGGCCGGCGGTCGAGCGCGCCCAGCAGCCGGACGCCGGCGCGGTGCTGCGTTATCGCGTCGACGTGCCGGGTCTGCCGGTGCACTTTGCACAGGTTTGACACTCCCCCGTAGCGCCTTCGGCGCCTGCAGAGCCGGTTCCGCGGCGGCCACTGAGTTTGGACCGCGGGGCCGCGTGGGTCAGCGCTGCGCGCTGCGTGGCACGATCGGCCGGCGCGCCGGCAGGCGCCGCGTCTCGCCGAGTGCGAGCGTGAAGAACGCGGCGTCGGCCAGACCCTGGGCCTTGCGCGCCGCGGCCAGCGCGCGCGGCGGCTCGTCGAGCGATTCGTCGGTCAACGCAAAGGTGCCCCAGTGGATGCCGAGCGACGCCTTGGCGCCGAGGTCGCGGTGCACGCGCACGGCCTCGTCCGGGTTGATGTGCTGCGTCTTCATGAACCAGCGCGGCTCGTAGCCTCCGATCGGCAGCAGTGCAATGTCGAAGCCGCCGCCGAGCGCCGGTGTCTGCCGCTCGGCGAAGCGCTCGCGAATGTCCTGGAAATCCTTCGAGTACCCGGTGTCGCCACCGAAGAACAGGTGCAGCTGCGGCGAGAAGAGGGCGTAGCCGCCCCACAGCGTGCGCAGCCGGTCGGTCAAACCGCGGCCCGACCAGTGCTGCACCGGTGTCAGCACGATCTCGACCGCGCCCAGGCGGTGCGACTGCCACCAATCGAGCTCTACGGCGTTGGTGATGCCGCGGTCGGCCAGCCAGGCCTTCAGGCCCAGCGGCACCACGAACAGCGGCGAACCGCCGGGCTGCGCGGCGAGCTGGCGCACGCTGGCGTCGTCGAGATGGTCGTAGTGGTTGTGCGAGATCAGCACCAGGTGAATGTGCGGCAGCTCGTGGAACCACAGACCCGGCTTGTACTTGCGCTGCGGGCCGACGAACGGCAGCGGCGAGGCACGGTCGGAGAACATCGGGTCGGTCAGCACGTTCAGGCCCGCCAGCTGCGCGAGCACCGTGGCGTGGCCGATCCAGGTGATCGCCGGCTGCATCTGCGCGCCGGCCTTGGCGTTGGACTGGATCAGGCCAAGGTCGGGCACCAGCAGCGGCGTCGGCGTGGCCGGTGGGCGCGGCAGCCCCTCACGCCACGCCGAGAACTGCCAGCGCGCCAGAGCGGTCAGGCCCTTCGGTTCGAACTCGACGTAGTTGTTCTGGAAGCCGCCTTCGCGGTGGTGCGGCGGCTGGCCGGCCAGCCGGGCACCGTTGCTCGCGCAGGCCGCCAGACCCAGACTCAGCAACGCAGCAGAAAGCAGGCGGCGCCAAAGCGGCAGATGAAGGAGCGGCATCGGGAGCAGGTGCAGGAATCGGCAAGCGGCGATTGGAGCGCAATTGGGACGGCCGTGTCTGTGGTGTCGGCCGCAACAGTGGATTCCGTATAATCCCGCGGTTTGCCGACGATCGGCCTGGCCAGGAACGCGACGATGTCCGAGCCGACACAACGCTCCGACGCGAAGCGCGAATGGCGCGAATGGGAAGAGGACGACGCGGCAGACCACCATGTCAGGCGCCTGACGCCCGCAGAGGCTGCGGCGCTGAGGGCGAAGGATCCGCCGCTGTCGCCGTGGCGGGTGGTCGCGGCGCAAGCCGCGGTCGGTGCAGGGATAGCGCTGCTGGCGGGACTCGTCGGCGGCGGATGGGAATATGCGTGGTCGGCGTTGTACGGCGCCGTCACGGCGGTGGTGCCGGGCGCCTTGCTGGCGCGCGGCATGACCAGCCGGCTCTCGCGCTTGTCGCCTGCGGTCTCGGCCGTCAGCGTCATGTTATGGGAGTCGGTGAAGATCGCAGCTTCGGTGGCCATGCTTGCGCTGGCCCCGCAGCTGGTGCGACCGCTCAGTTGGCCGGCCCTGCTGGCTGCCTTGGCGGCATGTTTGTCGGTGTACTGGTTCGCGCTGCTGTGGCGTGGCCGCAAGAGTTGAACGAACAAGAGCGACTTCAAGATGGCAGCCGAATCGCACGCAGCGCCTACCGCCGGTGAATACATCGTTCACCACCTGACTCACCTGCAGAACGCCAAGCCGAAGTCGCTGGTCGATCTGTCGGTCGTCAACTGGGATTCGGTGTTCTTCTCGTCCGCGCTCGGCGTGCTGGGCTGCTGGGTCATGTGGCTGGTGGCGCGCAAGGTCACGTCGGGCGTGCCCGGCCGCTTGCAGGCTGCGGTGGAGTTCCTGGTCGAGATGGTCGAGGACCAGGCCAAGGGCATCGTGCACAACGCGCAGAGCCGGCGCCTGGTGGCGCCGATGGCGCTCACCGTCTTCATCTGGATCATCCTGCTCAACACGATGGACCTGCTGCCGGTGGACCTGCTGCCGCTGATCTGGCAGTGGATCTACGGCGCGGCAGGCCACGACCCGGCACATGCCTACCTGCGGGTCGTGCCCACGGCCGACATCTCGGTGACGATGGGCCTGTCGCTGGCGGTGCTGGTGGCCTGCCTGATCTACAACGTGAAGATCAAGGGCGCCGGCGGCTGGGCGCACGAGCTGATCGTGGCGCCGTTCGGCACAGTCAAGCTCTCGGCCAACCCTCTGAGCTGGCTCGGCTTCCTCGCGCTGGCGGTCGCCAACTTCGCGATGCAGCTGCTCGAGTTCGTCTCCAAGACCGTGTC
>CALMQI010000358.1 GCA_937871935.1 uncultured Burkholderiales bacterium
GGCGCGAGCGGGGCGATGTCACCGAGGTGATCGTCGTCGGCGACACGATCCACGACATCGCCGCGGCGCGGGCCTGTCGCGCGACCGTGTGCGCCGTGGCAACCGGCGGCGAGCCAGCGGCCCTCGAGCACGGGCGTCTTCGAGGACGTGACGGTGCACACGAGGTCCGCACCCTCGACCGCGGCCTGCGCGGAGTCCACCGCCTCGACGGCGAGCCCGTGGCGCGCGCTCTCGCGCTGCGCGAACGCCTCGCGGCTCGCCTTGTTGGAGCTGAACACGCGCACGCGGCGGAGCTTGCGCGCGACGCGCATCGCCTCGAGGTGCGTGCGCGCCTGCACGCCGGAGCCGATGAGCGCGAGGTCGCCGGCGTCCTCGTTCGAAAGTGCCTGCGTCGCCACACCGCTCGCCGCCGCGGTGCGGATCGCGGTGATCTCGCTGGCGTCGAAGATCGCGCGCGGCACGCCGTTGTCGGGATCGAACAGCACGACCACGCCTTGATGGGAGTCGTAGGGCGTGCCGTGGTTGCCCGGGAACACCGTCACGACCTTCAGGCCGAGCGCGGGCAGCTCGCTCAGGCTGCCGGGCATCATGCCGAGCAGGCTTCGGCCGTCGGCGAGCAGCATCCCGCGCCGCAGCGGGTTTTGGCCGGCGCCGCGCGCGAGCGCCGTGAGCGCCTCGCTCACCAGCTCCATGCACGTCGCCATCGGCAGCAGCGCGCGAATCTCGGGCTGCGTCAGGATCAGGGTCGCCACGCGCGCTATCGTGACGCCCCGCGCATGAGCGCGCAATCGAGCGAGCGAGACGATGAAGGCCGAATCGAGTGCGAAGGGCGTCGCGATCCGCGCGCCGACCCTGGTCGAGATGCAGGCCGCGCGCGAGCGCATCCGCGAGGTGCTCGTGCCTACTCCGCTCGTGCCGCTGCACGCGCACGGCGACGATCCGCGCATCCTGCTCAAGCCCGAGATCCTGCAGAAGACCTGGATCCTGCGCAAACTGCTCTATCCGATGGACGAGATCGAGGCGATGGAGTTCATCCTCGACAAGATGAAGTCGAGCAAGAACAACCTCGACTTCTTCGACATGATGCGCAGAGGCGGCTGATCCAGCGGATCGGACGCTTCTCCTATAATGCGCGTTTTCCCGCACCGGCAAGTGCGCGCCCAGTATGGCGGCGTGGCTGCCGAATCACACCGCGTGAGGCACCCATGAAAGAAGGCATTCACCCTGGCTACCGCGAAGTCTGCTTCGTGGATCTCTCAAACGGATTCAAGTTCGTCACCCGCTCCTGCGTGCAGACCAAGGAGATGGTCAAGATGGACGACGGCCGTGAACTGCCGTTGATCAAGCTCGAGACCACGAGCGAGTCGCATCCGTTCTATACCGGCACGCAGAAGAGCATCGACAGCCTGGGTGGTCGGGTCGAGAAGTTCCGCAACAAGTTCGCCCGCGTCGGCCTCAAGAAGTAAGGCGGCTTGCGCGTGCATCGGACAAGGCAGCTTCGGCTGCCTTTTCTGTTGCCCATCTGCGGCATGATCCACCGGTGAGCGCCACGCCACCGATTCCCGCCTTGGTCAGCCGTGACGCGGCGCGCAGACTCCCTCGCGTCGCGCTGCTGTTGCTCTGCGCAGCCTACGTGCTGCCCGGCGTGTTCGGTCGCGATCCGTGGAAGAACGCCGACCTCGCCGCCTTCGGCCAGATGCTGGCGATGGCCGAGGGTCGCTCCTCATGGCTGGCACCGACATTGGCCGGCCTGCCGGCCGATGGCGCGTGGTTGCCGCATTGGCTCGGCGCGGCGGCCATCGTCGTCGGCTCGCCCTGGCTCGACCCGGCGCTGGCGGCGCGCATTCCGTTCGCGCTGGTGCTGGTGCTCGCGATGACGGCGGTCTGGTACTCGTGCTTCGCACTGGCCCGCACCGAGGCCGCGCAACCACTGCCGTTCGCCTTCGGCGGTGAAGCGCAGGCGGTCGACTACGCGCGAGCGATCGCCGACGCGTCGATACTGGCCTTGATCGCCACGCTCGGGCTGCTGCAGCTCGGCCATGAGACAACGCCCGAGCTCGCCCAGCTGGCTTGTGTCGCGTCGTTCCAGTGGGCGCTGGCAGCAGCGCCATATCGCTCGCTGCGCTCGAAAGCGGTGCTGCTGGTGGCGCTGCCGGCGCTGGCCTTCAGCGGTGCGCCCGCGATGGCGGTACTGCTCGGAACGGCCGGCACGGCAATCTGTGCCCAGTCTCAGTACGAGCAGGTACGACGCTTCACGCCTTGGGTGGCGGCCGCCGCGGTGCTGGCTGGCGGATTGGCCTGGGCGTTCGACCTATGGGCCTGGCGCGTCGGCCGCGACTTCACGGCGGCGTCACTGCCGCTGATCCTGCGTCAGTGGTTGTGGTTCCTGTGGCCCGCCTGGCCACTCGCGCTGTGGACGCTCTGGCGCTGGCGACGCCATCTGCAGCGCCGCCATCTCGCGGTGCCGATCGCTGTGCTGTTGACAGCGCTCGCGGCCAACGTCGCGATGGGTGGCTCCGACCGCGCGTTGATGCTCGGGCTGCCCGGCATCGCTGTGCTGGCGGCCTTTGCATTGCCGACCTTGCGACGGAGCACCGGTTCGGCTATCGACTGGTTCTCGGTCTTCTTCTTCACGCTGTCGGCCATCGTCATCTGGGTCATCTACGCCTCGATGCACACCGGTGTGCCGGCCAAGCCGGCCGCCAACGTGGCTCGCCTCGCACCCGGCTATGTGCCGGAGTTCTCCGCCACGGCGCTGGTGGTGGCTGTCCTGGCCACGCTGGCGTGGTTGTGGCTGGTTCGTTGGCGCACGAGCCGTCAGCAGGCGGCCTTGTGGCGCAGCCTGGTACTGCCCGCGGGCGGCGTGGTGCTCGCCTGGACGCTGCTGATGACGCTATGGCTGCCCCTGCTCGACTACGCGCGCAGCTATCGGGCCCATGTATCGTCGCTGGCACGCGTGATTCCAGCCGGCGCCTGCCTGGCGGCGCCGAACCTGTCGCGACCGCTGGCCGCTGCGCTCGAATACCACGGGCGCTGGCGTGTCGACGCGTCTCCGAGCGCTGCCCAGGGGCCCTGCCCCATTCTGATCCTGACGGTCAAGGTGCAGGCAGGGCCGCCTGCGCCAGACGGCTGGCAACGCGTGGCGGTGGAACGGCGTCCCACCGACAGGGACGACCTGACGGTCGTCTTCCGGCGACCCTGAGCCCTCAGCGCAAGCGCGCGGGCGGGAAGACGAGCCGAAACACAGAGCCCTTGCCGAGTTCGCTCTCGACTTCGAGTTCTCCGCCATGACGCCGCACGGCATGCTTGGCAATCGCCAGCCCCAGGCCGGTTCCGCCAGTCTCGCGTGAGCGGCCGCTGTCGACACGATAGAAACGCTCACCCAGTCGCGGCAGATGCTCGGCTGCGATGCCGGGCCCGGTGTCCGCCACCTCGAGCGCACAACTGCCGTTGCCGCGGCGCAGCCATCGCACACCGACTCGACCGCCGGCCGGCGTGTAGCGCAGGGCGTTCGTCACCAGGTTGGCCAGCGCCCCCATCAGCTCGGCCTCGTTGCCCGCAATGGCACCGCCGGGCCCGAAATCGAACGCCAGGGTGTGCCGCCCGCTCGATAGAGAACGCGCGTCGCGCTCGACGCGCTGCATCAAGCTCGTCACATCGACCCAACGGTCGGTCGGGGGTCGGGGGCTGCCCTCGATCTGCGCCAGGCTCAGCAGATCGTCGACCAGCGAACGCATGCGATTCGTCTGCTCGGCCATCACCGACAGCGCGCGGCGGCGCTCGGTTTCAGTGAGCTGCACCTGGCTCATCGTCTCGATGTAGCCGGCCAACACGGTGAGCGGGGTGCGGATCTCGTGCGACACGTTGGCCACGAAGTCGCGCCGCATCTCGTCGGTACGCTGGCGCTCGGTGATGTCCTGCGTGAGCAGCAGATGCTGCCCGTCGCCATACGGCCGCACGATGACCGACAAGGTGCCCGGTCGCCCCGGCAGCGAAAACGGCACGGCGTCGGTGGAATCGCCACCCTGCAGATGCGCCACGAACTCCGGGGCACGCACCAGGTTCGTGATCGGCTGGCGCAGGTCGCCCACGGGGTCCAGCCCCAGCTGATCGGCCGCCGTCGAATTGCACCATTGCAGCTGGCCGTTGCGGTCGAGCAGCGCGACGCCATTGGGCGACGCCTCGATGGCCGACAGGAACTGCTCGATTCGCCGGCGCTCGTCCAGCAGATCACGGTCGCGGACGCGCAACGAACGCTCCATGCGATGGCCCAGCTCGCCCCACAGACCTGACTGGCGCGGTGCGTCCCGAGCCGGGGCATCGCGCAGCCACTGCAGCAGTCGCCGCGCTTGCAACGCATCCAGCGCCATTCCCAGACTGGCGCCGGCCACCACGCCGGCGAGCATGCCGACGCGAGGCAGATCGATGGCCTGACCAGCGGCGTGACCGAGCCAGGCGCCGCAGCCCGCAGCCGCAACGGTGAACATCCAGCGCAGGAACATCCAGTCCATGACGCCCCAGCGTATCAGGCCAGACTCGCGCCGGCGCGCCAGCGAGACGGCTGCGGCGTCAGCGCGACGCCGTCATGCCGACGTCAGGCGCGCGCGGCACGAGCCAGTCGCTCGGCACAGTGGCGCGCCACCTCGGCGTCGGACGCCTCGACCATGACGCGCAGCAGCGGTTCGGTGCCCGAAGCGCGGATCAGCACGCGTCCGCTGTCGGACAGCTCGCGCTGCACGGCCTCCTGTTCGGTCGCCAGCGTGCGATTGGACTTCCAGTCCACATCGCCGCTAAGGCGGACGTTGATCAAGGTCTGCGGGAACAACGTCACCTCGCTGAGCATCTGCGCCAGGCTGCGACCGCTGTCGCAGACGGCCTGCAGAACTTGCAGCGCGCTGATGATGCCGTCGCCGGTGGTGTGCTTGTCGAGTGCCAGCAGATGGCCCGAGCCTTCGCCCCCGAGCAGCCAGCCGCGTGCGCTGAGTTCCTCGAGGATGTAGCGGTCGCCGACCTTGGCCCGCACCAAGGGCACGTCGCGCGCGCGAAGCGCCAGCTCCACGGCCATGTTGGTCATCAGCGTGCCCACCGCACCGTCGACCTTCTGGCCCTTGGCCAGGCGTTCCGTGACCAAGATGTAGAGCAGCTCGTCGCCGTTGAACAGCCGACCTTGGCGGTCGACCATCAGCAACCGGTCGGCGTCGCCGTCGAGCGCCACGCCGTAGTCGGCCCTGTGCTCGGCCACCGCCCGCACCAGCGCAGCGGGCGCCGTGGCGCCGAAGCCGTCGTTGATGTTCAGGCCGTCGGGTGCGCAGCCGATGGCCACCACCTCGGCGCCGAGTTCGTGGAACACGTCAGGTGCCACGTGATAGGCCGCTCCGTGCGCTGCGTCGATGACGATCTTGAGCCCGCGCAACGACAGATCGTGGCGCACGCTGCTCTTGCAGAACTCGATGTAGCGGCCCCGCGCATCGTCGATACGACGCGCCTTGCCCAGACCCGCCGAGTCGACCCACTGGGCCGATTCACCGAGGGCCGCCTCGACCGCCTGCTCCCACTCGTCGGGCAGCTTCTCGCCGGCCGCCGAGAAGAACTTGATGCCGTTGTCGGCATACGGATTGTGTGATGCACTGATCACGACACCGAGGTCCAGTCGCAGGGCACGGGTCAGGTAGGCGACGCCGGGTGTCGGGATCGGGCCGCTCAGCAAGGTGTCGACGCCGGCCGACGCGAAGCCGGCCTCTAGCGCCGACTCGATCATGTAGCCCGAGATCCGCGTGTCTTTGCCGATCACCACGGTCGGCCGCTCGCTGGAGCGACGCAGAACGCGACCCACCGCATGGCCCAGGCGCAGGATGAAGTCCGGCGTGATCGGTGACTGGCCGACCGTGCCGCGAATGCCATCGGTGCCGAAGTAGCGTCGTCCCATGTCGTCGAGCCCCCTAATTCCCAGACGCGGCGCCGGCGGCCTGCCAGACCCTCAGCGCGTCGACAGTCGCCGCGACATCGTGCACCCGCACAACCCGGGCACCGCGCTGCACTGCGCAAATGGCAGCGGCCAGACTGGCCGCCAGGCGCTGATTCACGGGTCGCCCCGTCAAGGCACCGAGTGTCGACTTGCGCGACCATCCCACCAAGAGCGGGCGGCCCAGTCGCAATAGTTCGGCCTGGCGTTGCATCAGCACCCAATTGTGCGCCGGCTGCTTGCCGAAGCCGATCCCTGGATCGAGGATCACGCGGCCACTTTGCACGCCGGCAGCCTCGACTGCCCGGAGACGTTGGCGCAGGAACAACGCTACTTCGGCGACGACGTCGGTGTATTCGGGGCCCTGCTGCATGGTCGTCGGCTCGCCGAGCATATGCATCAGGCAGATACCGCATGAAGGATGCGCGGCCACCGCCGCCAAGGCACCAGATTGCTGCAGCGCGCGTACGTCGTTGATCACGTCGGCGCCGGCCCGCAGGGCCGCCACGATGACCTCGACCCGGCTGGTGTCGACCGACACCGGGACGCCGAGCGTCATCGCGTGCTCGATGACCGGCAGTACGCGATCGACCTCTTCCTGCACGCCGGGCGTGCGCGCGCCGGGACGGGTTGACTCGCCGCCGATGTCCAGCAGATCGGCACCTTCCAGGCAGAGCCGATCGCAATGCGCACGGGCGGCTTCGGTCGTCGCATGCACGCCGCCGTCGAAGAAGGAGTCGGGCGTGACATTGACGATGCCCATCACACGAGGCGTCGATAGATCGATCGAGTAGCGCGAGGTCTGCCAGTTCATCAATGAAGAACGGGGCCGCAAGGGCCCCGTGGATGGTCAGGCCGCGACCGGCGTCACGCCGCCGCGGCGGGCGCGCCGTCGGGGCCCACCGTCGTGCCCGGCCCGCCGCTGCTCGGCTTGGAGGTCGGCGGCGTCCAGTCCTTCGGCGGCCGCGGTGGCTTGCCGGCCATGATGTCGTCGAGCTGTTCGCCGTCGATGGTCTCCCATTCGAGCAGCGCCTTGGCCATGGCGTGCATCTTGTCGGCGTTGTCCTCGATCAGCTTGCGGGCCACGGCGTATTGCTCGTCGATGATGCGCCGCACCTCGGCATCGACCTTGAGCATGGTGGCCTCGGACATCGTGGTGGTCTTCGTGATCGAGCGGCCGAGGAAGACCTCGCCTTCGTTCTCGGCGTAGACCATCGGACCGAGCGCCTCACTCATGCCATAGCGAGTGACCATGTCGCGCGCCAGCTGCGTGGCACGCTCGAAGTCGTTCGATGCGCCAGTGGTCATCTGGCCCATGAACACCTCTTCGGCGATGCGACCGCCGAACAACATGCTGATCTGCGCCAGCATGTACTCTCGGTTGTAGCTGTAGCGGTCCTTCTCGGGCAACGATACGGTGACGCCAAGCGCGCGACCGCGCGGGATGATCGTCACCTTGTGCACCGGATCGGTCTTCGGCAGCATCGTCGCCACCAGCGCCCGCGGCGGGATCGTGCGGGCGAGGTCGCCCTCCTCGTCAATAGGATCGATCCGCCGGACCACATCGTTCGGGATCTCTTACTGATTGGCGATATCGGAGACGATCACCGGACGGCCTTCCGCCATGACCCGCAGCAGGGCGGCCGAGGTTTCGCGCGCGGTCGGATAGCGGAGGTGGACCACGGCATCGGTCGCGGCCATGGCCGCGCTGAACTCCCGGTCGTCGAGCCGGCCGGTGACGATCGTGCGACCAGAGACCCCGGTGCGTTCGAGAAGCTCCCCAAGCCACTTGTCATCACTCACGTGCCCGGCGAGGAGAAGGCGAACCTCCCGGTGAAGTTCGGCGATCCTCGCCACGGCGCGCGCCACCGTCTCGATCCGCTTTTCGCGCGTGACCAGACCAAAGCAGCCCACGACGTACTGAGCCTCACCAAGACCGTGCTTCGCGCGGAAGGCCGCAGCCACGCCTTCGGCCGCAGGCGAGACCTGAACCGGCATGGCGAGCTGC
>CALMQI010000359.1 GCA_937871935.1 uncultured Burkholderiales bacterium
GTTCGATCGCATGGGCTTGGAAATCGGCCGCTTGTCGGAGCGCTTGGAAGAGCGCGTTGGCGCCGTGGAAGGCCGCAGCGCGCAGGCGATCGAGCAAGTAGGCGAGCAAGTCGCGCGCATGGCCGACCGCTTCAACCAGCGCCAAGATATTCTAGCGCGCGATCTCGGTGAGCGCATGCTCGACAGCGAAGAGCGCGCGGGCCAACGTGTCACCGAAGCGATCAACTCGATCATGCAACGCCTAGCGGAAGTGGAAGAACACTCCGCTGAAGCGATCATGCCGGTGCAAAAAGCGGTGTCGAGCGTCGCTTCCAAGCTGGAGCGGATTCAGAGCGGGCATGACGCGGAGCCGCTGGCGGCGCCAATGGAGGCAATCCCAACGCCGTCGCGCCGCTCCAACGATTTCGATTTCCCGAGCTTCGATGAGCCCGCGTCCGAACCGTACGTGTCGCCGATGGCGGCGGCGCAGCCAATGCGCGCAGGGCCGCTGCCGCCATCGGCGGGCGCTCCGCATCTGCGTCAAGCCGAGAGCGAGCATGACATCTACTTCGCCGAAGAGATCGACGATCTGCTGGAAGACGATCTGGCGAACGGCGACGAGACGGACAGTCCATTCACGCCGCCGGAATATCGGCCGATTGACCTAGCGCCGGACACCGATCTCGTCATCGAAGAATTCATTGACGATCTCACGGCCGTGACGCCGCCGCCGGTGGACGATGACCCGTTCTGGTCTCCGAATGCGGAGTTAAGCGTCGATCCGGCCACGCCGCTGGGCAGCGCGCCCGAGACATTCGATGCAACGACGACATTCGACGATGGCGCCGACTTTGGCGAACTACCGGACCTCGATGCGGAGTTGCATGACACCCTTCACGGCGACGAGACGACGCTCGATTTGACCGGCCCAGCGCCTGCGATTGAGGGAGAGGCCGCGCCTGCCGGCAAGAACGATTATCTCGCCAACGCCCGCAAAGCCGCGCAGGCGCAAGCGCAAGCCAAGCCCGCAAAGCCGGTCAAGGAAGGCAAAACCGCAAAGCTGCCGAAGCAGCCGAAGGCAGAGCGCGTCAGCGCGCCAGCGGAAACGCCGAAGCTGAGCTTGCGGGGTTCGAGCCGCATCATCCTATGGGGTGCGGCGAGCTTGGTCGTGCTCGCGGTGCTCGGTGGCGCGAAATACATCAACGATCGCGCCGATGATGCCGGCCGCCGTGCACAGCACGACCACCGGCAGCCGATCCGGCGATGCGGCCGCCGCCGCTGCCGAGATGGCGGCCCGATTGCTGCAGGCTGATCACAACCCGTCGGCGCTCGCGGATGCCAAGTCCGGCGCCGACCTGCCCGCCGCGAATAGAGTCCCGGGCGACACGCGCGAGTCCGCACGGTCGGCGGTCAAGCGCTCGCTCGCCGATCCGGTCGCAGCTGCCCCACGCGTGCCGCCGCGGGTGACCGCGACGCCGGAGGCCGCAGCGGCTGTCCGCGCCACGAGAGCACCGGCGGCAACATCACCCAGCCCGGCCGCTGCGCGCGATTGCACGCCGACGATGGAGGCACTGGCGCTGTGCGCTGCGGCGACGAATTCGACAGGGAGATGAGCCATGAGCTTCATGCGTAGATTGCGCGCGGCCGGTGTCCTGGCCTTCGCTAGCTTGCTGGCGTGGGGTGCCGCGGCAGCCACACCGTACAAGATCGTCACGGCGTCCGAGCGCGGCACCTACATCCAGATCGGCAAGGACCTGGCGAAGTTCGTCGCGCCGCAAGCGCAGATCGAGCTCGACGCGCTGCCGTCGGCCGGCTCGGCGGAGAACATCCACCGCCTGCGCTACGAGGACGGCGTCAAGTTCGCGCTGGTGCAGTCCGACGTTTACCAGGCCTTCATCAATCAAGGCATCGCCGGCGACGCCAGCGCCGCAGCCATCATCCGGCCGTTGCGGGTGATCATGCCGCTGTACAACGAAGAGGTCTACTTCATCGTGCGGGCCGACTCTGCGCTGAACTACGTGCACGAGATCCGTGACAGCCGCATCAACGTCGGCCCGCTGCGCAGCGGCACTGCGATGTCGGCGACCACGATGTACCGCCTGATGTTCGACCGCGGCGTCAGCGACGATCGTCTGTCGTTCCTGTCGAACGAAGACGCGCTGATCAAGCTCACCGGCGACAAGTCGATCGACGTCGTCGTGGTCGTCGCGGGGCAGCCCGCCAAGCTGCTGGTCGACATGAAGCCCGAAGCGCGTGCGCTGATCAAGCTGCTGAAGCTCGATGGCGAACATCCGGCCAGCAAGGCGGCGCTGAAGACCTACTTCCCCGTCACCGTGCGCGCCGCCAGTTACCCCAACCTGCTGAGCGAGGACATCCCCGGTCTGGCCGTCAAGGCCTATCTGGTGACCTATGACTACAGCCGCAGCGACACGCAGCTGCGGCTGGGTCAGTTCGCCAAGTCGCTGTGCAAGAACTTCAGCACGCTGCAGGCCGATGGCCACCCGAAGTGGAAGGAGGTATCGCTGGCGATGCCGCAGCTCGGCCAGGGCTGGAGTTATTTCTCACCGACCGCCAGGGAGCTGTCGCGTTGTGTGGCGAGCACCGCTGCCGCCGCCAAGGCGGTGAAGGCCTGCAGCACAGAGCAGAAGATCCTGGGCCTGTGCGAATAGGGCGCCTGCGCGGCTGCGCCATCGGCGGCCCAGGCGTCAGCGCCGCAGGATGCGGCCGGGATTCAGCGTGTTGCGCGGATCGAGCGCGCGCTTGATCGCCCGCATCATGGCCAGCGCCACCGGCGACTTGCGTTGCGCCAATTCGTCGCGCTTGAGCTGGCCGATGCCGTGCTCGGCCGAGATCGACCCGCCGCGCGCGGCGACCGCGTCGTAGACGATCTCGTTCACCTCGTGTTCGTGGCGCGCCAGGAACTCCTGCGGCGCCAGCGTGTCCGGCGCCTGCAGGTTGTAGTGCAGGTTGCCGTCGCCGAGGTGGCCGAAGTTGACGATGCGCGCGCCGGGAAACGCCGCCAGCAGCGCGGCGTCGGTGTGCGACACGAAGTCGACGATGGCCGACACCGGCAGGGCGATGTCGTGCTTGATGTTGGGGCCTTCCTCGGCCTGTGCCAGCGGGATCGACTCGCGCAGGTGCCACATCGCACGGCGTTGCGCCACGTTGTGCGCCAGCGCGGCGTCGCCGGCGATGCCGCGCTCCATCGCTGCTTCGAGCAGCGCCTCGACGCGCGCGCGGACGGCGCCCTCGTCGTCGCTGTCGCCCGTCTCGAGCAGCACCGTCCATCGTGCATCGGGCAACGGACGCGCGAGCTGCGGATAGTGCCTGGCCACCAGGCCGAGCGCGAACGACTCCATGACCTCGAAGCCGGTGAGTGCCGAGCCGAGCCGGCGTTGCGCGAGCTCGAGCAGTGCGACGCAATCGTTCAAGTCCCGGCAGGCCACCAGCGCGGCAATAACAGCCGTTGGCAGCGGGTACAGCTTCATCGTCGCCGCAGTGATGATGCCCAGCGTGCCTTCGCTGCCGATCAACAGGTCGCGCAGGTCGTATCCGGTGTTGTCCTTGCGCAGGCCGGTCAGCCCGTCCCAGACTTCGCCCTGCGCATTGACCACTTCGAGACCCAGGCACAGCTCACGGGCGTTGCCGAAGCGCAGCACCTGCGTGCCGCCGGCGTTGGTGGCCAGGTTGCCGCCGAGCGTGCAGCTGCCCTCGGCGGCGAGGCTCAAGGGGAACAGGTAACCCGCCTGTTCCGCCGCCTGCTGTACGGCCTGCAACACGCAGCCGGCCTCGGCAGTGAGCGTGGAGTTGGCGGCGTCGATGGTGCGCACCCGGTTCAGCCGCGCCAGGCTCAGCAGCACCTGCAGGCCCGACGCATCGGTGACGCCGCCGCCGACGAGGCCGGTATTGCCGCCCTGCGGCACCAGGCTCGTGCCATGTTGCGCGCAGCTGCGTACGACCTGCGCCACCTCGGCGGTCGAGCCCGGCCGCACGACCGCCAGCGAGCGGCCGCGCCAGCGCTTGCGCCAGTCGAGCTCGTAGGCCGACAGGTCACCCTCGGTCAGCACCTGCGCCGGGCCGACATGCGAGCGCAGTGCCGTGAGCAGCGCGTCGCGGTTCATGAGGCGGCTACCGGCGGCGGCGGCAGCGCGCGCGCACGGATGTGCAGCACGCAGGCCGTGAACAGCACGGCGCACAGCGCCAGTTCGGTCCAGGCCAGGCGCGCCGACCAGCCGCTGTCGGTGGTCGCACGCAACGACCCCTCGGCCACGTACAGCCAGACCAGCAGGCTCAACACGCGATAGCTGGCCAGCCGCAGCTTCAGCACGCCGGCCAGCGGCCAGGCCAGCGGCAGCACCTTCAAGGCCAGCGACCGGGCACCGGTGGGCGCCAGCCACAGCTCCCAGGCCAGTCCGAGCGTGATGAGGCCCAGCAGCGCGCAGGCCACCACGGCCCGCGTGCCGCGGACGATGGGTGCATCGAGCGGATCCGGCATGACGGCTGGCATGATAGACGCCGTGAACACCGCCGTGTCCCCGAGCACCTGGCCGGCCCAGCTGGCCACGCTGTGGCGCTCGCTGCGCGCCTGGCCCTGGTTCGACACGCTGCGCACGCTGCGAGCACGTTTTCGCGAGGACCGCCTGGGCCTTACCGCCAGCAGCCTGACCTTCACCACGCTGATCGGCCTGGTGCCGTTGATGACGGTGATGCTGGCGGTGTTCAGCGCGTTCCCGATGTTCTCGCGCTTCCAGTCGTCGCTCGAGAAGTACCTGCTGCA
>CALMQI010000360.1 GCA_937871935.1 uncultured Burkholderiales bacterium
AGCAGCAGGGCCGTCATCGTCACGTAGCGGGCGAACTTGCCGATCGCCATGTACAGCACGCAGGGCCAGAACGGCAGGCGCAGCCAGCCGGCCACCGCGCACAGCGGGTCCCCCACCGCGGGCAGCCACGACAGCAGGCAGGCCTTAGGGCCGAAGCGTTCGAGCCACTGCAGCGCGCGCAGCTGCGCCGGCTTGTGGTGCGCCCAGGACTCGTAGGCGCGCTCGGCGCCGAAACCCATCCACCACGAGATCGCGCCGCCCAGGGTGTTGCCCGTGGTGGCCACGGCCATCGCCGGCCAGAACAGCTCCGGGTTGAGCTTGACCAAACCGAACACCACCGGTTCGCTGCCCAATGGCAGCAGCGTCGCCGAGATCAGCGACACGACGAACACGGTACTCAGACCGAACTTGGGCAGCGCCAGGGCGGTGAGCAGCGAATGGACCCAGGCTTCCACCGAACGGATTATCCGTACCCGATGCCACGCCTATACTCCGGCCTCGGTTTTCGCGCCGCCCCACCCCGCTACACGCCCATGCACATCGGCCCGATCGCGCTGCCGAACAACCTGTTCGTCGCCCCGATGGCCGGCGTCACCGACCGTCCGTTCCGGCGTCTGTGCAAGCGGCTCGGTGCGGGCTACGCTGTCAGTGAGATGGTGACGTCACGGCGCGAGTTGTGGGCCAGCCTGAAGACCTCGCGGCGTGCCGACCATGCCGGCGAACCGGCGCCGATCGCGGTGCAGATCGCCGGCGTCGACCCGCTCGAGATGGCCGATGCGGCGCGCTACAACATCGACCGCGGCGCCCGGATCATCGACATCAACATGGGCTGCCCGGCCAAGAAGGTGTGCAACGTATTCGCTGGCTCCGCGCTGATGAGCGACGAGCCGTTGGCGCTGGCCATCGTGCACGCCGTGGTGAGTGCCTGCGCGCCGCGTGGCGTGCCGGTGACGCTGAAGATGCGCACCGGCCGCAGCGACAGCGAGCGCAACGCGGTGCGCCTGGCGCGCGCCGCGGCCGACGCCGGCGTCGCGCTGCTCAGCGTGCACGGCCGCACGCGTGCGCAAGGGTTTGGCGGCGCCGCCGAGTACGACACCGTCGCCGCGGTGAAGGCGGCCGTGCGCGTGCCGGTGGTGGCCAACGGCGACATTCACACGCCGCACAAGGCGCGCGCGGTGCTCGCGCACACCGGTGCCGATGCGCTGATGATCGGCCGCGCAGCCCAGGGCCGGCCGTGGATCTTTCGCGAGATCGGCCACTTCCTCGCCACCGGCGAGCTGCTGCCGGCGCCGCGCACGCACGACGTGGCGACCTGGCTGATCGACCATCTGCACGACCACTACGCGCTGTACGGCGAGTTCACCGGCGTGCGCAGCGCGCGCAAGCACATCGGCTGGACCGTGCGCGCTCTGCCTGGCGGCGAAGTTTTCCGCGCCGAGATGAACCGCATCGACGACTGCGCTGCGCAGCTCGCCGCGCTGACTCGCTACCTCGACCGGCTGGCGCAGGACCACGCGCTGTGGCCGGCGCACGGCGACGCCGCCAACGAACCCGACTTGCGGCGGGTGGCATGAGCAGGCGGCAGATCGAAGACTGCGTGCGCGACAGCCTGGAGCAGTACTTCAAGGATCTGCGCGGCACGCCGCCGCACGCGCTGCACGACATGGTGCTGCACACGGTGGAGCGGCCGCTGCTCGAGGTGGTGATGCGCCACGCCGAGGGCAACCAGAGCAAGGCAGCCGACTGGCTGGGCTTGAACCGCAACACGCTGCGCCGCAAGCTGCTCGACCATAAGCTGATCAAGTAAGAAATGGCCATCACCGCGCTGATCTCCGTCTCCGACAAGTCCGGCATCGTCGACTTCGCACGCGCGCTGCACGAGCGCGGCGTCAGGCTGCTGTCGACCGGCGGCACCGCGCAGCTGCTGGCGCGCGAAGGCCTGCCGGTGACCGAGGTGGCGCAGGTGACCGGGTTCCCCGAGATGCTCGACGGCCGCGTGAAGACGCTGCACCCGCGCATCCACGGCGGATTGCTGGCGCGACGCGACAGGCCCGAGCACATGGCAGCCTTGCGCGAGCACGGCATCGACACGATCGACCTGCTGGTGATCAACCTGTATCCGTTCGCGCAGGCGACCGCCCGCGCCGACTGCACGCTCGACGACGCCATCGAGAACATCGACATCGGCGGTCCGGCGATGCTGCGCGCCGCGGCGAAGAACTGGGCCGACGTCGGCGTGGTGATCGACCCGGTCGACTATGCGCGTGTGCTGGCCGAGCTGGCGGCCGGTGGACTGACGCGCACGACGAAGTTCATGCTCGCCAAGAAGGTGTTCGCGCACACCGCCGCCTACGACGGCATGATCGCCAACTACCTGAGCGCGCTCGCCGCCGAGGCCGAGCTGCACGGCGCCGCCGTGCCGGCACGCAGCGAGTACCCCGCGGTCTACACGCTGCAGCTGAGCAAGAAGCAGGACATGCGCTACGGCGAGAACCCGCACCAGAGTGCGGCGTTCTACCGCGACGCGGCGCCGGCGCCGGGCACGCTGGCGCTGGGCACGCAGCTGCAGGGCAAGGAGCTCAGCTACAACAACATCGCCGACGCCGATGCGGCGTGGGAATGCGTGAAGACTTTCCACAACGGCCCCGCGTGCGTGATCGTCAAGCACGCCAACCCCTGCGGCGTGGCGGTCGGCGCATCGCCGGTGGCGGCCTACGGCAAGGCGCTGAAGACCGACCCGACCAGCGCGTTCGGCGGCATCGTGGCGTTCAACCGGCCGGTCGGTGTCGACGTGGCCAACGCCATTACGGCGGCCAAGCAGTTCGTCGAGGTGCTGATCGCGCCCGCCTTCGACGCCGCGGCCCGCGAGGCCTTCGGCAAGAAGGCCAACCTGCGGCTGCTCGAGGTGCCGCTCGCGACCACCACCAACACGCTCGACTTCAAGCGCGTCGGCGGCGGCGTGCTGCTGCAGTCGGCCGATGCACACGATCTGCAGCCGGGTGAGATCAAGGTGGTGACCCGGCTCCAGCCGAGCGCCGCGCAGCTCGACGATCTGCTGTTCGCCTGGAAGGTGGCCAAGTTCGTCAAGAGCAACGCCATCGTCTTCTGCGCCGACGGCATGACGCTGGGCGTCGGCGCCGGCCAGATGAGCCGCGTCGACAGCGCCCGCATTGCCGGCATCAAGGCCGCCAACGCCGGCCTCACGCTGGCCGGCAGCGCGGTGGCCAGCGATGCGTTCTTCCCGTTCCGCGACGGGCTCGACGCTGTGGTCGACGCCGGCGCGCGGTGCGTGATCCAGCCCGGCGGCTCGATGCGCGATGCCGAGGTGATCGCCGCCGCCGACGAGCGCGGCATCGCGATGGTGTTCACGGGAATTCGGCACTTTCGTCACTGATCGCACGCCGACCGAGGTCGACACGGTCCGCCGGGCGTGGAAAACTCGCCGTCACAAGAGATCACCCCAACCGGGTGGTTCAGCTGACGGGGGATCACATGATGAATCGACGCGACGTGCTGGGTGTGCTGGGTGCTGCCGGCGTGGCCGGTTATGCGCCTGCAGCGGCAGCGGCCGCAGAACCCGGCGCCGCCGCGGGCGAAGTGGTGCTGGGCCAGAGCGCCATCATCACCGGCCCGTTGGGCGCGCCGATCAAGGCACTCAACGCAGGTGCCCAGATGGCGTTCGATGCGGTCAACGCGCAGGGCGGCGTGCACGGTCGCCGCATCCGCGTCGTCACGCTCGACGATGAACTGGCGCCGCCGAAGGCGGTGGAGAACTACAGGAAGCTGCTCGACGAGCGGGGTGTCGTCGCCATGTTCGGCTGCGTGGGGTCCGGGACCACGGCCGCCGCGGCCAAGCTGCTGCAGGACCACGGTTGCGCCTCGGTCGGTGGCTTCGCGGTCGCCGATTCGGCACGGGCCAAGGCGGCCGGCCACGCGTTCTTCGTGCGCGCGAGCACCGGGCGCGAGGCCGAGGTACTGGTGCGGCAGCTCGACACGATCGGCATCACGCGCATCGCGGTGGCGCATCTGGACAACCCGGGCGGCGCGGAGGCGCTGGCCTTGGTGACCAAGGCCATGACCTCGATGGGTGCCAAGCCGATCGCCTCGGGCGGCCTCAAGGGCGACGGCAGCAACGTCGACCAGCTGGGCAAGGACCTGGCCGCGCAGCAGCCGCAGGCGGTGATCATGTACCTGGCCGGCCGCGGCCCGGCCGACCTGATGTCGGCGATGCGCAAGGCCGGCTCGAACCCGATGTTCTATGGCATGTCGATCGTGGCCGGCGAAGTGGTCGCCAAGATGCTCGGCGAAAAGGCCCGCGGGCTGGCGATCGCACAGGTGGTGCCCTACCCCTGGTCCAGCGTCGACCCCGACCTGCAGGCCTATCACCGCGCCCTGCAGCAGGCCAAGGTCGAACCGAGCTACTACTCCGCGGAGGGCTGGCTCAACGCGCAGGTCATGATCGAAGGCCTGCGCCGTGCCGGTCGTGAACTCACACGGGCCAGACTGCTGGCTGTCATGCGAACGTTGAAGATGCGCCTGGCCGGCGTCGACCTCGACTTCAATGCCGGCAACATTGCCGCGTCACGCTTCGTCGAGCTGGTACAGGTCCGCTACGACGGCAAGTTCGTCCGCTGAGGTCTGAGCCCCGCCGCGAGGCGGCGGCCAGGGGACAATCGCGCGCATGACGCGCGCCGAAGCCTTCGCAGCCTTGCTGGCATTCGTCGCCCGGCTGATCACCGGCGCGCAGGGTCACTGGAGAGGTTGCCCGCCGAAGGCCGAGCAGCGCATCTACTTCGCCAACCACCAGAGCCACTTCGACTGGGTGCTCATCTGGGCGGCGCTGCCGCAGGACCTGCGCGCCAATACGCGACCGATCGCCGCACGCGACTACTGGACGTCGAGCCCGTTCAAGGCCTGGTTGACGCGCGAGGTGTTCCACGCGGTCTATGTGAACCGCACGCGGACGAAGGACGCCTCCGGCTTGGGCACCGACGACCAGGACCCGCTCGAGCCGCTGCTCGAGGCCCTGTCGCACGGTGACTCCCTGGTCATCTTTCCCGAGGGCACGCGCAGCAACAAGGGTGAGCCTCAGGCCTTCAAGAGCGGCCTGTACCACCTGGCCCAGGCGCATCCGCTGGTGCAACTGATCCCGACCTGGATCGACAACGTGCAGCGCGTGATGCCCAAGGGCGAGGTGGTGCCGGTGCCGATCCTGTGCACGGTGACCTTCGGCGCGCCGCTGCCGCGCATCGACGGCGAGGACAAGCGCGACTTCCTCGAACGAGCGCGCGCCGCGGTGCTGGCGACGAGGCCGGGGCGCACATGAGCGTATTGCGCACGCTCAGCGTCGGCGAGCAGGTGGCGCTGCTGTTCGTCATATTGTTCGGCGTGCTGGTGCTGGCCTCGATCGGCTGGTTCGTCTGGTCGCTGCGCGAGATGGGTGAGCGCGCACAGGCGCGGCACGAGCGCTTCAAGCGCGACCTGCGCGCGGTGTGGGTCGGGGCCACGCTGTTCTGGCTGGCCTGGATGTCGGGCGCGGTCGGTGCGACGGCGCTGTTCGGCATCGTGTCGTTCCTGGCGCTGCGCGAGTTCATCACGCTGATGCACACCAGCCGCGGCGACCATCGCAGCCTGCTGCTCGCGTTCTTCGTCGTGCTGCCGTTGCAGTTCACGCTGGCCGGCGGGCGCTGGTTCGACCTGTTCACCGTGTTCATTCCGGTCTATGTGTTCCTCGCGGTGCCGGTGGTCAGCGCGCTGGCCGACGACCCGAAGCGCTTTCTCGAGCGCAACGCGAAGATCCAGTGGGGCATCATGGTGTGCGTGTACGGACTCAGCCACGCACCGGCGCTGTTGCTGCTGGAGTTTCGCGACTACGACGGCCGCGGCGCGTTCCTGCTGTTCCTGCTGGTGATGGTGGCGGCGTGCGCGCAGATCGGCCAGGAGGCGGCCAGCCGCTGGCTGCGCACGCGGCCGACGGCGCGCCACATCGACCGCTCGTTCTCCGGCCGCGCCTGGCTGATCGGCGCCACCGCCGGCGGCGTGCTGGGCGCCGCGTTGTACTGGATCACGCCGTTCAAGGCACCGCAGGCGTTCGCGCTGTCGTTCATCGCCGGCGGTGCCGGCACGCTGGGCGAACTGGTGATGCGCGCGCTGAAGAAGGACGCCGGCGTCGCCTGGTGGGGCAACGCCAGCGCGGTGACCGGCGCGGTCGGCTTGCTCGACCGCGTCGCACCCCTCGCGTTCGCTGCGCCGGTGTTCTTCCACTCGGTCCGCTGGTATTTCAAGGTCTGAAGTGAAGATATTCCACCGTTCATGCACTGAAGACATAGCAATGCGCTCGATAGGTCGATCGCGCACTTTCGACCCCTTGCGGACGTTCGCGAGGGGATGCTTGCAGACCGAGGACTGCACATCGCGCCAGGCGGTACCCGCCCGGGGCTCATACTGGGTCGGCCCTCGCCTTTGGCGAGGGCTCCGCTGCGATGCTCGCGCCGAGGTCGCGCCGCCGAACTCGCTACG
>CALMQI010000361.1 GCA_937871935.1 uncultured Burkholderiales bacterium
GTGTCGGCCCGATGATCACCGACCTGATCGGCGGGCAGGTCGAGTTCGCAACGGCTGCGCTGCCCAGCGTGCAGGGCCACCTGAAGAGCGGCGCGCTCAAGGCGATCGGCGTCGGCACGCCGGTGCGCACGCCGGCGGCGCCGGACATCCCGACCTTCGTCGAGCAAGGGCTGCCGGGTTACGTCGTCGAGGCCTGGTTCGCGGTGATCGGGCCGAAGGGCATGGCGGCAGCCGATGTGAAGAAGGTGCACGACGCGGTGGCCGCGGCATTCGCCGACCCGATGGTCAAGGAAGTGATGGCCAAGCAGGGCAATACGATCAACATCAGCACGCCCGAGCAGGCTGCTGCGGCCTTCCGCAGCGAGCTGGCCAAGTACGCCGCGCTGGCCAAGAAGGTCGGTCTGGAAGCCAAGTGAGGATGCAGCACCCGGAGCGCTTCACCGGCCGGGTGCTGCTGCTTTCCGCCGACCCCGCGCGGGTGCGCACCCAACTCGGCGGCCACGCGGTATCGCTCGCGCAGGCCCTGCCGCTGCGCGACGACGTCTCGACCGACGAGATCATCCCGTTGCCGGCGATGGTGCATTTCGATGCGACGCTCGGCCGCCATCCGTACACCGGGCTGGTGGCCGGCGGCGAGCGGCCGATCGCGCGCGACGCGGTGCGCGATGCCGGCGTCGAGGTCGTCGTCGCCGGCAAACGCTACGGCAAGGGCAGCTCCCGCGAACATGCCGTGATCGCCGAGCAGGCGGCCGGCGTGCGGCTGGTGATCGCCGAGAGCTTCGAGCGCATCTACCGTCAGAACGCCGACAACGTGGGCCTGTTCACCTCGACCGACTTCGGCCTGATCGAGCGCATCGCTCGCGGCGAGCCGATTACCGTCGACGAGCTCGTCGACGGTCGTGATGCGTTGACGGCGGCGATCGTGCGCCATGGCGGTCTGCTGCCGTATGCGCGGGCGCGCGGGCCGGCAGCAGCGGCGGCGCCGGCCGTCGCGGCGGGCGCGCCGCGTACGCTGTTTCGCAAGATCGTCGAGCGTCATTGGCTGGCGAGCGCGCACACGCCCGCGCAGCCGACCACCGGTCGAGGCGGTTTCGTGCACGCCGACTTCCGCTTCATCCACGAGTACTACACCGGCCTGTGCGCGCACCTGCTCGCGCAGGCGCACGGCGACGCGCTCGTGCTGCACGAGCCGCGCAGCATCCTGTGTTTCGAGGACCATCTGTCGTACGTGCATCGCAGCCCGGCGCACGTGGCGGGTGGCCTGGTCGGCGACGTGCGCGGCCTGTCGCGTGCACACCGCGCCTTCGTCGCGCGGCACAGCCTGACCGACCACGGCTACCTGCAGCCGCTGCTCGACGCCGGTGACCCCGGCAACACCGGCTCGCAAGGCATCTCGCACGCGCTGGTGACCGAGACCTATGCGCTGCCGGGGCAACTGATCGTCGGCACCGACTCGCACACTCCGCATGCCGGCGCGCTGGGTTGCGTGGCCTTCGGCGTCGGCACCACCGACATGGCCTGCGCCTTCGTGACCGGCTCGACGCGCCTGACGATGCCCGAAGAACTGCGCATCGTGCTCGACGGCCCGGTACCGGACGGCGTGACGGCCAAGGATCTCGTGCTGCACCTGCTGGCGCACCCGGCCATCCGCGCCGGTGTCGGCGTCAGCAAGGTGTTCGAATTCTGCGGCTCGGCGCTGGCGCAGCTGTCGATCGACGAACGCGCGACGCTGACCAACATGACGGCCGAGCTCGGGGGATTCACCGGCATCGTCGCGCCGGACGCGGCCACCGTGCGCTTCCTGCACGAGCGGCGCGGCGTCGATTTCAAGATCGAGCCCTGGATGGCAAGCGACGACGGCGCGCCGGTGGCGCAGACGATCCGGCTCGACTGCACGGCGCTCTCACCGATGGTCGCCTCACCCGGCGACCCTGGCAACGGCATGGCATTGAGCGCGCTGGCCGAACGACCGCGCATCGATATCGCGTATGGCGGCTCATGCACCGCCGGCAAGCGCGAGGACTTCGACCACTACCATGCGGTGCTGCGCTGGGCCGCCGACCGCGGCCTGCGCGTGGCGCCGGGCGTTGCGCTGTACCTGCAATTCGGCACGACGGCCGTGCGCGACTACTGCGTCGAGCGGGGCTACCTCGACGCCTTCGCGCGCGTCGGCGCCGAGTTGCTGCAGCCGGCCTGCGGGGCCTGCGCCAACTGCGGTCCGGGGTCTTCGACCGATCCGGGGCAGGTCACCGTCAGCGCGATCAACCGCAACTTTCCGGGCCGCTCGGGCCCCGGCTCTGTGTGGCTGGCCAGCCCGCCGACGGTGGCGGCCAGCGCCATCGCGGGCGTGCTGACCTCGTTCGCGCAGCTGCAGCGCGAGGTCCTGCAGCGCGCCGCGTGAACGCCGCGGCGAGCCGTTGTCGGGCACGCGGATTCACGATCTCTCGTACAGTGCATGCGGATGCCGCCGGACTGCCGGCGGTGCGCGATATGCCATCACTTCCATCCCCGACCCGTATCGAGCCCCACGTCAAGGACCTCGGCGGCGGCTTTCTGGTTCGGCGCACGCTGCCGTCGGTGCAGCGCCAGGCGGTCGGGCCGTTCCTGTTCTTCGACCACTTCGGGCCGATCACCGCGCAGCCCTCGGACGACCACGATGTGCGGCCCCACCCGCACATCGGGCTGGCCACGGTGACCTACCTGTTCGAGGGCGCGATGCTGCACCGCGACTCCACCGGCGTGGTGCAGCGCATCGAGCCCGGCGCGATTAACTGGATGACGGCCGGCCGCGGCATCGTGCACTCCGAGCGCACGCCCGACGACCTGCGCGGCGTGACGCGGCGCAGCCACGGCCTGCAGCTGTGGTGCGCGCTGCCCATCGAGCACGAGGAGGATGCGCCGCGCTTCCAGCATGTGGCCGCCTCGGCCATCCCGCAGGCCAGCGTGTCGGGTGCCCGGCTGCGCGTGCTGGTCGGCGAGGCGTTCGGCCTGCGCTCGCCGGTGACCACCTTGTCGCCGACGCTGTACGTCGACATCACGCTCGATCCCGGCGCGCGCCTGGTCGTGCCGGCGACGGCGACCGAGCGCGCGCTGTACGGCGTCGACACGGCCTTCACGCTCGATGGCGAGTCCGTCGAGCCGCACACGATGGCCGTGCTGCCGGCCGGTGCGCAACCGGTGCTGAGTGCCCCCAGGGCCGGGCCAGCCCGGCCCGCCCCCCGCGGGGATTCAAGCAAAGTGGCGGAGCCACATTTGCTTGAGAGCGCCGCGGCATCCAGCCGCGTGGTGCTGATCGGCGGCGAGCCGCTCGGCCACCGCCACATGGTGTGGAACTTCGTCTCCTCGCGGCGCGAGCGCATCGTGCAGGCGCAACAGGACTGGCTCGACCAGCGCTTCGATCGTGTGCCCGGCGAGACCGAGTTCATTGCGTTGCCGGCCCGGCGCGCATGACGGGCGCCGTCACCGCGGTCGCGCCGAGCCCACGCGCCTTCGTCACGCTGCTGCTGCTGGCCTGTCTGTTCGGCGGCAACCATGTCGCCGCGCGGATCGCGCTCGACCACGGCACCGACGTCGTCACGGCGGTCGCGGCGCGCAGCCTGGTCACCGCGCTCGTCGTTGCGGTGCTGGTGTTCGTCAACCGCGTGCCGCTGACGCTGCTGCCGCGCCATCGCCGCGTGATGCCGCTGATCGGGCTGCTGGTGGCGATCCAGAGCGTGTGCCTGTATGGCGCGGTGGCGCGCATCCCGGTCGGGCTGGCGCTGCTGGCCTTCAACAGCTGGCCGTTGTGGACCGGATTCTGGGTCTTCGTGCTGTACCGCGAAGCGCCGCAGCGGCAAGTCCTGCTCGCGATGCCGGTGATCCTGATCGGCCTGGCCCTGGCGCTGGATGTCTGGGGCGCCGCGTCGGGGCTGGGCGCGCGCGCGCAGTGGTCGGCCATCGGCCCGGGCGTGGCGCTGGCGGTGGCGGCGGCTGCGACCTTCGGCGTCGTGCTCGCGCTCACCCAGCACGAGGTCGCCGCGCTCGACGGCCGGCTGCGCAGCGCGATCACGATGGCCATCGTCGGCGTGCTGGCGCTCATGGTGGCGCCGTTCCAGGGCGGGCTGAACTGGCCGAACGCACCCGCCGGCTGGTGGGGGCTGGCTGCGCTGACGGTGTTGTACGGCACCGCGTTCACGTCGCTGTTCGTGCTGCTGCCCAAGCTGGGCGTGGTGGGCAATTCGCCGATCCTCAACGTCGAGCCGGTGGCCGCGCTGGTGCTGGCCTGGGCCATCCTCGGCCAGGCGATCGCGCCGGTGCAATGGGTCGGCGCGCTGCTCGTCGTTGGCGCGGTGATGGCGCTGGGCCTGCGACGGCGGCGCTGACCAGACCACCGGCAAGACTTCACGCCCTGGCGTGGTTCGGGCACGACGCGAGGCCGGCCGTCCGCGGTGGGTCACCACAATCGGCCGATCGTCACCGCATTGCACTCAGGAGAACCTGCATGAAGAAGACCCTCGCCATCGTCTGCCTGGCCGCGCTGGCGGCAGCCACCGGCACGGCGCACGCCCAGAGCGGCGGCGCACGCGGCATCCTCGGTCTGGGCATCACCACCGGCGGCGACACGCTGGCCAGCGTGACCTTCATCGACGGCAGCACGGCCGACATCAAGGGCGGCGGCCTCGTGCACCTGTACGGCGGCGTCGAGATCCCGGTCGGCCCGACGGTGTCGATGCAGGCCACGCTCGGCTATCACGTCGATGACACCGGTGGCGCCAGCAACGGCTCGCTGCGCTTCTCGCGTTATCCGCTGGAGCTGCTGGCCCATGTGTACATCAACCCGAACGTGCGCATCGGCGGCGGCGCGCGCTTCGTCAACAGTGCCAAGGTCCGCGGCAGCGGCGTGCTGAGCGGCATCGACGCCGACTTCGACTCCACCATCGGCGCCGTCATCGAAGGCGAGTACGTGGTGACGCCCAGCATCGGGCTGAAGCTGCGCGCGGTGAGCGAGAAGTACAAGCCCAAGGGTGGTGGCCTGAGCACCGACGGCAACCACGTCGGCTTCTACTTCAACTGGTACCTGTAGGCCGGGGTGCGCGCTTGATTCAGACGCCCACAGACGCTAGCGCGCCTGCGCGCGCTCGAGCGCGCGGCTGACTTCGCTGCGCAGCGTGCGCAGCGCGGCCAGCTCGGCCGACGGAGCGCGCAGTGCGTTCCACAACAGCTCGGTCAGGGCGGCGGCGGTGGTGTCGATATCGATCGCGCGCTGCGTGGCCACCGCCTCCCAAAGGATGTGCTCCATCGGGCCGAACACCATCGGCCGCAGCAGCCGCAACGGCACGTCGGCGCGAATGTCGCCGCTGGCTTGGCCGCGCGCCAGCAGGTCCATCAGCGGCGCGGTGTAGCGGCGCTGCAGCGGCAGCACCGCATCGCCCAGCTCGCTGGGGCCCTTGCTGCGGCCCTCGCTGAGCACCAGCGCGCACATGCCGGTGCCGTGCACCAGGAACAGCCTCAGGTGCGCGTGCACGATGAACTCGAGCTGGGCGCGTACCGAGCGCTGGCGCGGCAGGCCCTGCTCGATGGCGGCAATGATCTCGTCGTACCAGTCGCTGATGACACGCACGCACAGCTCGCGCTTGCCGCGAAAGTAGGTGAATACCGTCGCCTCGCTGATGCCCAGCCGCTGCGCGATCTCGGTGGTGGTGGCGCGCTCGTAGCCGCGCTCCGAAAAGACCTCGCGGCCGACGCGGACGATGTCGAGCACGCGCTGCTCGGCCTTGGCGCTGGCCGGTGAGCGGCGCAGCACCCGGGGCGGCACCGCGGCCGCCATGCCGGCGCCGGCCGGCCGGGCGCGGCCGGGTGCGGCCGTGGCGCGTGAGGGCGAGGTCGAGGTCGAGGGCGGCTGGCGTGAGACCATGACTTGAGTATCACTCAAAACGGCTTGAGCGGACAGCAGTCCTCTGCTAATCTGCGCCTGCATCCCGGCTGGCGAGTGGCGTATTGCTGCAGAGCAGCACGACAGCACGCCGTCTGCCGTTCGGGGCGCCGCGGTGTTTGAGCATTGCTCAACTACGCTCGTCCGCAAGCCTGCCAGGAGACACCATGTTCGAGTCCACCTTCTCCTTTCCGCTCGGCGACGACATCGCGGCGCTGCGCGACGTGGTGCGCGACTTCGCGCAGCACGAGATCGCGCCACGCGCCGCCGCCATCGATCGCGACAACGAATTCCCGGCCGACCTGTGGCGCCGCCTCGGTGAGCTGGGCGTGCTCGGGCTGACTGTCGCGGAGGAGTATGGCGGCACCCACCTGGGCTACCTGGCCCACATGGTGGCGATGGAGGAGATCAGCCGCGCCAGCGCGTCGGTGGGCCTGAGCTATGGCGCTCATTCGAACCTGTGCGTCAACCAGATCCACCGCAACGGCAGCCAAGCGCAGAAGAACAAGTACCTGCCCAAGCTGATCAGCGGCGAGCACGTGGGGGCGCTCGCGATGAGCGAGCCCAATGCCGGGTCCGACGTCGTCAGCATGAAGCTCAAGGCCGAGCACAAGGGCGACCGCTACGTGCTCAACGGGGCCAAGATGTGGATCACCAACGGCGGCGACGCCGACACGCTGATCGTCTACGCCAAGACCGACCTCAACATGGGCGCACGCGGCATGACGGCGTTCATCGTCGAGAAGGGCTTCAAGGGCTTCAGCTGCGGCAAGCACCTCGACAAGCTGGGCATGCGCGGCTCCAACACCTATCCGCTGTTCTTCGAGAACTGCGAGATTCCCGAAGCGAACATCCTCGGCGGCGAGGGTAGCGGCGCCAAGGTGCTGATGAGCGGGCTCGACTACGAACGCGCGGTGCTCTCCGGTGGCCCGCTCGGCATCATGGCCGCCTGCATGGACGTGGTGGTGCCCTACCTGCACGAGCGCAAGCAGTTCGGCCAGAGCATCGGCGAGTTCCAGCTCATCCAGGGCAAGGTGGCGGACATGTACACCGTGCTGCAGGCCGGCCGGGCGTTCTGCTACACCGTGGGCAAGAATCTCGACCTGCTCGGGGCCGACCATGTGCGCCAGGTGCGCAAGGACTGCGCCAGCGTGATCCTCTGGTGCGCCGAAAAGGCCACCTGGATGGCTGGCGAAGGCATCCAGGTGTTCGGCGGCAACGGCTACATCAACGACTACCCGCTCGGGCGCCTGTGGCGTGACGCCAAACTGTACGAAATCGGCGCCGGCACCAGCGAGATCCGGCGCATGCTGATCGGCCGGGAATTGTTCGCCGAGACGATGTGAGCGACGCGCTGCGTAAACTCCCGGCGAAGCCCGCTCCCGCCCGCACCGCATGTGGCAATCAGGCGCAACGCTCAAACATGCAGCAAAAGTGATCGCCGCCATGATCGAGGCGCCGAAATTCTTCGAAGATTAGTTCGCGATGCTCGTCGGCTATTCCCGGGCCAGTATCCCAGACTTCGATCCGCAACCGATCGGCAACGCGTCGACATCCCAGCAAAATGCGGCCGCTACCGGTGTAACGCACGGCATTGGCGAGAAAATTCTGAAGCACGCGGCGCAGCAATTGCGGGTCACTGTGCGCCCAAGCCCGGCAAGGCACCGCACGCAAGACCAGTCCACGCTCCTGCGCCAGTACGGAGAACTCGCTGGCCAGGCTGTGCAGCATGTCGCTGACCGAGAAACTCTGCGGCCTGGGCTTCATACCGCCGGAATCCAGTCGTGAAATATCGAGCAAGCCCGCGAGCAAGTTCTCTGCTGAAGTAAGCGCGCCCTCGATATTGCGCACTGCATCCCGATATTGGACGCGCGGGTGCGGGTCATGTTGGAACTGCTCGGACAGCGCATGCGCGGCCATCTTGAACAGCATCAGGTTGTCGGCGCTCGTCAGCACATCGGCGTGATGAAAATTGAGTTCGTACTGGCCGTGCGCGTCTTCATGGTCGATCTGGAACACGTCCAACCCGCAGGCCTTCAGCCCCACCACCAACTGGGCCAGAAAGTCGCTCTGCCGCGGCAGGCTTTTCAGGTCGTAAGAGGGTTTGTCGAGCCGGTCAAGTGCATCGGCAGGCACAAACCCCTGGCCAGCGCGGCGCAACAGCAAGAACTCCGGCTCGATGCCGGTCTGCAGCACCCAGCCGTGTCGGCTGAGGCGATCGATCTGGCGCCGCAACACCTGGCGCGGGCAGGCGTCGAACGGCTCGCCGGCCACAAAGCCATCGCATGCGATGCGCGCGTATCCCGGCATCCACGGCA
>CALMQI010000362.1 GCA_937871935.1 uncultured Burkholderiales bacterium
GCTGGCCGGCGCGCAGACCGGCACCGGCAAGACGGCGGGCTTCGTGCTACCGATGCTGCAGCGCCTGATGGCCGTACCGAGCAAGCGCGACGCGCGTGGTCGCGTGGCCATTCGCGCGCTGATCCTGACGCCGACGCGCGAACTCGCCGCGCAGGTGGAGGAGAGTGTGCGCACCTACGGCAAGCATGTACCGCTGACCAGCATGGTGATGTTCGGCGGCGTTGGCATGCAGCCGCAGATCGACAAGCTGCGCAGAGGCGTCGACATTCTCGTTGCGACGCCGGGACGGTTGCTCGACCACCATGGCCAACGCACGCTCGACCTGAGCCATGTCGAGATCTTCGTGCTCGACGAGGCCGATCGCATGCTCGACATGGGTTTCATCCACGACATCAAGAAGGTGCTGGCCGTCGTGCCGGCGAAGAAGCAGAGCCTGCTGTTCAGCGCCACCTTCAGCGACGAGATCAAGGCGCTGGCTGACCGGTTGCTCAACAAGCCGGCGCTGATCGAGGTGGCGCGCCGCAACGCGCCGGCCGAGTTGGTGGCGCAGAAGGTGCACCCGGTCAGCCGCGAGAAGAAGAAGGAGCTGCTGGCGCACCTGATCCTGCAGGGCGACTGGCACCAGGTGCTGGTGTTCACGCGCATGAAACATGGCGCCAACCGGCTCACCGAGTACCTGAACAAGCACGACATCACCGCAATGGCGATCCACGGCAACAAGAGCCAGAGTGCGCGCACCAAGGCATTGGCCGACTTCAAGAGCGGCGACCTGCGCGTGCTGGTGGCCACCGACATCGCCGCGCGCGGCATCGACATCGATCAGCTGCCGCACGTGGTGAACTTCGAGTTGCCCAACGTGCCCGAGGACTACGTGCACCGCATCGGCCGCACCGGCCGCGCCGGTGCCACCGGCGAGGCGATCTCGCTGGCCTGCGTCGACGAGGAGCTGTTCCTGCGTGACATCCAGCGCCTGATCAACCGCGAGATCCCGCGCGAGATCGTGCGCGGCTTCGAGCCCGACCCCAACGAGCGCGCCGAGCCGATCGTGCTCGGCCGCATGGTGATCGGCGTGCGCGGCTCCGGCGGTGGTGGCGGCGAGCGCCGCGGCGCTCGCCCCGGCGGCGGTGGTGGCAACGGCAGCCGCGGCTCGCGCGATTCACGCGGCGCCCCGCCCGCTCGCAGCGGCCAGGGCCAACCCGCGCGCGGCCCCGGCGGCTCGACCCCTTCCCGCGGCCCGTCCGGTGGCCGCTCCGGCCGTGGTGGCGGAGGCGGAGGCGGCGGCCGCAGCAGCGGCCGCTAGGCCGTAGGACTCCCCTTCCAGCAAACGCCGCGGATCCGGCTCCGCCGGTCCGCTGGTGTGCCTTGCAGGCCGCGCGGGGCTCAAGCCCGACCCTGCGCTAGGCACGAAAGGTCCACCGGACCTTTCGTGTCCGAGCTCAGCCCCCTGGGGGGAGGCGGCCGAAAGGCCGCTACGGGGGGAGCGTCACTTCCCGTGCTTGGCAATCAACGCCTTGGCGGCGTCGAACAGCACCTTGCCCTTGAAGCCGCGCTTGTCCATGTCGGCGACCCATTCCTCGTCGACGTGACTCGACAGCTTGATGAAGTTGTCCCGCTCCGACGCCGGGAAGGTGTAGAGCGTGTTGCCGCGGTCGACCGCCGGCTTGCGGCCCGGCACGTCGTTGCCCTGCTGCGTCTTGCCCAGCCAGCCCGATGTGGCCATGCCGGAGTTGGCATCGATCACCTTCTTGAGATCCGGCGCCAGGCTGTCGTACTTGGCCTTGTTCATCGCCATCACGAAGGTGGTGGTGTAGAGCGCCGGACCATTGCCGTCGAACTCGCTGTGGAACTTGGTCAGCTCGTGCACCTTGACCGCGGGCACCACCTCCCACGGGATCACGCAGGCCTCGATGGTGCCCTTGCTCAGCGCGTCGGGAATCTGCGGCAGCGGCATGCCCACCGGCGTGGCGCCGAGCGAGCCGAGCAGTTTGGTCACCTGACGCGTCGGCCCGCGCACTTTCATGCCCTTCAGATCGGCCGAGGTCTTGATCTGCTTGCTGGCCGAGTGGAACATGCCGGGGCCGTGCACGTGCAGCGCGAGCACCTGGGTTTCCTTGAACTCGTCGGGGCACTGGGTCTGGAAGTACTCCCAATAGGCCTTCGAGGTCGCCTCGGCGTTGTTCATCATGAACGGCAGCTCGAACACCTCGATGCGCGGGAAACGGCCCGCCGTGTTGCCCGGCAGCGTCCAGACGATGTCGACCACGCCGTCACGCGCCTGGTCGTACAGCTGCACCGGGGTGCCGCCGAGTTGCATCGCCGGGTAGGCCTCGAACTTGATGCGGCCGCCGGAGTCCTTCTCGACCTTTTCCATCCACGGCTTGTGCATCGACAGCCAGACGTTCGATTGCGGCGCCATGAACGTGTGGAACTTCAGCGTGACCGCCTGCTGGGCCAGACCCGACAGGCCGGGTGCACCCAGCACCGCGGCGGCGGCACCTTGAATGAGGGAACGGCGTTTCATTGAAGCTCTCCTTGCGACGAACCGGATACCCGAGAAGTTACCCAACCTGGGCCCCGAGCGGGCTCGCGATTTCCACCTAGTTCAAAAACTTCACCAACCACAGCGAGATCGGCGGAAACAGCAGCAGCACGATGGTGCGGATGACGTCGCTGACCAGGAACGGCATCACGCCGCGATAACTTTCGCCGATCGGCACGTCGCGCGCCATGCCGTTGACGACGTAGACGTTCAGACCCACCGGCGGCGCCAGCAGGCCGAAGCCCACCGTCATCAGCACCATGATGCCGAACCAGATCGCCACGCTCTCCTTGGGCATGCCGAAGTCCAGCCCCATGATCATCGGGAAGAAGATCGGGATCGTCAGCAGGATCATCGACAACTCGTCCATCACGGCGCCGAGCACCACGTAGAACAACAGCACCGCCGCCACCACCATCACCGGCGGCAGACCCCAGCCGCCGACCACGCTGGCCAGCTGCGCCGGCACCTGCGTCAGTGCGAGCGCCGAGTTCATCACGTCGGCACCCAGGAAGATCAGGAAGATCATCGCCGACGACTCGGCGGTGGCATAGAAGCACAGCTTGAACTTGTCCCAGTCGATCTCGCGCTTCAGCAGCGCCGCGACGAAGGTGGCCGCCGCGCCGACGGCAGCGCCTTCGGTCGGCGTGAACTTGCCGGTGTAGATACCGCCGAACACGAGCAGGAAGATCAGCGCGATCGGCGTCACCGCGGCGAGCGCACTCAGCGTCAGCTTCGGTGCATCGTCCTCGTGCTCGGGGGCGTGGCCCGGCACGACGCGTACATAGATCGCGATCGCGACCATGTAGCCGAGCATCGCGATCGTGCCCGGGATCATCGCCGCGGCGAACAGCTTGGCGATGTTCTGCTCGGCCAGGATGGCGTAGATCACCAGTGGCACCGACGGAGGGATCAGGATGCCCAGCGTGCCGCCCGCTGCCAGCGTGCCGGTGGCCAGCCGGCCCGAGTAGCCATGCCGGCGCATCTCGGGCAAGGCCACCGAGGTGATGGTGGCCGCCGTCGCCACCGACGAGCCGCAGATGGCGCCGAACGCCGCGCAGGCCAGCACCGCCGCCATCGCCAGACCACCGCGAAAGCGCGACATCACCGCGCTGGCGAACTGAAACAGCGCGCGCGAGATGCCGCCCTGCGTGGCGAAGTTGCCCATCAGAATGAACAGCGGGATCACCGACAGGTCGTAGCTGGCGAAGCGTGCGAAGGCCTGCGTGTTGAGAAAGTTGGCCAGCGGCAGCCAGCCGGCCTGCGCCACATAGCCGATGGCCCCGGCGCAGAACATCGCCACCGCGATCGGCGTGCGGATCGCCATCAGCACCAGCATGATCGCGAAGATCGACAGCGTCAGCGTCAGCGGACTGAAGGCCAGGTTCAAGGCGCCGTCCTCGGAACAAAGCCGCGCCAGGCCTGGGCGATGCCGATCACCACGCACAGCGCCATCGGCGGCACCATCGCGCTGTAGACCACCCACTCGGGGAATCCGATCATCATCGTGCCGGACTGCGAGCGCCAGGCGTTGAGGCCGCCGATGCCGGTGCGCCAGGTCATCAGCGCCATCACGCCGGCGAACAGCAGTGCGCCGATCCGATCGAACCGCTCGTTGGTGCGGTCCGACGCGCGCGCGGTGAAGAAGTCGACGATGATGTTGCCGCGGCGCAGCTGGCACCAGGGCAGGAACAACGCAACGGCTGCGCCCGCGGCGGCGCCGGAGAGTTCGAAGTCGCCGACGATCGTCCAGCCGATGGTGTTGCGGCCGAGCAGGCTGACGCAGGTCATCAGGGTGATCACCGTCAGCAGCACGCCAGCGGCAATCGCGCAGAACTTGGCTAGTCGTTCGAGCAGCTTCACGTTGTCGTTGTCATGGGCCGAGCTGGCGGAAGACCAAGTCAGTACTGAGTCGGCGGCAATTGGACCACGAGTCCATCCAGCGACTCGTCGAGCACGATCTGGCAGCTGAGCCGACTCGTCGACTGCCGCGTCGCGGCCGTCATCTCGAGCATCGCCTGCTCGTCGGCCGACGGCGCGGCCAGCCGATCGGCCCATGCCGGCGCCACGATCACGTGGCAGGTGGCGCAGGTGAGGCAGCCGCCGCAGTCGGCGGCAATGCCGTCGATGCCGGCACTGACCGCCACGCGCATCAGGCTCTGGCCGGGTCGACCTTCGATGGTGAAGCGCTCACCTTGAGCGCCGAGGAGATGGGCCTGCACCCTATGAGGCGAGGTCATGCTCAGAAGCGACCGAAGTACTCGCGACGCTGCCACTCGTCCTTGTCGGCGGCCTGCGCGTGGCGTTCGCATTCCGCGCGCTTGACGCGCTGCACGCAGCGCATCAACGGCTCGCCGAACGCGCGCTTCAGCGCGGCATCACCATCGAGCGCCGCCAACGCCTCCTCCAGGCTCGTCGGCAGCGCAGGGCCGGCGCCGGCATAGGGCGCGTCGGTGGCGCGTGGGGCCGTCAACCGCCGCTCGATGCCGTCGAGCCCCGCATGGATCTGCGCGGCCATGTAGAGGTAGGGGTTGGCACTCGGCTCGCCGATGCGGTTCTCGATGCGGGTGGCGGCATCGCCGCAGCGGCCCAGCACGCGCAGCATCGCGCCGCGGTTGTCGCGGCCCCACAGCACCGACTGCGGCGCCAGCGCGTGGGGCCGGAAGCGCCCGAAGCCGTTGATGGTCGGCGTGCAGAACACCGCCATGCCGCGCGCGTGCTCGAGCAACCCGGCCAGCCATTGCTCGCCGAGTGGCGACAACGAGTGACCGGCATCCGCTGGCGAGCTGCCCGGCGCCGGCGTGTCGCGGCAGAAGCGGTTGACGCCGCTGGACGCGTCGACCACCGACTGGTGCAGGTGCCAGCCGCTGGCCATCACATTGGGAAACGGCGGCCGGCAGACGAAGCTGGCGTGGTAGCCGGCGCGGCGCAGCGCCTGACGCACGCCGTTGCGAAACAGCACCATGTGGTCGGCCGCGGTCAGCGCGTCGGTGGCGTCGAACACGGCCTCCACCTGGCTCGGGCCGAGCTCGATCTCGAGCGAGCGCAGCGGCAGCCCGAGCCCCTGCGCGGCGCGCTGCACGATGGCCAGCGGCTCGTCGGCGAGGTCGGCCCAGCCCTCGGCCAGCAGGTTGTAGCCGGGGTGGATCATCGACACCGCCGGCGGCTCGCCCGGCCAGGCGGCGCGTTGCGGGTCGAGCCGCGCATCCTCGATGCGGTAGATGTGGAACTCGACCTCGAGCCCGCAGCGCAGGCCGAGGCCCAATGCCTGCAGCCGCACCAGCGCGGCCTGCAGCGCGCGCCGCGTGTCGAGCGCGACCGGCGTGCCGTCGTCGAACCAGGGCTGCGCCTGCAGCCAACCGGTGCCCGGCGCCCACGGCAGCACACGAAAACTCGCCGGGTCGGGCAGCAGGATCAGGTTGTTGGCAAAGCCGAAACCGGGCATCTGCGCCGCGAGCGAGCCGTCGAACACCGCGAACGCGGTGCGGTCCGAGGTGTCCTTCAGCATCACGGTGCTGACCAAGCTGACGCCGCTGGCCAGGGCATCGGCCACGGCGCCGGCCATCAAGGTCTTGCCGCGCAGCACGCCATGCAGGTCGCACCAGCCGATGCGCACGCGCTCGATGCCTTGCGAGGCGATGCGTTCGAGCAGGTGCTCGCACGCCGCCGTCCGCGGCATGTCGTGGATGCCGCAGACCTGCGCGAACGAGGTCATCCGCGCGCCTCGGTGCTCGCGGACAGCGGTGCGGCGTCGGCCGCCGTCAGCCACGTGGCACCACGGTACTTGGCAGCGACCTGCTCGCGCCAGTAGGCGTCCCAGCGCTCGGCGGGTGCAATGCAGTCGATGGTGTCGGGCCCGGTCAGAGCGGCGGCCTGTGCGGCGTCGAGCGCCATCGGCGGGCGGCCACCGGCCTGCACGGTCTCGATCGCCTTCAGCAGGGTGCGCCGGTGGGCCATGATCACCTTGTCGCTGGTGCCCAGGTGCTCGCGCGTGCGATCCTGGATCGCGCCCATGCTCTCCACCGCCCACTGGTCGTGCAGGTTGATGTCGTCCTCGCCCATGCCGAGGAAGGTGCGCGTGCGCTGGTCCTCGGGATCGAAGCCCCAGTCGTTGTGGCGGCCCTTCCTGGGCACGTAGTCGGGCATCGTCATCGTCGCCGCGCGCTGCGACCGCATGGTGTCCTTGTCCACTGGGTCGGCAAAGCTGGTGAAGAAGCTGTACCAGTAGGTGTGCGTGTCGTCGACCGGCACGTGCATCTGCGTGATCGTCATCGTCGGCGACAGCGGAATCACGAAGGTGTACGGAAAGATCGCGTGCGTGACCCGCACGTGCGTCAATCGCTCGTTGATCAGCCGCAGCGTGGTCAGCTTGGTCACGCCCGGCAGCACTTCCTCGTGGCGGATCTCGGGCGAGCAGACCTCGCGCATCACGCGCGTCATCGGCCAGCGCTCGCCGTCGACGTCGCCCACGCTCGCCGCGCGGAATTGCCGGCCATAGGCCCTGCTTGTCTCGGCGCCGTCCTCGTCGCGCTCGAAGCGGTGCAGGAAAGAGGTGTGCACCGGATCGATGCCGACCTCGAAGGCCTGCAGCCAGTTGCACTGCCACTGGCCCTTGAACGCAAAGCTGTGCGTGGCGGGCGCCTCGAAGGCATGCAGCGCCGGCAGCGCCGGCGGTGTGCTGCCCTCGGGGCCGAGCCAGGCGAACAACACGCCGGCACGCGCGAGCACCGGATAGCTGCGCTGGCGTACGCGCTGGCACAGCGTGGAGCCCATCGGCTCGGCCGGTGTGTCCAGACAGGTGCCCGCAGCGTCGAACTTCCAGCCGTGGAACGGGCAGCGCAGGCCGTCGCCCTCGTGGCGGCCGAAGGCCAGGTCGGCGCCCCGGTGCGGACAGTCACGGTCGAGCAGGCCCCAGCGTCCGGACGCATCGCGGAACAGCACGAAGTCCTGCCCGAGCAAACGCACGGCCTTGACCGGGCGACTCGCCATGCGCGGATCGATGCGGGCATCGAACTCGTCGATCAGCGCAGCCGGTTGCCAGTAGTGGCGCATCAGCGCGCCGCACGGCGTGCCCGGGCCGATGCGGGTGATCAGTTCGTTCTGTGCAGCTTGCATGGTGCCTCGCAGTCTAGGCACCCGGCCGTGAGCCGCCAAGCTGCGGAAAGTGCCTAAGCGCGAACACCTTGATCCCAACGGATTGAGCGCGCACGACCGGGTCGCGCAGAATCGCCCCATGTCGCACGCCGGTTTCGCCATCCCGCCGCGGCGCCGCGCGGCCCTCGTGGCCGGCGCCACCGGATTGATCGGCCGCGCGCTGGTCGAGCGGATGCTGGCCGAGCGCTCGGTCGGCGCCGTGCACGCGCTGGTGCGTAGCCCGGCGCCAGCGCTGTCGATGTTGAGCGGCGTCAACCAGGTGATCGTCGACTACGCGCGCGGCCTGCCGGAGTTGCCGGCGGCCGACGACGCCTTTTGCTGCCTGGGCACGACGATCAAGGTCGCCGGCTCGCAGGCGGCCTTCCGCGCCGTCGACCACGACGCCGTCGTCGCCTTCGCCCGCGCCGCGCGCGCGGCCGGCGCGTTGCGGTTCGGCGTCGTCTCGGCGCTCGGCGCCAACCCGAAGTCCGGCGTCTTCTACAACCGCGTGAAGGGCGAGATGGAAGCCGACGTCATGGCGCTCGGCTTCGACAGCGTGATCATCGTGCGGCCGTCGCTGCTGACCGGCGACCGCGCCGCGCTCGACCAACCGGTGCGCACGGGTGAGCGCCTGGCCGCGCTGGTCGCCGGGCCGCTCGGTGCGTTGATCCCGAAGTCGGTGCGCCCGATCGAGGCCGACACGGTCGCGCGGGCCCTGCTGCGCGCCATGCTGCAGGCCGAACCCGGCGCCTGGCGCTTCGAATCGGCGGCGTTGCACGATCTCGGCCGACCGGCCTGAACAAAAGCGCCCCCGATGCGGATCCAGCCTCTCGGCGCGGCCGAAGTGACGTTCTGAATAGGCGGTTGCAAGTCGACGCCGCTGGTCACAACGCGCCGCCGACAATCGGCCTACCGTGATCGGCATGAAGCCGATGTGGCAGACGCTGTGGCGGGCGACCGATCTGGTCGTCGAGCGCGACGGACGCGAGGTCGATCGCGTGGCCGCCGCCGACATCGAACGCGTGATCATCGTCTACGCCGATCGCGGCGCGACGCCGGGCGACCTGGCGTTTGCCGTGCTGCGCACCGCATCGCACGACCTGTTGTTTCCTCCCGCGTCCGGCTTTGCCGGACGCGTCCACTTCGAGCGGCAGAGCTTCTGGCGTCAACGCGGCTGTGTCTACTGGACGCCGCTGGCCCAGTCACAACTGCCACGGCGCCTGTGTCAGGGCCTGTGGATCCTGCGCCAGTATCAGCCCGCCTTCAGGCGACTGCCGCGCAGCGAACTCGACCCCATCATCGAGCGTTGGCCGCTGCAGGGGCCGCAGACCTGGGACGAGCGCAAGTGGGAACGCATCGCGCAGATGAGCCCTTTCGCTGCGCTGCGTGCCGTGCCGACGCCGAGCACGCCGCGCTGAGTCGGCTCAGCCCCGAGCGCCTCAGCGGAACTCGCGCTCCCGCAGCCACTTGGTGGCAACCCACTTCTCGCCCTCGACCACCGGCGTGCCGGCATGGAGCGTGCGCGTCACCACGTGCGCCCGGTCGTAGCTGAAGAACACCGCATTGCCGCGCACCGGCCCAACCTCGACGCCGACATCCGGGAATGCCGTGCCGCCGCCCTTGGGCACGGTGTTCAGGTACATCACGATCGTGCCGACGCGCTGGCCGCCGCGCTGCAGGATGGTCGGCGTGCCGGGCTGCGCGGGGTCGAAATAGTCGTGGTGCGCCTTGTACTCGGCGCCCGGCCGATAACGCAGCACCTGCAGGCCCTCGCCGTTTTCCAGTGGCCAGTTCACCAGCGCGGCGATGCGCCGCTCGATGCGGTCGCACAGCGGGAATTCACCGCGCTCGAAGAACATGCCGTCGCTGGTGCGCGAGTCATGCACCTCGCTGCCGCCGCTCGGGTTGTGCACGGTCTCCGAGCGGGCCAGCCGCGGCGACGCCTGCGCGATCATCTCGTCGCACTCCTCGTCCGACAGCAGGCCGCCGAGGACGATGAGCCGCGGGCTCTGCATCGCCAGCAGGATCTTCACGTCGCGGTCGAGCGCACGCACCACGGTCGGCGAGCCGATGAGGTCGGGCGTCGGCACCGGCACCGGCGGCGGCAAGGTGTTGGCCTGCGCGTGGTCCTTGAGAAAGTCCTCGAGCGTGGTCTCGAGCGCGTTGAGCGCGGTGTCTTCGTCCCAGCCGCTGGTGCGCATGGACTGCAACACGTCCTCCGGGCGGCAACCGGCGCGGGCCTGCGCGATGATCCAGTCGCGCAGCTCGCGGGTGATGGCTTGCGTGGTCATGTGGGCATTTTCTCGCAGTCGGATGACGCGACGGGAGACCGATCGTGCAACAAATCTTCACGTGAAGGGGCATCGTGCGGTGCCCCAGCAGCACGACGCGCAGGACGTCAGTGGAAGTTGCGGCTCTTCGCCACCAGCCCTTGCAGCAACGCCGAGTGGTCGACCAGCTTGCGGGCGATCAGGTGCCGCACCTCTGCCTCGCATTGCCACACGCCATAGACGGTGAGCAAGGTCGATGCCAGCAGCGGCTGACGCTGTGCGCGCGCCACCTGCGGCCAGACGATCACGTTGACGATGCCGGTCTCGTCCTCCAGCGTCACGAACACCACGCCCTTGGCGGTTTCGGGCCGCTGGCGATGGGTGACCAGGCCACTGGCGCGCGCCAGCTGCCCCGAGCGGCAGCCGTGCAACTGCGCCGCACTCTGCACGCGGTATTCGGCCAGCCGTTCGCGCAACAGCGCCAGGGGATGGGTCTTCAACGACAACCCGGTGCTGCGGTAGTCGGCCAGCAGTTCTTCGCCGAGCTCGGGAGCGGCCAGCTCGGCCAGCGCCTCGTGGGTGCGCGTGTGCGCCAGCATCGCGGTGGCGCGTGTGTCGACCCCGGCGGTGGCCCAGGCCGACTGATGGCGGTGCCCGGTGAGTGGCCGCAAGGCGTCGCCTTGCGCCAGCAGCTGCAGCGCGCGGGCGTCGAGGCTGGCGCGCCGGGTCATGTCCTCCACGCCGTCGAAGCCTCCCGCCTCGCGCGCAGCCACCAGGCGCAACGCTGTGCTCTCCTCGAAACCGAGCAGCCTGTTGAAGCCCAGCCGCACCGGCCACAACGCGCAGTCGTCAGGCTCGAGCACGCTGGTCCACTGGCTGCGCAGCACGTCCACCGGCAGCACCTGCACGTCGTGCGCGCGCGCATCGCGCGTCAGCTGCGCCGGCGCATAGAAGCCCATCGGCTGGCTGTTCAGCAGGCCGGCGAGAAATGCATCGGGGTGATGGCATTTCAGCCACGCGCTCACGTACACCAGCAGCGCGAAGCTGGCGGCATGGCTCTCCGGGAAGCCGTACTCGCCGAAGCCCTCGATCTGCTTCGCCATCGAGGCGTTGAGCCCGGCCACGACCGAGCTCATCCCGATCACGGTCATGATCCCCATCACGACGCCGAGGATCGTGAGGCCCGCGCGGACCTTGTTGCCGATGATCGCTTCGAC
>CALMQI010000363.1 GCA_937871935.1 uncultured Burkholderiales bacterium
GCCGATGGCTCTCGCATGTTCAGCCAATGTCGCCAGATACCCGGCACGAAAGATTCCGTCACAGAAGGTTTCCACGGCACGCGCGCGCCGCGCGTCGCGCGCACCGCCGAGGCGGGGACCTTCACGGACGTCTCGACGGACGCCGACGGCACCATCGCCGCGTTGGCGATCACCGCATAACGCGACGGCAGCGCCACGAACTGCGCGCGGCAGGCCGCGCCGCAAAACGCGAACAGCGCGCCGCCGTGGATGCAACGAAAGGGCGAGTCGGCCTCCACCGAACGGCCGCACACAGGGTCGGTCAGGGTCGCCCATTCGGGGCCGAGCATGGTCGCGTTCTCCTCGTTCCCGCCGGCGGGGCGTTGTGTGTTGTGGTGCCGGCGGGCGGCCGACGCCGCCCATGCGCAGGTATACGACGCTGACGCGGACCGTCATCCGCCGGTCACGCGTGGTTGCATCGCCATGCTGCGCTGCGGCGACGCCGCGCGGCAGCGCGCTACTCGTCCCAGCGCCAGCGTGCCAGCGCCAGCGCGAAGAACGCTGCGGTGAAGCCGAGCATCACCACCACGGGCATCAGCGCGGCGCGCAACGGCTGGCCGCGCCAGGTCATGGCGTCGAGGCCGTCGATGGCCCAGCGGGTGGGCACCGCCAGCGACGCCGTCTGCAGCCAGGCCGGAAAGATGAACGCCGGCACCCACGCGCCGCCCAGCATCACCAGCAGCAGCGTGGCCAGGATGGCGAGGCCGCGCGTGGCCTCGGGCGTGCGGCCGAGCGCGGCGATCAGCAGGCCGAAGCTCGCCGTCAGCAGCGCAAAACTCACCAGCACCAGCACGAAGCCGACCACGCTGCCTTGCACGCGCACGCCGAACGCCACCATCGCCACCGCGTAGATGATGACAAAGATGATCAGTGCGATCGCGCTGGTGCTGGCCACATGGCTGCCGAGCAACACGCCGCGCGACAGCGGCGCCGCGCGCAGCCGCTTCCACAGGCCCAGGCGCCGCATCAGCAGCAGGCCGACCGCGAGGTCCACCCCCATCAGCAGGATGAACTGCACGCCCATGCCGGCGAACGAGTGCGCGTAGCTGTTGTACTTGACCTCGGGCCGCGAGCTGGCCTGTTGCTCGTGCAAGGTGAACGGCACGCTGAACGCCGGCGCCGACGCCGCGCCCGCGGGCGCCGAGGCGGCGTGTGCCTGCACGCGCACGATGCTGTCGAACATGCCCTGCAGCTCGCTGCGCTGGTCGGCGGGCAGGGTGGTGCTGCGATTCACCTGCTCGCGCAGCGGGTCGAGCAGCGGCGCGCCCTGGGTGAACAGGCCTTGCATCACCGGCTCCATCACGTGCTGCGCCAGCAGCCCGCGCATCAGCGGCAGCACCATCGACTGCGAGGGGTCGTAGTGCAGCGTGATCTCGGGTTTGCCGGCGCCGCCGAAGAGTGCGCCGCCGGCACGCTCGCCAAAGCCCGCCGGCAGCACCACCGCGGCGCGCAGCGTGCCGGCGCGCACCTGCGCGATCGCGTCGGCCTCGGGCGCCTCGCGCACCGACAACGCGCTGTCGCCGCGCAGCGACGCGACCACGCGCGCCGACAGCGCGCTGCGGTCGAGGTCGGTCACGCCGACCGCGATGTTCGCCGGCTTGTCGTTGCCGCCATCGAACAGGCTGCCGAAGAACGCGGCGATCAGGATCGGCGCGACGATGCTCATCAGCACCGCGCGGCGGTTGCTGAAGTACAGCACCAGGTCCTTGCGCATCAGCGCCAGCAGGGCTTGCATCGTGTGCGGTTCCGGGGTGTGTCGGTGTCAGTCGCGCAGCTGGCGGCCGGTGAGGGCGAGGAACACGTCTTCCAGGCTGGCGCGGCCCGAGCTGATGTGGCGCACGGGCACGCCGGCCGCAGCCAGCGCCTGCAGCACGCCGGCGGCATGCGCCGACAGCTCGTCAAGGCCGAGAGTCAGGCGTTCGCCAGCGTGCTGCACCTGCGTCACGCCGGGCAACGCGCGCAGCGCGGCCAGGTCGGGCGTGCCGTCGATGTCGAGCTGCAGCGTCTGCGGCGCCGGTAGCGTGCGCAGCAGCTCGGCCAGCGTGCCGGAGGTCACCACGCGGCCGTGGTCGATGATCACGATGCGGTCGGCCAGGCGCTCGACCTCCTCCATGTAGTGCGTGGTGTAGATCAGCGCCTTGCCCGCGCGCTTGAGCGCTTCGATGTTGTCGAAGATCGCGTTGCGGCTCTGCGGGTCGACGCCGGCGGTAGGCTCGTCGAGCAGCAGCACGTCGGGGTCGTGCACCAGCGCGCAGGCGATGTTGAGCCGCCGCTTCATGCCGCCGCTGAAGGTGGCGGGCTTGTCGCGCGCGCGATCGGCCAGGCCGACCAGCGCCATCACCTCGGCTGCGCGCTGCTTCAGCCGCGCTGCGGGCAGGCCGTACAGCGCGCCGAACAGCTCCACGTTGGCCTGCGCCGGCAGCTCTTCGTAGAGCGCCAGGTCCTGCGGCACCAGGCCGATGCGCCGCTTGTAGGCCGGCGCGTCGCCCGCGAGCGTGACGCCGCCCAGCGTGGCGCTGCCGCCGTCGGGCTGCACGAAGCCGGCGATCATGCCCACCGTGGTGCTCTTGCCGGCACCATTGGGGCCGAGCAGGCCCAGCACCTCGCCGGCATGCAGCTCGAACGACACGTCGGCCACGGCCACCCGGTCGCCGTAGGACTTGCGAAAACCCTGCGCCTGCAGAACCGGTTGCATAGCCCCTCCCGCGCTCATGGGCGCTCTTGTGCCCGCGATGGTAGCCGCCACCGACACGACGCCGCGCAAACCGTGCGCGGGCTGGCCGCTCTACAGTGGTGGCAGCGGTCGGGCAGGGTGCCCGGCGTCGGGGAGTTGCACGCGTGAATCGGCTGCCGAAGGTGATTGCAGGGCTTGCGTTGCTGCTGGCGTCGGTGGCCGCACGGCCGGACACGGTGCTGGCGCAGGCAGCGCCGTCGCGCGGCCAGCTGCTCTACGGCACGCACTGCATTGCCTGCCACGACGCGCGGCTGCATTGGCGCGACCAGCGTCGTGCGGTCGACTGGCCCACGCTGCGCGCCTGGGTGCGCCACTGGCAGGGTGCCGAGCAGCTGCGCTGGAGCGACGACGACATCGACGAGGTGGCACGCCACCTCAACGACACGATCTATCGTTTTGCCAGCCCGGCGGCGCCGCGCGGCTGACGGCCCGCGCGCTACAGCAGCGATTCGGGCACGAAGGGCAGCAGCAGGTACGACTTCACGCGCTGCCACAAGGTGGAGTCGGGCTCCTCCAGGAGCACCACCTCCTTGTCGTCGTCCATGCTCAGCCACTCGCAGCCCACGCCGCTGGCGGCCAGGCGCACGCGGTAGGCGCTCTGCAGGCGGTCGATGTCGATCACGCGGATCAGCTCGCGCGCGAGCTCGGGGCTGTCGATCACGGCGCCGAGCTCGGTGTTGATGGTGGCCGAGCGCGGGTCGAGGTTCATCGAGCCCACGAAGAGCAGCCTGCGGTCCACCACCGCCAGCTTGGCGTGCAGCCGGCCGAGCGAGGCGCCGAACAGGTTCTCGCGCCGGTTCTTCTTGACGCGCGAGCCGCTGATCTCGTAGAGGTCCACGCCGAGCTCGAGCATGGGCTCGCGGTACTTGCGATAACCGATGTGCACGATCGGCTCGTCGGTGCTGCCCAGCGAGTTGGTCATCGCGGTGACCTTGACGCCGCGGTCGCGCAGCTCCTTCAGCAGCTCCATGCCGTCCTTGCCGGGCACGAGGTAGGGCGACGAGACCACCAGCTCCTTCTGCGCCTTGCGCATCGCCTCGAACACGTTGTAGGTAACGCTGGTGTCCTGCAACTCGCCACCGGCCTCGCCGTCGAACGGCTTGTCGGGGTGGTCGGCGAACGCGTAGGCGTAGCCCCAATGCAGGCCCAGGCGCCCGTCGTCCAGGTCTTCGGCGATCGGGCCGTAGCCCAGGATGTCGGTCGGCGGCAGCGGGTCGGGCGGCGGCGTTTGCTCGGGGCCTGTCCACTGCTCGAAGCGCTGGCGCAGTGTTTCCGGGCTCAGATCGCTGCGCGTGATGCTGTGGAGCGGGTACACCGCGTCGGCGTTCCAGTAGCGGTCGAACAGGCCCTGCAGCGGCCCCAGGATGAAGCCGACGGTGAACGCGTCGACGTCGATGAAGTTTTCGCCCGTCACGCTGCGCAGGAAGTATTCGTCGGCCACGTTGCGCCCGCCGATCACCGCCATCGCGCCGTCGGCGATGAACAGCTTGTTGTGCATGCGGTGGTTCACTCGTTTCCAGTCGCCCACCGAGGCGAGGAAACGCGTGGCCTGGCCATAGTCGCGCGCATGGAGGAACGGATTGAACAGTCGCACCTCCACGTTCTTGTGCGCGGCGAAGGCGAGGAACATCTCGTCTTCGCCGTGGGTGTAGAAGTCGTCGATCAGCAGCCGCACGCGCACGCCGCGGTCGGCCGCGTCGCGCAGCGCGCGCAGCAGCCAGCGGCCGGTGGCGTCGATCTCCCAGTGGTAGTACTGCACGTCGAGCGACACCTCGGCGCGCCGCGCCAGCTGCACCCGCGTGTCGAGCGAAAACTTGCCCAGCGGCATCAGCCGGAAGCCCGAGTGGTCGGGCACCGGCCGGTAGCTCGAGGCGATGCGCCCGAGCGTGGTGGTGTTCGACGGCGGGATCGCCTCGCTGGCGATGGCCTGCCGGTCGATCTGGGGCAGCGTGGTGCAGCCGCCCAGCACGAGCAGCAGCGTGGCCACCAGCCAAAGCAGGCCGGTGGATCGAGGAGGCATTGGTGTCATCGTCATGGGTCGCGCATTTTGTACGCAGGCTTACGCAAGCGGGGCCGCGATGGTTTCACCAGCGAGGGTCTTTTGTTGCGGCGCGGGGCGATCGCGGTGTAAGGCCAGCGCGGCGCCGGCCGACCGACAGCGATGAAGCACGCCGCCGCTGCCCAGGGCAACACGCCCGCCGAGCCCCGTGGCGCGGCGCAGGCCTCACACTGCGGCCATGTCGAGCTGCCGAGCGCCCCGGTGATGAAGCCCGCGACGCCGCTGACGCCCGCCGTCGGGCTGCGCCGGCGCACCTGTTGCGTGGCCCTGCTCGCTGCGGGCGTGCCGGGACGCGCCGTGCGCGCTGCCGACGACACTCAGCCGGTGATCGAGATGCTGCCGGTCCCCGGCGCCACGCTGGAGGTGCAGTTCGAGCCGGGCTTCGATGCGGCGCAGCGCGGCCGGCTGCTCGACTGGGTGCGCCTGGAGGCGGCGGCCGTGGCCGGCTGGTTCGGCCGCTTCCCGGTGCCGGCGGCCGAGCTGCTGCTGTTGCCGGTGGCGGGTGAGGGCGTGCGCAGCGGCGTGAGTTTCGGCGAGCCGTCGCCTTGGCTGCGCGTCACCGTCGGGCGCGACACGTCGGCGGCGCAGTTGCGCGACGACTGGGTCCTCGCGCACGAGATGGTGCACCTGGCGGTGCCGCAGCTGCCACGCGCGCAGCGCTGGCTGCACGAGGGCATCGCCACCTATGTGGAGTCGCTCGCGCGCGGCGCCGCCGGGCTGGTGACGCCGGCGCGGGTGTGGGGCCAATGGTCGCGTGCCATGGCGCAGGGCCAGCCCGCCGCGGGCGACCAGGGGCTCGACCGCACGCCCACCTGGGGCCGCACCTATTGGGGCGGCGCGTTGTTCTGCCTGCTCGCCGACGTGCGGCTGCGCCAGCGCGGCACGCTGCAGCGTGGCCTGCAGCAGGCGCTGCAGGGTGTGCTCGCCGGCGGCGGCGACTACCGCGTGGCCTGGCCGGCGACGCGCGTGCTCGCCACGGCAGACGCCACGCTTGGCCAGACCACGCTGATGGAGCTCTATCGCCAGATGAACGAGCCGGCGGCGCCACCGATCGAGCTGGACGCGTTGTGGCGCCAGCTCGGCGTCGACGGCGACACGCTGCGCGACGACGCGCCGCTGGCGGCGCTGCGTCGCGCGATCCTCGGCTGAACGCGCCGCGCCGGCCTTGCCGGTGCCGCGTTGCTAACATCGGCGCCCTTCGGCGCTGCCATGCACAAAGACTCCGGGCCTGGTCGCCCGACATCGGGCCCCTGGCCGGACGACGCGTCCGCGCCGCTGCGACGTTGGCGCTGGCTGCTTGCCGTATGCGGGCTGCTGGTGGTGCACGGCTCGCTGTACCCGTGGCATTTCGAGGGCTCGGTGTCGGCGTCCGCCGCCTGGGCCGAGATGTGGGCCGAGGCCGACCTGTGGACCAGCCTGGGCGACGTGGTCGGCAACCTGGTGCTGTTCGTCCCGGTGGGGCTGCTCGCCGCCAAGGCCTGGCCCGGGCGTGGCGCGTGGGCGCTCGTGATCTTCGTGCTCGGTGTGTTGTTCGCGCTGGCGCTGCAGGTGCTGCAGTTCTGGGTGCCCGAGCGTTCGCCGGCGTGGTCCGACGTGTGGTGGAACTCGCTGGGCCTGGCGCTGGGGCAGGTGGTGGTGGCGTTGTCGCGGCGCTGGCGGCCGACCGCGGGCGCGGGCCGCTCGTCACTGGCGTCGCCGCTGCTGGTGATGGCCGGGCTGTGGCTGGCCATCGAGTGGTGGCCGTTCCTGCCGACGATCGATTTCCAGCACATCAAGGACGCACTGAAGCCGCTGCTGCTGACGCCGCGCTGGAGCTGGCGCTCGTTCGTCGACGCGGCGTTCAGCCTGCTGGTGGTGGCGCAGCTGGCGCGCGGCATGCGCACCCGCACGCTGCTGATCGTCGCGCTGGTGGCGGCTGCCGCACTGGGCAAGCTGTTCCTGCGCGGGCAGGTGCTGTCGCTGCCGCACGTGTCGGGCTGGTGCGCCGGCCTGGCGCTGGCGCCGCTGCTGTGGCGGCTGCCGGGGCGGGCGGCCAGCTGGCTCGTGCTCGCGCTCGCGCTCGGCTGGTTCACCTTCGACGAGCTGCGCCCGTTTGCGTGGCGCGACGAGGCCTCGCGCTTCAGCTGGATTCCGTTCGTCGCGTCGCTGCGCGGCTCGTTGATCAGCAACACGGCGGCGCTGTGCTGGCAGCTGTTCTGGCTCGGCGCTGCGCTGCTGGCGGGCCGCGCGCTCGGTGGGCGCACGGGCGCGCTCGCGCTCGCGCTCGCCGGCTGGGCGCTCGCGCTCGAGTGGCACCAGGCGTGGCTGCCCGGCCGCGTGGCCGACATCACCCCGGCGGTGCTGCCGCTGTTGTGGTGGCTGGCGCTGCCGCTGCTCGAGTCGCGCGGCGCGTCGACACCTGTGCCGCCGCAGCCGGTGTCGGCGCGTCGGGCGCCCGCGTCGCGGCGATGAGCGACGGCGTCGCCGACCCCGCCGCGCCGGTGCGCGCCCGCCGGGCGCTGCTGGCCGTGTGCCTGCTGCTGGTGACGCACGGCTCGCTGTTCCCCTGGATGTTCGCCGCGCCCGCGTCGCTGGCCGACGCGTGGCACGTGATGACGGTGCAGCGCCTGTGGTGGACGGGCCGCGGCGACGCCATCGGCAACGTGCTGCTGTTCCTGCCGGTCGGCGCCTTCGGCTGGCTGGCCGGCGATGGTTCGCAGCGGCGCGGGGCAGCGCGCGTGGCGCTGCTGCTGATGGGCGCCGTCGCATTCGCCTTCGCGCTGCAGGTGCTGCAGCTGTGGCTTCCCGAGCGCGAAGCGGCCTTGTCCGACGTGTTGTGGAACGCGGTGGGCACCGCGCTGGGCGCGCCGCTGGCTGCCGTGCTGCGCCCGGGCGTCGAACGCCTGGCGCGCGCACACCTGCTGCGCCACCGCGTCGCGATCACGATGGGCACGCTGTGGCTGGCTGCGCAATGCTGGCCGCTGATGCCGGCGCACAGCCTGCGCCACGTGGCCATCGCGCTGCGGCCGCTCGCGCGCGCGTGGGACTGGCGCGCCGGCGTCGTGCTCGAGACGGCGCTCGGCCTGGCCGTGGTGCTGGCGCTGGCGCACGACGTGCGGCGGCGCTGGACCTTCGCGCTCGGCCTGGTGGCGCTGGCGCTCGCCGGCAAGCTGCTGGTGCGCCAGCTGGAGGTGACGCCGTCGCACCTGGCCGGCTGGGCGCTTGGCCTGGCGCTCGGCTTCGTGTGGTTGGGCCGCGCGCCCCGGGTGACGGCGCTGCGCGCGGCGGGCGTGCTGGCGTTGGCCGGGCTGCTGCTCGACACGCTGTTGCCCTGGGCCTGGAGCGCCGAGGCCGGCGCCTTCCACTGGGTTCCGCTGCAGGCGCCGTTGCAGTCGGCGCGGGTGGCGCACACGCTCGAGCTGGTGTGGGCCGCGTTCTGGCTCGGTGCGCTGCTGCTGGCAGCGCCGGCGTTCGGCGCGGGTCGCGGTGTGACGGCGTGCGTGCTCACCGTGGGGGTGCTGATGCTGGAGGTCGCACAACGCTGGTCGCCGTCGCAACTGGCCGACATCACACCGGTGCTGATCCCCGCAATCTGGTGGCTGGTGTGGCGACGCTGGCCACCGTGACACTTGTAATGTGAGCGCCGCGCGCCCGACAGACGCGTGTAACGCCCTCGAAGAACACTGCCGTCGGCACGCCGCATGCCCGTTACACGGGCAGCCCCCCGGGATGGGCTCCCTAAGGTAAGGCAGTGCAGGTTACACGGGTTGCCGCAATGATCGCGGCCATCGAATCAAGGAGCGCTTCCATGCTCGCCGAGATGCAACACACCGACCTTGAAGACAGCGACTTCATCCGCCTCAACGATGCATCGCCGCCGATCCCCGTACCGCAGGGCCACGTGGGCCCGGTCATGCTGCCGGGCACCGGCCGCATGGTGTGGTGGACCGGTCGCGTCGCGATCGGCCTGCGCCACGAGGCGCCACGCCACTACGAGATGACCTCCAGCTCTGCGCTCTGGCTGCAGGACCTGATGCTGCGCACCCGCGGTGCGGTCCAGGCGGCCTGAGGCCACCGCACCAGGCGTCTCCACCAGGCGTCCCCACCCGCACGGGCACCGGGGCACCGCACCCCCGCGCCGGCGCCATCACCCCGACGGAGCGCTCGCCGGTCCGACACCGGCTACGATTCCCCGCTTGCAGATGCGCGGGGATCCGATGCCGACACTTCGTTTGACAGTCAATGGACGGCCCGTCGAGGCCGAGGTCGAGCCTGGCCTGCTGCTGGTCGACCTGCTGCGCCGCACGCTCGCGCTGACCGGCACCCACGTCGGCTGCGACACCGGCCAGTGCGGCGCCTGCACCGTGGTGGTCGACGGCGCTGCCGTGCGCGCCTGCTCGCAGCTGGCGCTGCAAGTGCAGGGTGCCAGCGTGACCACCGTCGAAGGCCTGGCGCAGGGCGGCCAGCCGCACCCGCTGCAGGAGGCGTTCACGCAGTGCCACGGCCTGCAGTGCGGCTTCTGCACCCCGGGCTTCCTGATGTCGGCGGCCGCGCTGCTGCAGTCGAACCCGACACCGAGCGAGGCCGAGATCGTCGACGCGCTCGAGGGCAACCTGTGCCGCTGCACCGGCTACGTGAACATCGTGGCCGCCGTGCAGCAGGCCGCGAAGCTGCAAAGCGGGGGTGCGGCATGAGCGCCGCCATCGAACCGGGCCGCTTCGGCAGTGGCCAGGCGGTACGCCGCGTCGAAGACCCGGCGCTGGTGGCCGGTGCCGGCCGCTTTACCGACGACGTGGCGCCCGAGGGCCAGCTGCACATGGTGTTCGTGCGCTCGCCCTACGCGCATGCCCGCATCGTCGCCATCGACACCGCGGCGGCGGCCGCGCTGCCCGGCGTGGTGGCGGTCTACACCGGCGCGCAGCTGGCGGCCGCCGGCGTGAAGCCGATGCCGGTGGAGGTGCCGTTCAAGCGGCCCGACGGCAGCCCGTTTGCCAGCGCGCCGCGGCGCGCGCTCGCCCACGAACGGGTGCGCTTCGTCGGCGAGGCGGTGGCCGCGGTGGTGGCCGCGGTGGTGGCCGACTCGCCCGATGCCGCGCGCGCCGGCGCCGACGCGGTGAGCGTCGACTACGACGAGCTGCCGGCCGTGACCGACCCGGTGCGCGCGATGCAGCCCGGTGCGCCGGTGCTGTGCGACGCGGCGCCCGACAACGTGGCCGCCGCCATGCGCCATGGCGACGCCAAGGCGGCGGCGCGGGCCTTCGAAATGGCTGCGCATCGCGTCAGCGTGGACATCGCCAACCAGCGCCTCGCGCCGGCGCCGATCGAGCCGCGCACGGTGCTGGCGGCGTTCGATGCCGGCACGCAGCGGCTCACGATGCGCCTGTCGAGCCAGATGCCCACCGGCGTGCGCGCCGGGCTGGTCGCCACGCTGCCGGGGCTGACCGAAGAGGCGGTGCGCGTGGTGGTCGGCGACGTGGGTGGCGGCTTCGGCATGAAGACCGGCATCTACCCCGAGGACATCACGGTCGCCTACGCGGCCCGCGCGCTGCAGCGGCCGATCAAGTGGCGCGCCGAGCGGCTCGAGGAGTTTCTGGCCGCGGTGCACGGCCGCGACGTGATGTCGCACGCCGAGATGGCGCTCGACGCCAACGGCAAGGTGCTGGCGCTGCGTGTGCGCGGCCTGGCCAACGTGGGCGGTTATGCGTCGGTCACGGCGGTGATCATTCCACTGCTGATCGGGCCCTGGGTCGCGACCAGCATCTACGACATTCCGACGATCGCGTTCAAGCTCACTGCGGTGATGACGAACTGCACGCCGGTGGGCGCGTATCGCGGCGCGGGCCGGCCCGAGGCGATCTACATCATCGAGCGGCTGATGGACGCGGCGGCGCGCGAAATGAAGCTCGACCCGGCGGAACTGCGCCGGCGCAACCTCATCGCGCCAGCGGCGCTGCCGTACCGCACCTACATGGGGGACACCTACGACTCGGGCGTTTTCGCACGGATTCTCGACCGCATCCTTGCCGAATCGGACTGGAATGGATTCGAAGCAAGAAAAAGCAAGTCGAAGGCGGCCGGCAAGCTGCGAGGGCGCGGCCTGTCGCTGTACCTGGAGTGGACCGGCGCGATCCCCACGGAGACGGTGGACATCGAAGTCGCCGCCGACGGCACGGTGACCGTGTTCTCGGGAACCATGGCGATGGGGCAGGGGCTGGAGACGAGCTACACGCAGCTGGTCGGCGAAGTGCTGGGCATTTCCTTCGAGAAAATCAGGATCGTGCAGGGCGACACCGACCGCGCGAACGGCGTCGGCAGCGTCGGCTCGCGCTCTGCGTTCGTCGG
>CALMQI010000364.1 GCA_937871935.1 uncultured Burkholderiales bacterium
CGTTGACCGACAGCGAGACGCAATGAGCGAAGAGCGCCTGACGGCTGTCACCGTCGAAGGTTATAAGCCCGTCCCAAAGTTCGGCCGGTTCCTTGGGCAGCGCGGCGAGCCAGGCCTGATGCCGGGCGTCGAAAGCGACAGCGAGCTTGCTGTCCGCGAGGCCCGGCGCCTGAGCGCTGAAACCGGCGCTCTTTAGATCGAGCTCAAGACAGGTGTCTTGCGCATAGCGGTAGAACACCTTGAGGCACAGGGCGTGAAGCGCCGCGACGAAGGCGATGTCGGGATTCTCGCCCAGCGAGTGGCGAAGCGCGAGAGTCCGATGGGACGTCAGCTCGGTCATCAGCCGGTCGGGGATCGGCTTGATACCATCGTCTTCCTCGGGCTCATCCGCAGGAGGCTCCGTGCCTGCGGCCACGCTCGTATCGTCATGCTCGGCTCGCGCCGCGATCGCCGGCGCGTCGGCCGGACCGGTCTCGGTGTCGTTCTCCGGGGCGATCGGAAGTTCGTCTTCGGGGCGGACATAGCCGCGCTCGATGCGCAGGGCGCCGGAACCGTCGATGCTGACGAAGGCGCCAGCTCGCGTGACCTCCTCGGGATCGAAGGCCTGTGGGCGATCATCGAAGGCGGCAAGCGCCGTCTCGATCTCGCCGAGCCGCTGATCGGCCTCGTCGGGCAGTTCCTCGGCTTCGGCGTAGGTCTCCTCCAGACCGTCCATCTCGGCCTGCAGCGCATCGCGCGTCGCCTGCTCATCGCCGGTGAGCGGAACCTGCTCGCCGCGCAATTGCCGCAGGCCCGCGGCAAGGTGATCGTGCTGGTGCACGGCCTGTGCATGAACGACCGGCAGTGGACACGGCAGGGCCACGACCATGGCCAGGCATTGGCGGCTGCGCTCGGTGCGACGGCACTGTATCTGCACTACAACAGCGGTCGCCACGTCTCGCAGAACGGCCGCGAATTCGCCGCACTGCTCGAACAGGCGTTGCAGGCCTGGCCGGTGCCGGTCACCGAGATCGTGATCGTCGGCCACAGCATGGGCGGGCTGTTGGCGCGCAGCGCCTGTCACGTGGCGGCGGCGGCCGGCCACGACTGGCCGAGCAAGCTGCGCGCATTGGTGTTCCTGGGCACGCCGCACCAGGGCGCGCCGCTGGAGCGCGGCGGCCATCTCGTCGACATGCTGTTCGGCATCAGCCCCTACGTGGCGCCGTTCGCGCGCCTGGGCAAGGCGCGCAGCGCCGGCATCACCGACCTGCGCTTCGGCAACCTGCGCGACGCCGACTGGCAGGGCCGCGACCGCCATGCGCAGAAGCGCGACGATCGCGTGCCGACCCCGCTGCCCGAGGGCGTGGACGCATATCTCGTGGCTGCCACCACGGCCAAGCGCGCCGGCAGCCTGCGCAGCACGCTGGTCGGCGACGGCCTGGTGCCGCTGGGCAGCGCGCTCGGCGCGCACCGCAACCCACGGCTCGCGCTCAGCGCCGTGCCGGACTCGCACCGACTGGTCATCACCGAGGCCAATCACTGGGACTTGCTGAACAGCGCCCAGGTGATCGCGCAGCTGAAGGCCTGGCTGGCCTGATGGGGGTCAGGGCCTGCGACCGAACGTCGCACGCTCGGCTGTCCAGCGTCGCGCCTGCTCGCTGAGCGAGAAGCCGAAGCCAGGCCGGTTGGGTACCTGCATGCGGCCGCCTTCGATGGTGAGCCGTTCGTTGAACATCGGCTCCAGCCACTCGAAGTGCTCGACCCAGGGCTCGTGCGGGTACGCCGCGGCGAGGTGCAGATGGATCTCCATCGCGAAGTGCGGGGCCATGCGCAAGCGCGCCTGGTCGGCCAGCGCCATGATCTTCAGCATCGGCGTGATGCCGCCCACGCGCGGCGCGTCGGGCTGGATGAAGTCGACACTGCGCTGGCGGATCAGCTCCCAGTGCTCGGCCACGCTGGTCAGCATCTCGCCGGTGGCGATCGGCGTGTCGAGCATCGCGGCGAGCAGGGCGTGCCCCTCGGCGTCGTAGGCGTCGAGCGGCTCCTCGATCCAGGTGAGATTCAACTCTTCCACCTGCTTGCCGAAGCGCTGGGCCGTGACACGATCCCACTGCTGGTTGGCGTCGATCATCAGGTGCGCGCGTCCGTCGATGCGCTGGTGCACCGCGCGCACACGTTCCAGGTCCACCGTCGGGTCGGGCTGGCCGACCTTGATCTTGATGCCGCCGATGCCGCGCGCGAGCGATGCGTCCACGCGATCGAGCACCTCCGGCAACGGGGACGACAGAAATCCGCCCGAGGTGTTGTAGCACTGCACCGAGTCACGATGCGCCCCGAGCAACTTGGCCAGCGGCAGTCTGGCGCGTTTGGCCTTGCAGTCCCACAGCGCGATGTCGAACGCGGCGATCGCCTGCGCGGCCAGGCCGCTGCGGCCGACCGACGCGCCGGCCCAGGCGAGCTTGTCCCACAGCCGGGCAGTGTCGTTCGGGTCTTCGCCGAGCAGCGCAGGCGCGAGCTCCTTCGCGTGCGCATACTGCCCGGGGCCGCCGGCACGCTTGCTGTACGAAAAGCCGACGCCGGCGTGACCCTCCCGGGTCTGCAGCTCGCAGAACAGGAAGGCGATCTCGGTCAGCGGTTTCTGCCGACCGGTGAGCACCTTGGCATCGCTGATCGGGTGGCTCAGCGGCAGGAAGACCAGCGACAGCTCGATCCACTCGATGCGGTCGGTGCTGGCCTCGCCGACAGGCAGGCCGGCGGCCGGCGGGTTGGCGCGAAGGGGCGGACGAGTTGCTGCCATGGGGCGTGCTTTCGGACAGTGAGGGGCACCGGGGTCGTGCCGATGCATTGGCATACTAATATATCAGTGCCATAATCGGCACCCGATCAAGAGGACCGACGGGGCCCTGGGGCACCAGGGCCGCTCGGCACTGCAGCAGGAGAACCACGCATGAAACGCCGCCCCATTCTCGTCCTTGCACTCGCCCTGGGATTCCTCCAGGCGCCCGCCATGGCGCAGGACGCCTGGCCCAGCAAGCCCGTCAAGATCATCAGCCCCTTCCCGGCCGGCGGCACCAGCGACGTGATGGCGCGCATGGTGTCGCAGGCCCTGTCGAAGGAGCTCGGCCAGCCCTTCATCGTCGAGAACATCGGCGGCGCGGGCGGGACCATCGGCACGTTGAAGGCCACGCAGGCCGCACCCGACGGCTACACGCTGATCCAGACCGGCGTCGGCCAGAACGCCGTGGCGCACGGGCTGGACCCGAAGCTCGCCTACGACTCGATGCGCGACTTCATCCACGTGAGCCACGTGCACTCCGGGCCCAACGTGCTCGTCGTGCACCCGGACCAGCCGTTCAAGACCTTCCAGGAGCTGGTCGCCTACATCCGCAAGAACCCGGGCAAGATGAACTACGGCTATACCCATGCGGCCAGCGGCCACATGGCGATGGAGCTGTTCAAGCAGGTCGGCGGCGAGAAGGGCCAGCCCCTGTTCATCGTCGGCATCCCGTACCGTGGCGGCGGCCCGATGATGCAGGACATCCTCGGCGGCCAGATCCCGATGATGTTCATCAACCAGGACGTGGCGCTGCCGCACGTCAAGGCCGGCAAGCTGCGGCCGCTGGCAGTGACCAGCAAGGAGCGCAACCCGCTGTACCCCAGCGTGCCGACCATCGCCGAGACCGGCATCAAGGGCTACGAGGCGCTGAGCTGGTCGGGCCTGAGCGCGATCAAGGGCACGCCCCAACCGGTCGTCGACAAGCTCGAGGCCACGATGAAGAAGATCATGACTTCGCCCGAGATCAAGCAGCGCATGGAGTCCGTCGGCTTCGTGATCCCGCCGCAGGGCAGGGCGCCTTACGCCGCGTTCGTCCAGAGCGAGATCGAGCTGTGGACGCGCGTGATCAAGACGGCGGGCATCAAGTCCGAATGACCGGCGCGCGAGAGCGACGGCATGTGCCTGCCCGCAGCCTCGGGGCCCGCCGACGAGCGTGACGTCGAGCGCCGTGACTCAGCCGGTGACCCACTCCGGGTGGCGCAGCCGCACTTGTTCGACGAAGGTGAGCGTGCCGGCCAGGTGCGTGCGCAGCGCGGTCTGCGCCGCGTCGGGCTTGCGCGCGGCGATCGCGTCGGCGATGGCCTGATGGTCGCGCAGCACCGACTGCGCCTTGCCGCGCGCCGGCAGGTTCAGACGGCGAAGCCGGTCGACATGGCCGCTGCTCTGGCGGATCAGCGGCCACAGCTCGGCCACGCCGGCCGCCTCGTACAGCTCGCGGTGGAAGGCATGGTCGGCGCGCGTGAAGGCGCCGTAGTCGGTGGCGGCCAGTGCGCGCTTCTGCTCGGCCACACGCGCCTGCAACAGCGGCAACACGACGGCGAGGTCGGCCGCCTTGCGGCTCGCCAGCTCGCGCACGATTTCGAGCTCGAGCGCACGGCGCAGGAAGTGCGCGCGCAGCGCGGCCGGCACGTCGATTCGGCTGACGATCGTGGCGTGCTGCGGAAAGATGTCCACCAGCCCTTCGGTGCCGAGCTGCGTGAGCGCATCACGCACCGGCGTCTGGCTGACGCCGAAGCGCTCGGCCAGCTCCGCGCGCGGCAGTACCGTGCCCGGCGGCAGGTCGAGCGCCAGGATGCGCTCGCGCAGCACGTCGGCGATCTGCGGCGCTGCCTGGCGCGAGCGGTCCAGGCGCAGTGTGGGAAGGCGGTCGGCGATGTCCATGGCGCGGCCGCCGCATTGTCCACGTTCCTCCCTCCGAACCACGAACCGCATGACGCGACATGAATGCCAAGAACCCTCCTGCCCGCAAGACCGCCGCTGACCTGCGCAGTGCCCGCTGGTTCGCGCCCGACGACTTTCGCTCGTTCGGCCACCGCTCGCGCGTGATGCAGATGGGCTACGGCCCGGCCGACTACGCCGGCAAACCGGTGATCGCCATCGTCAACACCTGGAGCGACGCCAACCAGTGCCATGCGCACTTCAAGAGCCGCGTCGAGGACGTCAAGCGCGGCGTGCTGCAGGCCGGCGGCTTCCCGCTCGAGCTGCCGGCGATCAGCCTCAGCGAATCGATGGTCAAGCCGACCACGATGCTGTACCGCAACTTCCTCGCGATGGAGACCGAGGAGCTGCTGCGCAGCCACCCGGTGGACGGCGCGGTACTGATGGGCGGCTGCGACAAGACGACGCCAGGGCTGACGATGGGCGCGCTCAGCATGGGGCTGCCGTTCATCTACCTGCCTGCCGGGCCGATGCTGCGCGGCAACTGGCGTGGCCACGTGCTCGGGTCGGGCAGCGACGCCTTCAAGTACTGGGACGAGCGCCGCGCCGGCCGCCTCTCCGACGCGTCGTGGAGCGAGATGGAAGCGGGCATCGCGCGCAGCCACGGCACCTGCATGACGATGGGCACGGCCGCGACCATGATGGGCATCGCCGAGGCCGTCGGCTTCACGCTGCCGGGTGCGAGCTCGATTCCCGCTGCCGACGCCAACCACATCCGCATGAGCGCCGACTGCGGCCGCCGCATCGTGCAGATGGTGTGGGACGACCTCACGCCCGCGAGGATGCTCACGCGCGCGAACTTCGACAACGGCATCGCGGTGGCGATGGCCGAGGGCTGCTCGACCAACGCGATCATCCACCTCGTGGCGATGTCGCGCCGCGCCGGCCACCCGGTGACGCTGGCCGACTTCGACGCGGCCAGCCGCAAGGTGCCGGTGGTGGCCAACATCCGGCCGAGCGGCGACAAGTACCTGATGGAAGACTTCTACTACGCCGGCGGCCTGCGCGGCCTGATGACGCGCATCGCGCCGCACCTGAAGCTCGACGCGATGACGGTCAACGGCCGCACGCTGGGGCAGAACATCGAAGGCGCCGAGGTGTTCGACGACGACGTGATCCGCCCGCTGAACAATCCGATCTATGCCGAGGGAGCGCTGGCCGTGCTGCGCGGCAACCTGGCGCCCGATGGCGTGGTGATCAAGCCGAGCGCCTGCGAACCGCGGCTGCTGCAGCACACCGGCCGCGCCCTGGTGTTCGACGACTACCCGGCGCTGAAGAAGGCGGTCGACGATCCGGCGCTCGACGTCACCGGCGACGACATCCTGGTGCTGCGCTACGCCGGCCCGCAGGGCGGCCCGGGCATGCCCGAGTGGGGCATGCTGCCGATCCCGACCAAGCTGCTGAAGGCCGGCGTGAAGGACATGCTGCGCCTGAGCGACGCGCGCATGAGCGGCACCAGCTATGGCGGCTGCCTGCTGCACTGCTCGCCCGAGGCCTACGTGGGCGGGCCGCTCGCACTGGTGAAGACCGGCGACCGCATCACGGTGGATGTACCGGCGAGGCGCATTCATCTGGAGGTGAGCGACGCCGACCTCGCACGCCGCAAGGCCGCGTGGACGCCGCCGCCGCCGCGCTACGAGCGCGGCTACGGCTGGATGTTCAGCCGCCACATCCTGCAGGCAGACCAGGGCTGCGACTTCGACTTCCTCGAAACCACCTTCGGCGCACCCGTGTCCGAGCCGGTGATCTACTGACCTTCCCGACCGCAACGACCCAGGAGCACAACATGACCACTCGCCGCACGATTCTCCGGGCCGGCGCCGCCGCCGCGGCCCTGCCACTGCCGGCGTTCACGTTCGCGGCTGCCTGGCCCGACAGGCCGCTGTCGATCATCGTGCCGTTCCCGCCCGGTGGCACGTCGGACGTGATCGCGCGCCTGATCTCGGGGCCGCTGGGCGAGATGCTGAAGACCACCGTGGTGGTAGAGAACAAGACCGGCGCCAACGGCGCGGTGGGTGCGGCGGCGGTGGCGCAAGCGAGCAACGAGCACACGATGCTGCTGTCGGACATGTCGTCGCTGGCGATCAACGCGGTGATGGAGAAGGCGCTGCCCTACAAACCGGCGCAGCTGGCCGGCGCCACGATGCTGGCGTACTCGCCGCACCTGCTGTGCACGCATCCGTCGGTGCCCGCCAGCAACGTCAAGGAGCTGGCCGAGCTGTCGAGGAAGAAGCCGATCAACATCGCGTCGTCGGGCATCGGCTCGGCCAACCACCTGGGCGCGGTGGAGATCGCGCTCGCGTCGGGCATGAAGTTCGTGCACGTGCCGTTCCGCGGCGGCGCGCAGAGCATCGCCGACGTCGCCGCCGGCAACACGCAGCTCGTGCTCAACGGCATGCTGGCCACGCTGCCGCTGGTGCAGGCCGGCCGCCTGAAGCTGCTGGGCATCTCCAAGCGCTCGCGCATGGCGCTGCTGCCCGACGCACCGACGATCGCCGAGCAAGGCATCAAGGACTTCGAGTCCGGCACTTACCAGGGCATCGCCATTCCCACCGCAATGAACAAGGCCAACGCCGAGAGGCTGGCGGCTGCGCTGATCGCCGTGATCCGCATCCCCGAGATCCGCGCCAAGCTGGCGGCCGCCGGCGCCGAGGTGATGACCTCGACGCCGAAGGAGACGAGCGAGTTCCTCGCCGCGGAAGCCAAGCGCTGGTCAGGCCTGATCAAGCGCGCCGGCTCGCAACTCGAAGGCAACGCCTGAGGTCGGCAATGCCGTTGACGATGGCCCGGCTCGAGGCGTTCGCCAGGGCGCTGTTCGAAGCTGCCGGCCTCGACGCCGACAAGGCTGACACGCTGGCGCAGCTGCTGGTGCTGACCGACGCGATGGGCCGGCGCACGCACGGCCTGGCGATGGTGCCGCTGTACCTGGCCGAACTCGCCAAGGGCACGATGGCCCGGAGCGGCGAGCCCGAGGTTGTGACGCAGCGCGGCGTGGTCGCGCTGTGGGATGGCGGCTACCTGCCGGGGCAGTACGTCGTCGCGCGCGCGATCGACTGGGCGGTGCCGCGCGCCGCCGAGCATGGCATTGCCGCGGTGACGATCCGGCGCAGCCACCACATCGGCTGCCTGGCGGCGCTCGCGCTGCGTGCGGTCGAGCAGGGCTTCGTGGCGTTGATCGCCAACTCCGACCCCGCTGGCGCGCGCGTCGCACCCTATGGCGGCACCGAGGCGCTGTTCACGCCCGACCCGTTCGCGATCGGTTATCCGGGCACGCCGAATCCGGTGCTGGTCGACATCTGCGCCTCGATCACGACCACGTCGATGACGCGGCAGAAGGTCGCCGAGGGTGCCCAATTCGCGCAGCCCTGGCTGCTCGACCGCGCAGGCTTGCTCACGACCGATCCACGCGTGCTGGAACACAGCACGCCGCGCGGCTCGCTGCAGTTGATCGGCGGCCTGGACCACGGCCACAAGGGCTTCGGCCTGGCACTGATGGTCGAGGCGCTGTCGCAGGGGCTCGCCGGACATGGCCGCCTCGACGCGCCGAAGCGCTGGGGCGGCAACACCTTCGTGCAGATCATCGAGCCCGATCTGTTCGCCGGCCGCGACGCGTTCGCGGCGCAGATGGACCACTTCGGCGATCGCTGCCGCAGCAACCGCCCGATCGACCCCGCCCGACCGGTGCGGCTGCCGGGTGACGGCGCGGCGCGCGCGCTCACAGCGGCGCGACGAGACGGCATCACCTACGACGATGTCACCTGGTCCGCACTGGCCGACCGTGCCGCGCAGCTCGGCGTGGCGTTGCCCTGAATCTTCACCACACCCACATCGAGAACCACGATGCCTGCCCTGAAATCCGCCACCCGCGACAAGCTCATGACCGTCAGCACGGCCACACTGTGCACGGCGTTGTTCAAGCGGGGCTACCGCAACCAGTTCATCCAGGACGTGCGACCGCTGAACGCCAGCCTGCCCAACATGGTGGGCGAGGCCTTCACGCTGCGCTACATCCCGGCGCGCGAGGACCTGAACCCGATCACCGTGTTCCAGGACCGCGCGCACCCGCAACGCAAGGCAGTGGAGGAGTGTCCGCCGGGCGCCGTATTCGTGATCGACAGCCGCAAGGATCCGCGCGCGGCATCGGCGGGCTCGATCCTGGTCACGCGGCTGATGAAGCGCGGTGTCGCCGGTGTCGTCACCGACGGCGGTTTTCGCGATTCACCTGAGATCGCGCAACTGCCGTTCCCGGCCTACCACCAGCGGCCGAGCGCGCCGACCAACCTGACGTTGCACCAGGCGCTCGACATCAACGTGCCGATCGGCTGCGGCGACGCTCCGGTGTGGCCGGGCGACGTGGTGGTCGGCGACGGCGAGGGC
>CALMQI010000365.1 GCA_937871935.1 uncultured Burkholderiales bacterium
GGCCTGCGGCCGCTGCGCTCAACCATCGTCGGCGAGTCAGAAGTGGATGCGCGCTCACGCGCGCCGACCTCGACGCTGCGCTTCTCGCCGACCCACAAATCGCCCCGAGCGGGCACCGCCTGCCGCGATGCAACGCTCAGGCGGCTTGTCGAATCACCCCGCTCAGTGCCGCCGGCGGTTGAGTCGCCAGGGCATGCCCGCCCGCAGCCTTGCTCGCTCGGTCCGGCAATGCGCGCGAAAGCAGGTCCGTGTCAAACGACCGGGCTCTGCACGCCGCTCAGCAGCGACGCCGCGCGCCGGCGCAGAGCGGCCAGCGACAGATGGGCAGCGGTCGTCAACGCGTTGAAGCGATCGGCCGCTGTGATCGGCGCGCGCCAGCAGGCGGCAAAGCGGCCGGCGTGCTTGCGCAATGGCTGCCCGCGCCGCGGCCGCAGCGCGTTCGGGTTGTACATGCGTTCGATCTGCAGCGGTGTGCGGTCGGGCGTGGAGAAGTCGCGGCCGGCGCGGCGCTGGAACAACTCGTCGGGCAGCAGCACGAACGGCCCTTGCAGCGCGAGTTCGGCCATCAGCACGAGATCGCTGCTTGGGTAGTCGGCCAGCAACCGGGTGCGGCGCAGCGCCTGCGTGCGGATCAGGCCGGCGTTGATCTGATTATTGACCGACAGGTTGGCGGCTTGGCGCAGGAAGCGCTCGCAGGGTCGTGCGTCGCTCACCGGGAAGTCGAGTTCGCACAGCGACATCGGGTGGCCAATCTCGTCGATCCAGCGCGTGCGGCCGAATACCAGCACCACCTCGGGCCGGGCCTCGAGCACCGCCACGCCGCGCGCCAGCAGCTCCGGCGCCATGCGGTCGGTGCCCGACAGCCACTTGAAGTAGCGGCCGCAGGCCTCACGCGCCACGATGTTCCAGTTGGCCGTCAGCCCGCGATTGCTGTGGAAGCGATGGCAGCGGATGCGGCCGTCCGCGCGTGCGTAGTGTTGTGCGATCGACGCCGTGTCGTCGGTCGACCCGTTGTCGGAGATCAGCAGTTCCCAATCGCTGCGCGTCTGCGCCTGCACCGACTCGATGGCCTGCGCAAGCCACTGCCCGGCGTTGAAGACCGGCATGCCGACGCTGATCAGCGGTGCCGGCGTGTCCTTGTGAGCCGAGGGGGCGGATGCAATGAATGGCATGAAAGGTCGAACGCGGGTCGCGCTGGAATCACGTCAAGCGCAACCTGCGGCAAGCGCAATGCCCGCCATGGCTTCAGGGTTTGCCCGCGCTCTAGTCGTGCAGTTCGAGCACCACCAGCCGGTTCTCGGCGGCCGGCCAGGCCCGACCGACGATGCGCTCGCTGATCACGCCCGACTGAAACTGGCCGACCACCGCACGGCCGCTGTCGGTCAGTCGCAGCCGCGACGACGACACGCCCGCCACGCCGGTCGACACGCCGGGCGGCGGCTGGCCGTCGAAGCTGATGCGGTCGCGCGGCAACCCGAAGTAGCCGCGCGGCCGGGTCAGCACCACCACGCTGGCGGCCGTCTTGTCGGCCTCGATCAGCCGTTCGGCGCGGAAATGCACGTACTCACTCGTGCGGGCGAACGGCGAGCGGTAGACGTGCGAGGTCGCATAGCCCGGCGCGCTGATCACGAACTCGTAGGCCTGCGTCGAATCGGCGCTGAACGGGCCCCAGCGGCCGTCGCTGCCGACCGTGCGGCGATACGTCGCTGTTGCACCGCGGCGCTCGCCGCTGTCCGGGTTGACGGCAAAGACTTCCACCGTCGCGCCGGGCAGCGGCTCGTTGTTGGACCCGCCGGCGCCGATGCCGCTGACCACGCCGTCGAGCGTCGGCCGCTCCTCGGGCCGGATGCCCGACATGCGCGGCGGCGCGCCGGTGATGAACGCGAAGGTGCGGGCGAACGCCTCCGGGTGGAAGCTCACCTCGCGGTGGTCGCGTCCGGGCAGCACTTCATTGAGCGCGCCCTTCAGCGCCGGGCCGTCGTAGCTCACGTTGGTCGGCGTGCCGCGGGCGCCGATCCACACGCCGTCGGGCTGCGCGTACTTGTCGTTGTGGTCGGAGCGCAGCGTCAACCAGCGCGGGCCCGGCGTCACCTCGTCGCCGTTCGGACCCTTCGGCGCATTGAGGCCGCGCAGGAAGGCACCGGCACCGTTGAATTCGCTGCCGGGCTGGAACGACGGATTGGCCCACACGCCGTGATTGGGCACGCCGCCGAGCACCGCGTGCGACACCTTGGCCGCGCCACCGAGGTTCTGGATGTAGTGGCGCATCGCGTAGCCGCCGCGCGAGTTGCCCACCAGCACCAGCTGGCGTGCGCCGGTGCGCGCGAGCACCCGGTCCACGCTGGCCGCCAGATAGCGTGCATGGTCATCCGTGCTGCTGCGGCCGGCCTGCGGCACGGCGTCGTCGCTGCGCGCGGTGGGCAGCGGCAGGTCGATGGCGTGCAGCCGCGACCGCGGCCAGCCGTTGGACTCGAAGCGCCAGATCGTCGTCAGCCACAGCGCGGCGCTGTCGCCGTTGCCATGCACGAACACCACCGGCGGGGGTGGCGCAGGACGCGGCGACGCGCAGGCGGCCAGCAGCAGCGCCGCCGCGAGCAGTACAGGGATCAGCCCACGACGGCGCAGATTCGGCATCACGCGATCCTCTCGGACAAGCAGGCTGCACTATGGCCGCACGACGGGCCGAAGGCCTCTGGTAGATGCCCGCACGGGTTCGCACCGACCGGCGGCCGCCAGGCCGCACCGAACGTCGCCCACAATGGCCGCTCGATGCAACCGCCCGCTGCCTTGAGCCCCGTCGACGCAGGCGCACCGAGCCCGACACGCTGGCACTGGCTGCCGCCGATCGGCAGCTGGCGCTACTACACGCTGCTGGCGCTGCTGGGCAGCCTGGTGCTGGGGCCGCTGGGCGGCGTGACGGCGTCGTACATGAACTTCTCGATCGGCTTCTTCGTCGGCGGTCAGGTGCTCGCCGGCATCCTGGGGTCGGTGGTGACACTCGGCTACGGGCCCGAGGGCAAGCACGGCGCCAACTACATGCAGACCGCGGCCGCCTCGGTGGCCGGCATGGCCGGCATGGGCGTGCTGCTGCAGGCGATGGACTGGATGGGGCTGCAGCGCCCGCCGATGTGGGAGCTGATGCTCTACATGGGCGCGATCGGCATGTTCGGTGCCGGTGTCGGCATGCTGTACACGCCGATCCTGGTCGACCGGCTGCAGCTCACCTTCCCGTCGGGGCTGGCGGTGGCCAACATCCTGCGCGCGCTCACCGACCCGGTGCTGCTGCGGCTGGCGCTCACGCGGCTGGCCAGCGGCATCGGGCTCGGCCTGGCCGGCGGCCTGGCCAGCAGCAAGGTGGCGCTGCTCGGCGCGCTGGAGCTGTCGACCTCGACCTTCGGTGCCGGCATGCTGGTCGGCGCGCGCATCGGCATCCCGGCGCTGCTGGCCGGGTTGACCGGCGCCGCGCTGGTGCCGTGGTTCGTCTCGATCGGCTGGCTCGAGCCGGAGGCGCCGTTTCGCAAGATCACCTTCCTCATCGGCCTCGGGCTGATCCTCGGTGCAGCGCTGCTCGACGTCGGCCGCATCCTGCTCGAGGCGGTGGCGCGCTGGCGCGCGTCGACCCCCGTCGTGGTCGCTGCGACCGAGGCCGATGACTGGAAGCGCACCAGCACGCCGCGCCTGCTGGCGTGGACGGTGGGCTGGGGCGCGATGGTGGTGTGGCTGGGCGTCACCTCGCTGCAGCAGCCGCTGTTCTTCATGGTCTTCGTCGTGCTGCTGACGCTGGTGGTCACGCTGGTCAACGGCATCTCGCTGGGCGTCAGCGACACCAACCCGATCTCGTCGGCCTTCGTCGTGGCGGTGGTGCTGATGGCCGCGCTGGGGCTGAAGGATCCGACGGTGGGCCTGGTCACCGGCAGCGTGCTGCTGGTCGCCACCAGCGTGGCCGGTGACATGCAGCAGGACCGCTCCACCGGCTGGCGGCTGGGCACGCCGCGCACGCTGCAGTTCCGTTTCCAGGTGATGGGGCTGGTCGTCGGCGCGGTGGCCACCGTTGCCTTCGCCGAGCTGTTCCTGCGTGCGTATCCGGTGCTGCGCCTGGACCAGACGGTGATGTCGGCCAGCGAGCAGCCGGCGCAGTGGGTGTCGGCGATGACCTTCAAGTTCGTCGGCGCGCTGCGCAGCCTGACCGACGACAAGCCCTACCAGCGCACGGCGATGATGGTCGGCGTCGCCATCGGCTTCGCCGTGCAGGCGCTGCGAATCAAGCTGTTCAAGCACGCCGCCTACGGCCGCTGGCGCGAGCGCAGCACCGCCACGCAGGCGGGCGACTTCGTGCTCGACGCCGTGCTGCTGCCCTCGCCCTACGCCTACTCGTTCGGCACCTTCTTCGGCATTGCCACGTCGGCCTGGCTGGCTGCCGGCAGCGTGGTCGCGGCGCTGGCCGAGACGCTGAGCGGCCGCCGCGGCCGCCGGCCCGGGGACGAGAAGCTGCCACCCGACATGAGCGCGGTGTCGCTGGTCGGCGGCGGCCTGATCGCGGGCGACGCGCTGGCCGCGCTGGGCCTGGGCATCGTGGGCCTGCTGGCCACGGTGGTGGTCGGCTAGGCAGTTGCGCGCGGAAGCTGCATTCGGTCGGTGAGGCTGCTCGTACCGCGACTTTCATCGAGCGTTGCGCATCGCGGCAGGCGGTACCCGCCCGCAGCCGATCGCGCATGGCCCTGCGTACCCGACGTCCGTCTATCTCATCAATCGACCAGCACGCCGCCCAGCGATAGCACCTGCACGATGTTGCTGTAGTCGTCGGTCCATGCCCGCGCCGGGCGCGCCGCGGGCGGCGCGCGCGCGCCAGCGGCAATGCCCGGCAGGTCGAGGACGTCGCGGCTGCGCGCGAGCAGCAGCCAGTCCGACGCCGACTTCGACGGCCCGTCGTCGTCGCCCTCGAGGTCTTCCACATAGGCGATCTGCAGCCCGAGGTCGGCCGCGATGCGCGTCACCACCGGCCGCAGGTCGAGGTACCGGTTGCTGACGTGCAGCGCGATCACCCCCTGCGGCTTCAGCCGGTCCATATACAGCGCCACCGCCTCGCGCGTGAGCAGGTGGATCGGGATCGAGTCGCCGGAGAACGCGTCGACCGCCAGCACGTCAAAGCGGCGTGCGTCGGGGTCGCGCTGCAGCGTCAGGCGGCCGTCGCCGAGCACCACGTCGACCAGCGCGTCGGAGTCGGCGATGAAGCTGAAGTAGCGATGGGCGACGCCGACCACCGCCGGGTCAATCTCGAAGAAGCGGTACGAGTCACCCGGCTTGCCGTAGGCGGCGATGGTGCCGGCGCCGAGCCCGACCACGCCGACCGCCAGCGGCCGGTCGGCCAGCGTGCCGAGCAAGCGCCCGATGCCCGAGGACTCCACGTAGTAGCTGGTCGGTCGCCGCCGCAGCGCCTCGTCGAGGTATTGCTGGCCGTGCAGGATGCTGCCGTGCATCAGCCGCCGCTCCCAGCTCGCCGGATCGTCGGCGCCGCCGCGTTCGCGCACGCGCAGGACACCGTAGAAGTTGCGGTTCTGCGCGATCACGCCGTCGCCGGCGCCGTCGATGCGATGCGCGGCGGTGGCGCAGGCGCTCAGCACGACCGCAGCGCCTGTCGCCACCCAGGCCGGCCCGGCGCGCCAGGATCGCCACAGCACCACCAGCGCCACCAGCACCAGGCCGATCTCGACCTCGAAGTAGCCCGGCAGCAGCGCCGGCGCGGCCAGCCCGACGACGGCCCCGCCGAGCACGCCGCCGAGTGCCACGCACAGGTAGAAGCCCGTCAGCCGTGCCGGCGGCGGGCGGCTGCGCGCCAGCTCGCCGTGGCAGACCATGCAGGCGACGAACAGGCCCGACACGAAGACCAGCGACTGCACCACGATGTCGACCGTCACCCGCACGTCCCATAGCGCCCAGCTCATCGCCAGCACGCCGAGCAGCGCGGCGCCCTGCAGCGCACGCGGGCGGTACCAGCGCTCGCCGTCGAAGCACAGGCTGAAGGTGAGCAGGTACACCACCAGCGGCACCGTCCACATCATCGGAACCGACGGCACGTTCTGCGTCAGGTGGTTGGTCACCGCGACCAGCTCGTAGCTGGCCAGCCCCGCCAGCGCGATCCAGGCTAGGCGCCGATGCCAGGGAACCGGCGGCGCCGCCGCGACTGCGGTCGGCTGCAGCGCAGCCGGGGCGGCGTCGTGCGCCGGCGCCGGCAACCCTGTCGGTGCCGACGAGGATCGCGCCCGCCGCGCACTGCGCCACGCCACCGCCGCGGCGAGCACCACGTAGCCGGCATACAGCACCGACCACGCGCGCGCCTGCGCGGCCGTACCGAGCCAGGGCTCGATCAGCCACGGATAGGCCAGCAGCGCCGCCAGCGAGGCGAGGTTCGACACGACGAACAGCCGGTACGGATCGCGGCCGACGCGCGCGCGCGCGATCCACGCCTGCAACAGCGGGCTGGTGGTAGCCAGCAGGCTGAACGGCAGGCCGATCGTCACCACCAGCAACACGACGATCTGCAACGCCGGCGCGCCGCCGGCGGCCGCGCCGGCGCCATGGCCGGGGATGATCGGCAGGATGGCCAGGCTGGCGACCAGCAGCGCGATGTGCAGGTAGGCGAGCCGCCCCGAGCGGTCGCGCCGGTGGAGCTGGTGCGCGTAGGCATAACCCAGCAACAGCGCGGCCTGGAAGAAGACCAGGCAGGTGGCCCACACCGCCACCCCGCCGCCGAAGCGCGGCAGGATCAGCTTGGCGATGATCGGCTGCACCAGGAACAGCAGGAACGCGCTCAGGAAGATGGTGGCAGCGCTGGCCCACAGCACCGGGCGTGTTCGAGTCATGCGCGAACGCTCAGCAATCGGGGCGCCCGGCTGTGCCGGTAAACGGCCGGGGAACAGTGATTGCTGTTGCCGTTGACTGCGCCACCGCCGGGCGCCGCGTCATTCGATCACTTCGTCGGCGCGCAAACGCACCGCAGCCGGCACCGTGAGGCCGATCTCGCGCGCCGTCTTCAAGTTCAGCACCAGACGAAACTGGCGCGGCTCCTCCATCGCCATCTCGCCGGGCCGCGCGCCCTTCAGCACCCGGCCGGCATACCGGCCGGCGCGGCGGTAGATGTCCTCGAAGTCGGGGCCGTAGCTCATCAGACCGCCCTCGCGGGCGCCGATGTCGAGCTCGAACATCGACGGCAGCTTGTGCTTCAACGCAGCCTGCGCGTAGTCGCGCTCGAGGTCGTTGCGCGTTGACAGCAGCGTGCTCGTCACCGCCTGCACCTTGGCATCGAGCAGCTGGCGGAAAGCCGCCTCGAGCCGCTCGGGCCGGTCGACGTGCACGGTCACCAGCGTCAGGCCGAGCTGGCGCGCCGACTGCTGCGCGTGGTCGAGTTCCTGCGTGCAGGCCTCGCGCATCGCCTCGTCGATGACCACGCCGACGCGCTTGAGGCCCGGCACCATCTCCATCAGCAGCTGGAAGCGCTTGACCGTCAGCTCGTTGTTCATCGTCGTCACGCCGGTGACGCGGGTGCCGGGCCGCGCCAGCGAGTTGACGAACTTGAGCTCCACCGGATCCATGATCGTCGCGATCACGATCGGCACCTGCTTGTCGGCGAACCAGGCGGCGGTGGCCATCGGCGTGGCCGGCGCGAAGAAGAGGTCCACCTTGGCCGCGGCGAGCTCGCGCGCCAGCGGCTTGAAACGGTCGGCATCATTGGACGCCGAGCGGCGCAGCAGCTCGAGGTTCTTGCCCTCGACGAAGCCCTCGCTGCGCAGGCCGTCGATGAAGCCCTTCAGCGTGGACTCGTAGTAACTGCCGTGGTCCTGCCAGCTGAGATAGCCGACGCGGGCGACACGCTCCTGCGCGCACAGGCCGAACGACAGCGCCAGGCCGGACACCCACACGAGCAATGACTTCATGGTCGACATCGTCGCCCCCGCTCGCTCGACACCAGGCCACGCGGCCTGTATGCGGATGATACGCAGCCGGCGTGGGCGTTACAGATATGGGCATTCGGCACATCGATTGCCGAACGGCTCGCGCCAGCGCGCCGGGGTGCGCGCGAAGGAAGCGCCATGCGCAGGTCCGCCCGCACGCATCGCCTCATGCCCGCCCGCGCGCGCGCAATCGCGGCCACGTCCGCACCCGGTCACGCGGGCGTTCGCTCGCGCCTGTCGCGCCGCCTCGCCGTCACGCTGTCGTTCCTGACGTTGATGGTCGCGAGTTGCGGGGGTGGCAACAACGACGCGTCGCAGCAACCGGCGGTCACGCCGCCGCCCGGCCCATCCCCGTCGCCATCGCCAGCACCGACCCCTGCGCCGTCGCCGGCGCCCACGCCGACTCCTGCGCCGCCGCCGCCGCCGCCGCCGCCGCCACCACCGCCGCCGCCGCCGCCGCCGCCGCCAACCGGACCTTCATAGTCGGCTGTGGATTC
>CALMQI010000366.1 GCA_937871935.1 uncultured Burkholderiales bacterium
ATGGTCGGTGTTGCCCGAATCCAGCCACATGCCCGCGGCAGCCACGGCATCCCACTGCGCGCCATGCCAGCCCAGCACCAGGGGGCCGACGTAAACGTCGCCCACGCCCGAGCGGCTGTCAGCGATGCCCGCGGCATTGATGGTGAGCGAGGTGCGCACCAGCGGCACGATGGCCTCGACACCGTAATCGGCACCCAGCACTTTGTGGCCCGTCATCCAGACAAACCGATTGGCCAACGCTGTGACGGTGCCGCTGTTGTGCCCTGGTAGGTCAGCACTGGAGCCTGGTGCGCGAAAACTGTTGATGTTGTAGTTCACCACATAGCCCAGGTAATAAAACCCCGGAGGCGGCACGCTGGCGGCCTGGGTGCCCTCCACACCGGGAACGTAGTGGCCTTCGGCCTGCGCGGCCAGGGGCGCCAGGCTCGCCAGCAGTGCGGCGGCTGCAAATTTTTTCTTCATGGATTTTCTCGTTCAACGAAGCAAAGAGGAAATAACAGAGCCTGGGCGCCGCTTCAGGTGTACACGTCCGTGAAGGACGCCACCAGTTCACCCGTATGAAAGAAGATTCCACTGCCCAGCTTGTCCTCGCTCCAGGTGGTCACGGGGCGGTCGGGCTGCGCCAGGTAACCCAACCCGGCAAAGGTTTCGTTGCGGTTGCCGCTGGGGTCGAAGAAGTAGATGGTCTCGCCGCGCGTGATGCCATGGCGCGTGGGGGCCACGTCGATCTTGACCTTCTTTTTGGCCATGACATCGGCTGCCTTGAGCACGTCATGCCACGAATCCAGAAAGAACGCGATGTGGTGAAGGCCGCTGACGGGGCCGCCCACAAAGGCGATATCGTGCGGTGTGGTGGTGCGCGCCATCCAGGTGGCGGCCTGCATGTCGCCCTGGGGGCCTACCAGGACCTGTTCGGTCAGGAAGAAGTCCAGGCATTCCTTCATGAAGCGCGTGTTGTCCTGCACGGTGTTGATGCCCGCCTCGGGGTTCATCTCGCACATCAGCAGTAAATGGTCGAGCCAGTGCGCCCCCGCGCCCCGGACGCCATCGGGCCACGGGTCGGGGTTGACGGTGCCCACGTCGGTGCCCACGTATTCCTTCATGGCGTACAGGCACATTTCATGGCCGCTGGGCAGGTTGAACTGCAGCATGCGGCCGGTGGAGGGCAGCGTGCCCTCCGCCAGCATCGTGGTCTTGATGCCCCAGGCTTCGATGCGGGCCTGCAGCGCGTCCAGGTCCTCGTCCTTTTTCACCTTGTAGGCCACGTGGTTCAGGCCCGCACGGTCGCTGGGCGTGAGGATGATCGAGTATTTGTCCCACTCGTCCCAGCATTTCAGATACACGTTACCAGCGTTGTCCTTCATGGCGGTCTTGAGGCCCAAGACCTCTTCGTAGTGCTTCACAGCAGCGGCCATGTCCATGACCCGCAGGCTCACGTGGCCGATTCTCAGTACACCCATTTCATGTCTCCTTCGGTTGGTAAAACTTCACTGATTCAAATTGGCTGACTCAACTGGCAGGGCGTTGCACCACCGCGGTGGCGCTGCCCAGGAAAGGCTTGCGCAATCGGGCGGCCACTTCCAGGCAGACGGCCTGGGTGGGCGCCACGCGGCAGGCCAGCGTGTAGCCGTTGGCCTCTTCTTCGCTGCTGACATGGGCGCGGCTGATGGGGCCGAGCGATTGCACCGCCCCTTCCACGATGCGCACCTTGCAAACTCCGCAGCCACCGCTGACGCAACCGGCCGGGATTCCCTTGCGGCCCAGACGCAACATGCCGGCCAGCAGGCTTTCGGTGGTGGCGCAGTCATAGCTGAGGCCAACGTTGGCGATAGTGACCGGCAGCGCCGCCAAGCGCGGGCTGGTGGTCAGGACAGGGAGCGAGGTCATTGAGGCCATGTCGCCATTTCTTCCTGCAGCCTGTCGGCCAATTCGCGCTGCCAAGCTGCCAGCAAGTCAAAGCGGCTGACCAGCCACAGCTCCGTTTCGAAGAAGAGCTTTTCGGGGTACGGCACCAGTTCGGGATAGTCAGCGGCAACGAACTTGGGCAGCAGCGCCACGCCGTGGCCCAGCGCGCACAGGTGCGCCATGGGCACGAAGCTGTCCGACTGCACGCGCACCTTGCCCGTCAGGCCGAACTTGGCCCAGTCCAGGTTGGCGTAGGTGAAGTTGTGATCCTGGTGGAAGAACTGCAAGTTCATGGCCAGAAGGTCGTGGTCGTCGACAAACGCGGGATTTGACGCACTCGTGTCGTGGCGCGCCAGGTACGCGCGGCTGGCGTAAGCGCCCACGGCCACCGCACCGATCTTGCGTACGCGCAGGGAATTGCTGTTGCGCACAGGCCGTGCTAGCCGCACGGCGATGTCCACCTGGTCTTGCTCCAGATTGACGAAGTGCGTCTCGGTGGTGATGTTGAGCAGCAGCCGAGGAAATTTCTCCCCCAGCGCGACGAATACTGGCGCAAAGCGCTTGGCGAACACGTCCATCAGGCTGATGCGCACCACGCCCGCGCCTTCCTGGTGATTCTGAGAGAAGCTGCGCGCCGCCTCTTCCATGTGCTGGGCAGCGCTGACCAGCGCGTGCAGGTCGGCCGAGGCTTTCCAGCCGGCCTCGCTGCGCACGAACAGAGTGCGACCGAAGCGCTGCTCCAGCACCCGGATGCGCCGGCGCAGGGTAAGCGTTCCGCGAACCCATCTTTCATCTCACCGTTGAAGCTGCGAACCTCGGGTCTTCGCAATCAACGAACGAGACGAGGTGGACATGGATCGACAGCAGATGGAACGGTGCCTGGAGCAAGTGGCGGCGTATCGTGCCTCTGGCCAGAAGGCGCAGGTATGGGCCGAGGCCAACGGGGTGCCAGCGGGAACGCTGCAAAGCTGGTGCGCACATGCGCGGCGCTGGCAGGCGCGGCTCGACGGCGTCAGCCCTGAGCCCTCGCCAGCCGCCAGGCCGAGCGGCTTCGTGGCCGCCCGCGTGGCGCCTGGTGCCGCATCGACATCGGTGCGCGTCGAATTGAACGTGGGAGGCACCCGGCTCGATCTGCATTGGCCGCTGGCGCACACGCGTGAACTCGCTTCGCTGCTGCGGGAGTTCGGCCGATGATTCGCATCGACGTCATCTGGCTGGCGCTTGGCGCGGCCGACCTGCGCGGGGGCATCGACACGCTGTTGGCCCAAGTGGTGCGCGGCTTCGCGCTGGGCGCGCAAGCCCACCACGCCTACGTGTTTGCCAACCGCCGCGCCGACCGGCTCAAGGTGCTGGTCTACGACGGCGCGGGCATGTGGCTGTGCACCCGGCGGCTGCAAGCGGGCAGCTTCGCCTGGCCGCGCCAGGACACGGGGTCACTTCAACTCACGCGCGAGCAGTTCGACTGGCTCGTCGCGGGCCTGCCGTGGCAGCGCCTGGGCAGCGCGCAGCCGCAGTCGATCACGGTGGTCTGAATGCGCTCGATTCGAGGTCGGGATTTGCGCGTTTGTCTATTGGAGAAAGTCATGCCTCGCGCGCACGCGCGCGCGAGGCATGATGGCGGCCATGCTCGAAGGCCCGGACACCCACACGATCGATGCGCCGGGCGCACTGGATTCGATGCAGGAGCTGCGCGATGTGATCGGGCGCATGCAAGGCGAGCTGAAGTTCAAGCAAACCAGGATCGAGGCGCTGAACTTCGAGATCGCGCGGCTGAAGCGCTGGCGCTTCGGCTCCTCCAGCGAGAGCCTGGAGACGAGCACGCAGGCGGTGCTGTTCGATCAGATCCTGGCCGACACGGCGCTGGAAGACCGCGCCGCCCAGCAAGACCAGAAGCCACCGGTAGCGCCACCCCGGGCCAAAGGCCAGGCGGTGCGCCAGGCGCTGCCGGCGAGCCTGCCGCGCATCGATCACCATCACGAGATCGAGCAGACCCACTGCGAGTGCGGCCAGCCCTTCAAGCGCATCGGCCAAGAAGTCAGCGAGCAGCTCGATTGCGTGCCGGCCCAATTCTTCGTGCTGCGCCATATCCGCGGCAAGTACGCCTGCACGTGCTGCCAGACGATCCAGGCCGCGCCGATGCCCGCGCAGATCATCGACAAAGGCATCCCCGCGCCGGGCCTGCTCGCGCAGGTGGTGGTGGCCAAGCACGACGATCACTTGCCGCTGTACCGGCAGGAAGAGATCTACGCGCGCTCTGGCGTGCACATCCCGCGCTCGAGCATGGCCCAGTGGATCGGCATCTGCGGGGTGCGTCTGGCACCGCTGGCCGATGCACTGAAGGGCTTCATCCTCAGCCACGGTGTGATCCACGCCGACGAGACGCCGGTGTCGCTGCTGGCGCCGGGGCGCGGCAAGACCAAACGGGCCTACGTCTGGGTCTACCGCACGACCAACTTCGTGGCCCAGCGCGCGGTGCTGTTCGACTTCACCGCCAGCCGCGCCGGCGAACATCCGCGGCGCGTGCTGCGAGGCTTCGGCGGCACGCTGGTCAGCGACGATTACAGCGGCTATTTTGGGCTTCAGGCGCAAGGCGTCAGCGCCGCACTATGCTGGGCCCACGCGCGGCGCAAGCTGTTCGAGGCGCACGAGTTCAACGCCAGCCAGATCGCCGGCCAGGCGGTGGCGCTGATCGCAAAGCTGTACGAGGTCGAGCGCGAGGCGCGCGAACTCGAACCCCAGGCACGGTGGCTGCTGCGCCAGCAACGCTCCAGGCCCATCGTCCAGGCCCTGCACCTCTGGCTGACCGGGCAGCGCCAGAAGCTGGCCAATGCCGACGTGACGGCCAAGGCGATCGATTATTCGCTGAGCAATTGGCGCGCGCTCACGCGCTACCTGGACGACGGCGACGTCCCAATCGACAACAACGCGGCGGAGAACGCGGTGCGCCCGCTGTGCGTTGGCCGCAAGAATTGGCTTTTTGTAGGCTCGCAGCAGGCCGGCGAGCGCGCTGGCGTGGTCATGAGCCTGATCGAGTCGGCCAAACTAAACGGGCACGATCCCTGGGCCTACCTCAAGGACGTCTTCGAGCGTCTGCCCACGCTCAAGCAGCGCGACCTCGCGCAGCTGCTGCCGCACAACTGGCGGCCTGCCACCGACATCGCCGTGCCAAACGCGGCGCTCGCCGCCGCCGCGTAGAACCATCCTTCAACACGCCGTCATCGACGGCGCAAGGGTGTCGTTCGCGGAACGCTTACGGTGTGCCGGCGGCGCCGGCGCAGTTGCTGCCGGTGCGAATCGAGCCGAACCTGGCGACCGTGCCGCAGCGCGAAGGCGGCCTGATTGAAGTGCAGATCCACGGGGTCGATTTGTTTTCGTTGTCAAAAGTGACGGTAGGAGATCGAGCACTGGCGTAGGGGTGG